>NZ_JAFAVR010000138.1 GCF_019242355.1 Sphingomonas sp. | reverse complement strand
CATGAGCTGTGACGAGCTCGCGGCGGGACAGCTTGCTGCGGTTGTCACCTATCTCGAGATGCGGCAGCGGCCGGACGTGACAGCGCCGCCCTCCCCCCTTTCACTGCGGCCAATGGCAAACCCGACCTCCGCCGAATACCGCGACCTGTTCCGGCGGGTTGGCGCGCCCTGGCTGTGGTTCTCACGGCTGATCATGGATGATTCAAAGCTCCAGGCGATCATCGGCGATCCCCGTGTCGAGCTGTTCGCCGTGGTCGACGGCGATGGCCGGGACGCGGGAATGCTCGAACTCGACTTCCGCGAACCGGGCGCGTGCGAGCTTGCCTTCGTCGGACTGGTGCCCAGCATGTCCGGGCAGGGCCACGGCCGCTGGCTGCTGGCCGAAGCGGTCCACCGAGCCTGGCGCGACGGAATTGAGCGCGTCCATGTCCACACCTGCTCGCTGGACCACCCCGCCGCGCTCGCCGCATACCGGCGAGCGGGCTTCACCCCTTACAAGCGGGCAGTAGAGCGCTTTCCCGATCCCCGGCTTCTAGGCGTGCTTCCAGCCGGCTGCGCACCTCAGATTCCACTGTTGGGGACCGTCGGCTGAGCGGCAACGGATGTCAGCTGGACATAGATTCCCGCCAGCATGACCCACAGCAGCAGCGTCACCGCGCCGCTTGCCACGCCGTCGACCAGACCGACTACCAACGTGCTCGCGGCCATCGGCTCGAGCTTTCCGAACAGCAGTTCCGCAGCGAGTCCCACGACTGAACTGATCGCGAACAAGAGGATCCCGGTTCCGATGAAAAAGGTGACCAGGAAGCCGAACAGCCGCCAGAAATGCCCTCGAGTCAGCGACCAGCAGCGGCGCAGGGTGCCGATGACTCCAAGATGCTCGGCACTGGTGACTGCCGCCGCCATCGAGATGATGCGCGTCAGCAGGAAGAGGTAGACCAACACCATCACGAGGACCGCGATCGCGACCGCAGGGGACGTCTCGAGCTGCTGCTGAGTGACGGACGGGCCGGATGCCAAGCCGATGATGATCGCGCCGGCGATCAGCGCCAGCATGATCGCCGCGCCGACGAGCAGCCCGACACCAATGTAGACCAGCAAACGCCGGACCGCGTGGGCGATGGCTCCGCCGACGCTGACGGACGGGCCGATCGCGAGCCGGGTCACGGCGAGCTGCCCGACGAGCATGATGACAAGAACCACGAAAAGCAGTGCGAACATCGGCACTGACTGCCCCTGCAGCGCCATGAACATAGCGGCGCCGATGCCGCCCGGGATCGCGGCGCCCACGATGATCGCCGGGAGCACGAGCAGGGCTAGCGCCACGGTGACCAGCAACCGTCCATCGCGAGCGAGCACGGCCCTCGCCTCGTCCCACGCTCGCGAAATCGACAGCTTGCCCATCCAGTCCCCCGTTGTTGCGGATCGCCTTATGCGGAGCAGCGGCCTCACGCGCAACGGCGCTTGCCGCGGACCGCGCGCAAAGCCATGTCGGCGCGGTGACAGACGGAGGCGAGATCGAGTGGCGCGTATCGGAGGGCCTGGTGGCCTATCCGGAAGCGCTGCGCTTCATGGAGGAGCGCGCGGCGGCAATCCGCGAGCAGGCCGCGCCCGAGTGCATATGGCTGCTCGAGCATCCCCCGTTGTTCACGGCCGGGACCAGCGCAGACCCCGCCGAGCTGTTCAATCCGCTTGGATTTCCCGTTTTCGAGGCCGGACGCGGCGGACGGTACACCTATCACGGGCCGGGGCAGCGGGTCGGCTACCTGATGCTCGACCTCCAAAAGCGTGGGCAGGACATACGCCGCTTCGTCAACCGGCTCGAAGGCTGGATGATCGCAGCTCTTGCCGAGCTCGAAATCGCGGCCCACCGGGCGCCGGGCCGCATCGGGATCTGGGTCGGCGACGGCCCGGCGGAAGCGAAGATCGGCGCTCTGGGGGTGCGAGTGAAGCGCTGGGTCACGCTTCACGGCTTCTCGATCAACGTTGATCCCGACCTCTCCCATTTCTCCGGCATCGTGCCCTGCGGCATTGCCGAATATGGCGTCACGAGCCTTGCCGAGCTTGGGAAACAAATCGGCATGGCAAGTGTTGATGCCGCCTTGAAGAGCAGTTTCTCGCAGTTTCTCAACGGTTTGGAAGAACCGTGCAAAGTCTCTTGATGCAAACTCGCCCTTCAGACTATTGTGCGCGCGATTTGCGACGCGGGCGACCGCTGCAGATCGCAATAATCTAGGGAGTCTTGAATGCGTGCTCTTATCCTGGTCGCTGGTGCGGCCCTGGCGGTTGCGGCTTGCAGCAGCAACGACAACGCCAACAACACCATGAACGTCGACGAGAACCTCACGACGACGGACGTGAATGCGACGACGCCGGACCTGAACGCGACGGACATGAACGCCACGGACATGAACGCGACGGACATGAACGCTGCGGACAACGCCAACATGGCTGCCGACAATGCGAACGCCGCCGCCAACAACGCGAACGCGGCTGCGAACAACGCGATGTAATTTCGACGTCTCCCGTCAGGGAGACGTTGGCGTATCAAGGGGCTGCCGGTATCTCCCGGCAGCCTCTTTTTTTGTGGGAGTGATCGCATGCGCACTTTGATTCTCGTGGCGGGCGCCGCGCTTGCCCTCTCCGCCTGCAAGAACACCGACCAGGTCGCCAACAGCGGCAATGCCGACGAGAGCCTGTCGGCCGACAACATCGCGTCGAACGACGTCACCGCGATCGATGCCGTGACCGGAGCAGACGCCAATATGGCAGCCGACGTCGCCTATAATGACACGGCGATCGACAACGGAGAGGCAACGGGCAATTCCACCAACGCGGCGACCTCGTCTTCGACACAGACCCACAAGCTCGGCAAGAAAGTCCCGGCCACGTCCGACCACAGCACCGCGACCGTCAACACAGCGAACGCGACCAACGCCGAATAGGCGTCAGCCGTCCACGTAACGGGTGGGATCGGCGATCCCCGCCTCGGCAAATCCCTTCGCCCGAAGCCGGCAAGCGTCGCAGCGGCCGCAGTGACGCCCATCGGGCATCGGATCGTAGCAGCTGTGGCTGAGCCCCGCATCAAGCCCGAGCCGCGCCGCTTCCCTTGCGATATCGGCCTTGCTCAAGTGCTGGAGCGGCGCGTGGATCGTGAACCTGTCGCCCTCGACTCCCGCCTTCGTGGCGAGATTCGCGAGCTGTTCAAAACCGGCGATGAATTCCGGCCGGCAGTCGGGATAGCCCGAATAATCAAGCGCGTTGACGCCGATGAAGATGTCGCGCGCCCCGCTCGTCTCCGCGAAGCCGAGCGCCAGGCTGAGGAAGATCGTGTTGCGCGCCGGCACGTAGGTGACCGGAATGCCCTCCCCGACTCCGCATTTGGGCACCTCGACGTCCGCGGTCAGCGCAGATCCGCCGAACGCTCGCAGATCGAGCGGGAGCACCACCTGCCTGTCCGTCAGCCGCTGTCCGATCGCCTGAGCGGCATTGAGCTCGACCCTGTGCCGTTGGCCGTAGTCGATGGTGAGTCCGACTACCGCGAATCCCGCCTCCCGAGCCAGGCCGGCGCAGACCATTGAGTCCAGCCCGCCCGAAAGGAGGACCACAGCGAAGGGCTTCATAGCTTGATGCCGATCCTCGGCGCCGCCCAGAACATCCCGGCGTAGAGCGCCAGCGTACCCGCAATGACGATCGCAAGGCTGGCCCAAAATCCGAGTCCCAACCGAAGAAGCGCCGGAAGCGCGACGAACATCGGCAGCGACGGCAGGATGAACCAGATGATCGATCCCGACAGCGTAGCGACCTGCCCCGTATCGCCGGAGTCGCGCCACAGCCAGATCATCGCCAGGATCGACGTCAGCGGCAGCGACGCGACGAGTCCTCCCCAACCCGGATATCGCCGGGCAATCTCGGAAACGGCGGCGACGATGACGCCCGAGACGGTCGCCTTGATGAAGAGGTAGAGCATCGTCGCGGCCCTTAGGCGAGGATACCAACCAAAAGAAGGGCCGCCGGCCCTGGAGCTGGCGGCCCAGTGATCGGGCGTACTCTGCCCGATTGGGAGGAAAGCGTGCCGAATCCGGCACGAACCCTCCGTAGCTAACAAAGGTTAAACGGCGCCTTAATGACGTCAGCGGCGCGGTGGATAGGGCGTTCCGTCCTTGTGCATATAGGCGCCGTCCGCCGTGAACATCATGTCGATGTCGGAATAGGAACCGCCTGTGCACGCGCCGCCCCCAATCACGATGAAGGCGCAGTCCCGGCCGCTGTCGTTGCGCAGATGATGGCCGTTGCTGATTCCCTTGGGAAAGGCGGCAACGTCGCCGGGCCGGAGAGTGACGGGCCCATCGTCTTCGACCAGCACCGCCTCCCCGTCCAGCATCACCAGGAACTCGTCCTCGCCATCATGCCAGTGCCGCTGCGACGACCAGGCGCCGGGCTTCAGGACGACGTGGCTGGCGCCGAAATCGGTAAGGCCGCTCGCTGGCGCCAGTCGCCGGATGAAGCGACCCGCGACATCCTCGTCGAATGGCGCCGGGTAGCCGGTACGGTTGGTCTGAGTGACGGACTCCAGGTCGATTTTCGGCATTGCACCGCCCTACAGCAGTTCGCCGGCCCTTCAAAAGCTCCGCTTGACGGTGAGCGAGAACAAGGGCCCGACCAGCTCGTCATGTCTCTCAAAGAAGCTGACCGGAGCCCGATCGCGAAAGCCAGCGTAAACGGCGCGGTCGACGAGGTGGCGACCGTTCAGGACATTATCGACCGTGAACCGGACCGTAGCCCCGTACACATTCTTGTCCTCGACGTAGAAGCCGGTGATCCACGGCAGGTCCTGCGAGCTGAAAACCTCCGTAAGATAATAATATCGCGCATAGTGGTTGTACTGCGCGTAAGCGCCCCAGGCGATCTGCGTGCCCGGGATGTCGTCGCGCAGCTGGGCATCCAGCCAGCGATCACGGACCCCGGTGATTTCGCGCTTCTCGTGCGTGAGCGGGTCGCGCACCGACGTTTTTTCCGCGCCGATCGTGAAGTCCAGCTTCGCTCCCTTCCAGCCGACCGGGTCGAACAGCAATGTGCTCTTGCTTTCGAAGCCGAAGCGGTCGGCGCGCGGCAAGTTGCCGATCCCCTGCCCGTCCTCGCCGATCGGGATCACGTCGATAATGTCCTGGACCCGGTAGTAATGCAGGTTCAGCCGGGTCTTGCCCCACCGGCCAAGGTCGCGGCCGACCTCCGTCTCGACCTCCCAGCTTTGCGGCGGCACCAGGTTCGGATTGCCCGCATCCTCGCGGTCGGAACTGAGATGCTCCTGCGAGATGAAGTCGGAAAAATCGATCTGCCCGACCCGACGGCGAAGCTTGAGGCTCAGGTCCCAACCCTTCGAGGGATGCCAGCCCAGGTCGATGCTGCCCTTGGGCCGAAAAAACCTGCGCGCCGGCTGGTCGTCGTTGACCAGGTCCAGGCGGGACACCTCAGCACCCGCGGCGGCCTGCAAGTCGAGCTTCGACGTCAAAGGCCGACTGAGGGTCGCCAGGCCTTCGTAACGAACCTCGGTGACCTTGCCCGATCCGTCAGGGAATGGCTGCTCGACGAAATCGCCGCTGGGGTCGAGCAGGAAATAGCCACCTTTCTGATCGAGCGAGTTGAACGCCCGCTCGAAGGTCACCTGCCAGTCGTTCTTCCCCGTCTTCCAATGATATTCTCCACGATCGATCGTCTCGCTCGAATGGGTGTCGTTGGTGAAGCGCGATCCCGTGTCGGGCTGGCCGTCGTCGTACGACATGACCAATGTCGACATCGCCGGGTCGTGTTGCCAGTGGCGAAGCCCGATCAGCTTCAATCGACCCGGGCCGAGCGCGAACTCGTAATCGCCGTTGATATCGCCGAGATAGCCGTTCTGCGTGGTGGTGATGAGGCGGTGGCTCGTGACCCCGGTGATCGCGACTCGATCGTCGGCCTGGTAGGCCGGGTTCCAATAAGGCGTATAGCTGAGCGTCAGGTTGCCGACGGAGCTGCCGGGTCCGTCAAGGGCGAACTTCCCCTGGAAGACCGGGGCATCATATTCGGAGTGGTAGATCTCTCGGCGGCTCTCGGTCAGGTTGTGGTCCTGGTCGTAGATCAGGATCGGCCCACCGAAGGCTCCGCGACCCGCCTGGTTCTCGACCGACAGGGTGTAGCTCACGGGACCGGCCTTGGACGAATAGCTGATCAGGCCGCCGTACAGTTCCGGCTTCGCATAATGGGCGCGCAAGGTGGGATCCCACTCGATCTGGCCGGTCGACCTGGTGACCGACTTCAGGATCACGTTCGCGACCTCGCCGGAAAGGCCGGCGATGCCGAGGCTGGCGGCATTGATGATCTCGATCCGCTCTACGGTCGCGGCAGGCGTGCGCTGCAGTTGGTCGACGGCGCCGCCGACCCCTCCTGTGTAATTCTTGTTATTGATACGCTCGCCGTTGATCAGCACGTTCTCGCTCGCCTGGCCGAGGCCGCGCTCGGTGGGATCGGGCACGCGGATGGTGAAGCTCGGCACCTGGACCAGCATGTCGTAGGCCGTCTTGGGCGCAAAGCGCGCGAAGTCCGCCGGGGTGTACACCCGCTTGGCCCCCGCATCCGCCCCCTGAGGAGCCGGCGCGACCGCCGGATCGCTTGTCGGCGCCGGCGAGGTCTGCGCGGCGACGGGAACGGCGAGAAGGCTTGCCGTCCCGGCAAGGAGCGAAAGGCGCAGGCTGCGCGGCATGATAGTCCCCTGTTCAAGGCGGCACGATCATCGTGCTACATTTGTAGCGTGCTACATTTGTAGCGGAAGCGCAAGTGGGTTTCGATTGGTCGACAACAACGGGCCCGCCGTCTCGCAAAGGCGAGACCTTCGTGATCGATCCGTGAGTGCATCAAGCGATCGGTCCGACCGCGATTTGCCTCTCGTCGAATGCTTGCTAGGTGCCCGGGATGATCAATCCGATCGATCCGGTCGCGCTCGCCGCCGAACTCATCCGCTGCCCGAGCGTCACTCCGGCGAGTGGCGGCGTGTTCGACCTGCTCACGGCTGCGCTGGAGCCCCTCGGCTTCGCCGTCCATCGCTGGATGCTTGGCGAAGCGCCTGACGGACCGACCGAGAACATGGTCGCGATCCGCGGTTCCGGCGCGCCGCATTTCGGCTTCGCCGGCCATCTCGACGTGGTGCCGCCGGGCGAAGGCTGGAGCGCCGGTCCGTTCGAAGCGAAGGTCATCGACGGCCGGCTGGTCGGCCGCGGCGCGAACGACATGAAGAGCGCCGTCGCCGCATTCGTCGCTGCCGTCTCGCGGATCGAACAGCGGGGTGGCACCTTGTCGCTCCTCATCACCGGCGACGAGGAAGGCTATGCGACCTTCGGCACGCCGCGCATCATCGACTGGCTGAACGAGCGCTCGATCCGCCCCGACATGATCCTTATCGGCGAGCCGACCTCAGTCGAGCGGCTAGGCGACACGATCAAGATCGGCCGCCGCGGCTCGGTCAACATGTGGATCGATGTTCCGGGCGTTCAGGGCCACGTCGCTTATCCACACCGCGCAACAAACCCCGTCCCGCCGCTGGCCCGGGTGATCGCCGCACTCGACGCGGTCCATCTCGACGGCGGCACCGATGACTTTCCGCCTTCGAACCTCGAATTTACCGCCCTGTCGACCCCGACCAGCGCGAGCAACGTCATCCCAGGGTCGGCGACGGCACAGCTCAACATCCGCTTCAACAATCTGCACAAGGGCGCGGACCTCGTCCGGATGGTCGAGGAGATCGCGGCACGCGAGGCGCCAGGCGCGACGGTTCGTTCGCGGATTTCCGGCGAGGCCTTCCTGACACCGCGCGGCGCGCTCTACGACCTTGTCGTCGACGCCATCCGGGAGGAGACCGGCATCACCCCCGAGCTGTCGACCAGCGGCGGCACGTCCGACGGGCGCTTCCTGATCGCACTGTGCCCGGTGGTCGACTTTGGCCTGCCCAATGCGACCATGCACAAGCTCGACGAAAGCGCGGCCATCGCCGACATTGAGCAGCTATCGAGGATCTACGAGCGGATCGTCCACAAGCTGGTCGGCTAGGCGCCCGCCCCTGCTACGCGACCGACTTTGCGGTCTGGCGGCCGCTACCGACCCAGGCGACGAACTCGGCTTCCGGCATTGCCGGCGAAAAAACGAAGCCCTGGATGACATCGCAGCCCATGGCGCGCAGGATATCCGCCTGCGCGACCGTCTCGACCGCCTCGGCGACAATCTCGCATCCCACTCCCCGGATCAGCTGGACAACCGCTTGGATGATGACCCGCGCATGTTCCGAATGCTCGATATCGGCCGTCAGCCAGGGATCGAGCTTGACCCGGTCGAGCGGCATCGACCGAAGCCGCGCGAGGTTCGAGTAGCCGGTACCGAAATCGTCCATGGCGATCGTTGCGCCGTTGTCCCTTAGGCTTGCAATCTCGCCCAGGACGCCGTCGCTGACCTGCATCGCCGCGCTCTCGGTGAACTCGAGCTCGATGCTGGATAGCGGTACCTGCGCATCGGCGAACGCATCCCTCAAGCGCGCGAAGAAGTCCGGCCGATCGAGCTGGCGCGGACTGATGTTGAACGACAGGCGCTGATCGAAGCCGGTCCGCTGCCAGTTGCCGAGCACGGCCGCGACCTCGCCGACCACCCAATCCCCGATCTCGGAGATGATCCCGGTCCGCTCAGCCACTGGGATGAACGTCGCCGGAAGCCTCAGCCCATCGCGCGGGTGGTTCCAGCGCAACAGCGCCTCGGCGCCGCAGGTCTCCCCCGTGATAAGGCTCATCTGCGGCTGGTAGACGAGCTGGAACTCGCCCCGCTGGACGGCCTCGCTCAACGCCTTCTCGGTGTCGACCTTGTCCTGATAATCCGCAGCAAGCTGCTCGCTGAACAGCGAGTGCTGGCCGCCGCCGCTGGCCTTTGCGCGGTACATGGCGATGTCCGCCGCGCGCATCAGCGATTCGACACTGTTGCCGTGCTCGGGCGCGCAGGCGATTCCGATCGAGGCGCCGATATCGACGTTGTGCGAATTGAGCTCGAACGGTTCCGCGATCGATTGGACGAGCCGCCGCGCGATCCGCTCCACCTCGGCGATCGATGGGACCTCTGGGAAGAACAGGGTGAATTCGTCGCCTGCCAGCCGAGCGAGCAGCGGCCGGGTCCGGGCGCTGCCGGTGAACTCGGAATTGACCAGCACCCGCAGCCGGTTGGCGACCATGATCAAGAGCTGGTCGCCGCGAGCATGGCCAAGGCTGTCGTTGACGACCTTGAAGCGGTCCAGGTCGACGAACAGCATGGCGCAGCTGGTTCCTGACCGCGCTTCGCCTAGCAACTTGTCCGCCTCCGATCGGAAATGGAGTCGGTTCGGAAGCGACGTGACGGGATCATACATCCCGAGCGCGTGGGCATTCTCGATGGACGCGCGGACTTCGGCGAACAATGTGTCGACGGCCGTCGCAAGCTTCGGCATCGTCTGCCGGACCACCGCAGGCGCCGGTGAGACGAGGTCGCCCTCCTCTACCGCCAGGAGCCGATCGCCCAGCGCCGCAAGTGCCCTTGCGCTCTCGCTGTTGGGCCGCTCGGACGCGACGTAGCTGATCAAGAGGCAGAAGGTCCCGGCGACGATCGCAGCGACGATCTTCTGATCCAGCGAAGTGATGTAGATCAGGGTCGCGAGGGAAAAGACAAAGGACGCAAACCCGGCCGTGCACGACAGGATCGTGTTGCTGATCTTCTGGGCCGTGCCTGCTTTCATTGGTTGTTCAGCGCCCTCGGCGACGGCGAACGCTCGCCGGAACTGCGTCGATTAGCCGGACAGGGTTAAGAAACCGTCAGCGGCGCCTCAGCACGATGTACAGGCTGCCGCCTCCGCCGTGACGGGGATGAGCGCCACGCACGGCCGCAATCGCGCCCGCGTGCCGGGAGACCGCAAGCCAGTCGTGGATGGCGGCGCGGATCTTGCCCCGTTGCACCGGCGTCGCACCCGGCCGGTGATGGCCGGTGATCAGGAGCAACACCCGGTCGCCGCGCGCCTCCGACTGCTCCAGCGCTAGGTCGATCGCGGTCCATGCGACGTCGAGCGTCATGCCGTGGAGGTCGAGGACCCGGTCCGGCTGGATGCTGCCTGAGCGCAGCCGCCGGTCCCAGGTGCCGTCGAGGGTCGTTCCCGGTTCGGGTCGCCTGGACGGTTTCGGCTTGGGCGCTGGAACTGCTGCCGGCTTGCGCGGTCGCGGCGGAGGCTCCTCCGCGGAGACCTCGATCGTCTGGTCCGGCTCAATGCGATCGCGCGAGAGCGGGCGGATCGTCGCGGTGACCTTGGCCCAGGCCTCGGCTTCGTCAGGGCTGAGCGAGCGCACGGGCCGCTACGCCCCTGGGCAGAAGCACCAGCGCCTGGCCGCTCGCGGACATGCCGCCCGCGAGCGCCTCCGCCTCCGGGCCGCCGCCCCAGAAGGTGTCGAACCGATTGGAGCCCTTGATCGCGCCACCGACATCCTGGGCGACCCAGAGGCCATTGGGCTCGGGCCGGTCCATCGCGAGGAAGACCGGCGCGCCCATCGGCACGAAATGGGCGTCGGCCGCGACCGTCCCATGCGGCGTGACGGCAACCCCCATCGAGCCGAGCGGACCCGGACCGTCCAGCGCCTTGAAGAAGATGTAGGACTGGTTTTCGCGCATCAGCTCGCGGCCCTGGTCCGGGTTGGCGCGGATCCATGCCTTGATCGCCTGCATGTTGGCGCCGCCGGGCGGAAGCAGGCCGCGGTCGCGCAGCAGCTTGCCGATCGGCGTGTAGGGCAGCCCGTTCTGGTCGGCATAGCCGATGCGGATGCTGGTGCCGTCGGGGAACATCACGCGCGCTGAGCCCTGGATTTCGACGAAGAATAATTCAAGCGGATCGGCCGCCCACGCGATCGGTATCGTGCTGCTCGCGAGCGCTCCGTCCTCGACCTCCGCGCGGCTGTAATAGGGTCCGCAGGTGCCCGTCGTCGCGTCGACCCGGCCCCGGCCGGTGGTGCCGTCGGGACGGGTGCAGCGCACGAGATCCGCCGGCACGCCGTAGATCGGCGCGTAGCCCGGCATCGGCACTCGCGAACCCTGAATGGTCGGCTCGTAATAGCCGGTTGCGAACGCCTTGCCATCGGCCACCTGGGTCCAGTCGAAGTTGCCCTGGAAAAAGGCTCCGGCGCCGCCAGGCGGGACCATCGCGGCATCGCTGCAGACCTGCACCCAGTCGCTCCCGGCGCTCAATTGCGAGGCGTCGGTCCGGTTGACCAGCACCGGGCAGCTGATCCGGAACGCGGCAAGCGCCCGCTCGGCCGCGGCTTCATCGAGCGTCGCCGGAGGCGAAACGATCCTGATCCCGGCTGCGCGTGCGGTCGGCGGCGGTGGCGGCGGAACAGGCACCGGCGGCGGCTGGGCGACGGGCGGAAGGGGCGGCGGCGGAACGGCCGGCACCTGCACGGTTTTCGCACAGGCGGCCAGAAGAGCGATGGAGGCGAGCGTCAGCGCCCGTCGGATGGCGCTCACTCCTCCTCGTCGGTTTCGATCAGCAGCCAGTTGGGATCGCGCGACGCGGTGTCGCGGCGGAAGGTCCACAAGTCGCGCGTCTGAACGGCGTCGCTCAGCGAGCCGGCGACCACTTCGCCGGCCGAGTTGCGAGTCACCGCAGCGATGTCCGCCTCGAACCGCACCGTCAGCAACGCCACACTGCGCTCCAGATTGGCCTCCGCGATCACGACTTGGTCGATCCCTACCAGCCGGTTGTCCAGCGTCAGCCCTTCGGACTTTCGCTGTTCGACCGCTTCGGAAAAGGTTTCGTAGACGTGGGCGTCGACATGGCTGCGGACGGTGTCGAGGTCGCCTTTCCAGAACGCTTCGAGAATCAGCCGATACGCGGCCTTGGCGCCCTCGAGGAACCCGCCAACGTCGAAGGTCGGGTCGGCGGCAAGGATCGCACGAACGCCCGGTCCAGCTGTCGGCAGATAGGCAAGGTCGGCCGGATCCTGGACCGCAGGCTGCGGCGCCGGGACCTGCGCCGGGCGCCGCCCGAGCGTTGCTGCCTCGGTCTCCGCGGGCTTCAGGATCGGCTGCTGCTGCTCATGGCCGGTCCGCTCGCCGAGCACGCTGTACAAGCGCAGCCCGATGAACAGGGCAACAAGCGCGAGGATTACGATAACGGCCAAGCTTCAGTTTTCCATTCTTTCGACGCGTCTATCGGACATAGTGCGCCCGGCGCAAGGATTCCAACCGGTCGAACGCACGAACCCGCCATTGCGCCCCATAATTGCGACTGCTAGGCGCCAGCCGGCGCGCCGCCCTGCCCGCGGCCCCTCGAAACAATCGGAAATTCGTAAAAGGAATCTTTCATGGCTGAGCAGGATTCGGGACCCGCAAGCAACGGCTCCGGCGCTTCCTCGACCGAGGCGCAGTTCAGCGTTCTCGCCCAATATATCAAGGACATGTCCGTCGAAAATCCGAATGCGCCGCAAGTCTTCCAGTGGGAAGCGCAGCCTGGCCTCGACGTTCAGTTCAATCTCAACGCCCAGAAGGTCGCGGACGAGCTCCACGAGGTCGCGATCAAGATCGAGGTCACTGCCCGGTCGGACAATGGCGTGCATTTTGTCGTCGACCTGACTTACGCCGGACTGTTCGGCGCCCGCAACGTGCCCGACGATGCGCTTGGCCCGGTCCTGCTGGTCGAGGCTCCGCGCCTGCTCTTCCCGTTCGCTCGCCAGGTCGTTTCGGACGCGGTCAGCAGCACGGGCTTCCCGCCGCTGCTGCTCGAGCCGATCGATTTCGCCGCCGCTTATGTCGCACAGGCCGGGGCGATGCAGAACCAGGGCGCGCTGGCCGCGGCTGCCCCCGAGGGCAACGCGTAAAGCGACGAGGCTCTTGGGCTCCCCTCTGCTCCTCAGCGACTGAACCGATGAACCTTGCCCGTTCGCTGGGATCGGTCGGCGGACTGACGCTCGCCAGCCGGGTGCTCGGCCTCGCCCGCGACATGCTGTTCGCGCAGTTCGTCGGCGCCAATTTCGCCTCGGACGCCTTCGCGGTCGCCTGGCGCATGCCCAACATGTTCCGCGCGCTCTTCGCCGAGGGCGCGTTTTCGGCCGCCTTCATTCCGATGTTCAACAAGAAGGTCGCCAACCCGGAGGGCGCCGGGCTCCCCGACGGCATCGAGTTTGCCGAGGACGCACTGTCGGTCCTGTTCCCGGCGCTCCTGCTGATGACGGTGCTGCTCGAAGTGCTTGCCTGGCCGGCGACCTACCTGATCTCGCTCGGATTTCACGGCGCCTCGCCCGAGCAATTCGCCTTCGCGGTGATGCTCGCGCGGTTCACCTTCCCCTACCTGATGCTGATCTCGCTTTGCTCCTTGCTCGGCGGAATCCTCAATTCGCTGCATAAGTTCTGGGTCGCGGCCGCGGCCCCGATCCTCCTCAATGTGGCGCAGATCGTCGCCTTGCTGTTCTTCCACACACACGAACCCTTGAGCACGACTCGCTACCAGGCGATCTCGGTCACCGTCGGCGGAGCGCTGCAGCTCCTGTGGCTTGCCCAGGCCTGCTGGGCGAGCCACGTCCGGCTCAAGGTCAAGCGGCCGACGATCAACGCCGAGGTGAAGCGCCTGATGCGCCTGATCGGCCCGGCCGCCGCGGGCGCGGGCGCGGTTCAGTTCAACCTGCTGGTTTCGACCGCCCTCGCCACCGGCCTGCTGCCGCACGGGTCGGTGTCGTACATCTATTATGCCGACCGGCTGAACCAGCTTCCGCTGGGCCTGATCGGCATCGGTCTCGGCACCGTTCTCCTGCCCACAATCTCGCATCAGCTCGGGCGCGGTGCCGACGCCGAGGCGATGGCTACCCAGAACCGCGGACTCGAGCTCGCCCTGTTCTTCACTCTGCCTGCCACCGTCGCGCTGGTGATTTGCGGCGTGCCGATCATCGCCGGCCTGTTCCAGCACGGGCAGTTCGACGCCGCCGACGCCCTCAAGACCGGTCAGGCGCTTGCCGCTTTCTCGATCGGCCTTCCGTCCTACATTCTCGTGAAGGTCCTCACGCCCGGCTATTACGCGCGCCACGACACGCGCACGCCGATGCGCTTCGCGATGATCTCGATCGGCGTGAACCTGGTGCTGAACCTCGCGCTGATCCTGCCTCTCCAGCACATGGGACCGCCGCTGGCGACCGCGCTCGCCTCTACCGTGAATGTCTGGATGTTGTATCACACGCTGAGGAAGCGCGGGCATTTCGAGGCCGACTCTCGCCTGCGCCGGCGAATTCCGCGCCTTGCCATCGCCTCGGTCGCCATGGGCGTCGCGCTTTACTGGATTGCGCCGATGACCAACCCCTACCTGACTGGCTCGATCCTCAGGCGCGCGGGCGGCCTCTTTGCACTCTGCGCGGCGGGCGGCGCGGTCTATGCCATCGCCTGCCTGTTGACCGGCGCCTTCGTGCTCGACGATGTGAAGCTGATCATCGGCCGGGGCACAAGAAACGCATGACCACGAAGACTACCCGCGTCGTTTCCGGCATTCAGCCGACGGGCGGCCTCCACCTCGGCAATCTGCTCGGCGCGATCCTGCGCTGGGTCAGGATGCAGGACGAGACGGAGTGCCTTTACTTCCTCGCCGACCTGCATTCGCTATCCGAATATATGGATCCGGCCGAGCGGCGCAGCAGCGTCCGCGAAATGGCCGCTGCGCTCATCGCGAGCGGCATCGACCCCGAACGCTCTGTCCTGTTTCCGCAAAGCGCCGTCCCGGCCCACGCCGAGCTCTGCTGGATCCTCAACGGCACCGCCCGCATGGGCTGGCTGAACCGAATGACCCAGTGGAAGGACAAGGCAGGCAAGAACCGCGAGGGCGCGTCGGTGGCCTTGTTCGACTACCCGGTGCTGCAGGCCGCGGACATTCTGCTCTATCAAGCGACGCACGTGCCGGTCGGGGAGGACCAGAAGCAGCATATCGAGCTCACCCGCGACATCGCGTTGAAATTCAACGCCGACTTCTCCACGGACCTGTTCGTGGTGCCGGAGCCCTACATCGGCGGCGGCACGGCGGCACGCGTCATGAGCCTTCGCGACGGCCGCTCGAAGATGTCCAAGTCCGATCCTTCCGACATGAGCCGGATCAACCTGACCGACAGCGACGAGGACATCGCCCAGAAGATCCGCAAGGCGAAGACCGACCCGGAACCCCTCCCCGACAGCGCCGACGCCCTCGACGGCCGCCCGGAAGCGCAGAACCTTGTCGGCATCTACGCCGCAATCAACGACGAAAGCGTCGATCAGGTTCTTGGCCGCTTCGCCGGCCAGGGCTTCGGGACGTTCAAGCCGGCCCTGGCCGATGCCTTGGTCGCGCTGATTGCGCCGATCCGGTCGCGTCTCGATGAACTCCGCCGCGACCCCGCCGAGCTCGACAGGATCCTCGCTGACGGCGCCGCGCGCGCGGCCGCCATTGGCGCGCCGGTCCTTGTGAAGGCGAAATCCGTCGTCGGCCTGACGGACTGACGAGCCTTGGCCACCCATAGCCCGAAGGAGCCATCTCGCCCGC
>NZ_JAFAVR010000087.1 GCF_019242355.1 Sphingomonas sp. | reverse complement strand
CGTGCCCGGCTCGAAATCGAGCGGCTTCTTCGCCCATTTGTCGACGATATGCTGCGGAGTCGTCGGCACCTCCATGTCGGCGAAGGAATAATCCTGCGGCCAGAAGTCCTGCAGGCCGGAGGTGTGCGACAGGAGCTGGCGGATCGTGATCCGGTCGCCGCCGGTGATTCCGGGAACATATTTGGCGACGTGGTCGTCGAGGCTGAGCTTGCCCTCATCGGCGAGCAAGAGGATCGCCATCGCCGTGAACTGCTTGGAGTTGGACGCGATCTGATATTGCAGCGCCGGATTGGCCGGCAGCCCCTCGTTCGCCTTGCCATAGGCCTTGTTGAGGACGAGCTTTCCATCGCGGACGATGGCGATCTCGGCCGACGGGACGCCCGTATCGGCAAGCGTCTTGGTGACCAGTTGATCGACCGCGACCTGCTGCGCCGGAGTCAGCGGCTGGGCAAGGGCGGGAGCGGCGGTGAGCGCGAGCAGCGCGGCAATGGGCTTCAGCATGGCCGCGGAGACTAGCGACCGCCACGCATCTGGCAACGGTCAGTCGCGATTGTCCGGAGCGAACGTCTCCGCCTCGACCGGCCGCCACAGGATATGCGCGATCGGCTGGCTCGGATGGGTCCGTCCAAGCGTCGCGCCGCGGGCCTCCGCCCAGGCAAGCACGGGCGAATAGCTCTCCTCACCCTCATCGTTCTTGTCGAGGGGCATCAGGATGAAGATCGCGCCGCCGGGTTTCAAAAGATCTCGCTGCAGGCCCGCGAGGAACCGGCGCCAGTCCTCGACCGCCCAATATTCGCGGCGGCCGTCGACCCGCCTGCGGTGGAACACCGGAAGCATGATGGTGATGAGGTCGAAGCGGTCCTCGACCGGGCGATAATCCGCGCCACGCTCGACCGGAGCGACGACACGCCGCACGCCCGCCAAACGGCAGAGCTCGTCGTACCATTCGTCGGCGACGTCGGTCCCCGTGACGCGGTGCCCCATCGACTGGACAACCATCGCGAAGCTGCCCGAGCCCATTCCGATGTCGAGGATGTCGAGCGGCGGCGACCGGTCAAGGTCGAGCCATTCGGCGACGAGCGCGCTGCGGTGCGCCCAGTAGGTGAAGTCCGCATATTTGGCCGGCCCGAAGGTAGCGAGGTCCTGCAGCCGCTCGCCATGCGTGGCGAGGAAGCGCTCGCGTTCCTGCGCGTCGATTCCGGTAAGCGACCGTTCGAGGTTGGCCCGGGTCCGCTCTTCCATGGGCAGCACGGCCTGGAGCTGGGCAATCCGCTCCGGGAAGGACGCGAACGCATCGTGCGCCTGGGGCGCCCGCCGCCGTTCCGAGACCTCGGGTGCAGTGTCGCCCGGCTTGGTCATCGTTCCTCGTGGTCCTCGTGCATGATCAACGACCGCCGTTTCGCCGCAGAGGCCGCGCGGTGCCAGCGAAATCTTGGGGCTCAGTCAGGCCGCGACCATCTCCAGCGGCACGCCGAAGAGGTCGTGCTCGTCCGAATCCTCGACCCGGACCGAGACGATATGGCCCGGCTCTAGCCCGCCCGCGTCGCGGAGGTGGACTTCGCCGTCGATCTCCGGCGCGTCCGCCTTGGAGCGGCCGGTCGCGCCGCCATCTTCGTCCACGGCATCGATGATGACCTCGATGTCGGTGTCCACTTTCCGCTCCAGCTTCTCGGCGGAGATTCGGGCGGAGAGGGCCATGACCTTCTCATAGCGCTCCTGCTTGATGTCCTCGGGGACCTGAAGGTTCATGGCGGTTGCAGGCGCGCCCTCGACCGGTTCGAACTTGAACGCGCCGACGCGGTCGAGCTGCGCTTCCTCGAGCCAGGCGAGGAGATAGGCGACATCCTCCTCGGTCTCGCCGGGGAAACCAACGACGAAGGACGAGCGGATGGCGAGGTCCGGCACCTGCTCGCGCCAGGAGCGGATGCGCTGCAGCACCTTGGCGTCGTTGGCCGGGCGCCGCATCGCGCGCAGGACTCCGGGCGACGCGTGCTGGAACGGGATGTCGAGGTACGGGAGCACCAGTCCCTCGGCCATCAGCGGCATTACGTTGTCGACGTGCGGATAAGGGTAGACGTAGTGGAGCCGGACCCAGGCCCCGAGCTTGCCGAGCTCGCGCGCCAGGTCAGTCATGTGGGCGCGGACCTCGCCGCCCTTCCACGGCCAGGCCTTGTGGCGGACGTCGACGCCATAAGCGCTGGTATCCTGGCTGATGACCAGAAGCTCGCGGGTGCCGGCGACGATCAGTTTCTCGGCTTCGCGCAGGACGGCGTCCGGCCGCCGGCTGGCGAGGTCGCCGCGAAGCTGCGGGATGATGCAGAAGGCGCAGCGGTGGTTGCAGCCCTCGGAGATCTTCAGATAGCTGTAGTGGCGCGGCGTGAGCTTGAGTCCCGCCTCCGGCACCAGGTCGATGAAGGGCGAGGGGATCGGCGGCGCCGCCTCGTGGACCGCGGCAACGACCTCTTCGTACTGGTGCGCACCGGTGATCGCGAGCACGTCGGGGAAGCGGTTGCGGATGACCTCCGCCTCCTTGCCCATGCAGCCGGTGACGACCACGCGCCCGTTCTCGGCAATCGCCTCGCCGATCGCCTCCAGGCTTTCTTCCTTGGCGCTGTCGAGGAAGCCGCAGGTGTTGACCAGCACGACGTCCGCGCCCGCATAATCGGGCGACATGTCGTAGCCGTCGGAGCGCAGCTTGGTCATGATCCGCTCGCTGTCGACCAGGTTCTTGGGACAGCCGAGCGAGACCAGCCCGACGCGCGGGGGCTTGGGGAGCGTTGTGACGGTCATCGGAAGGGCTGCCATGTAGGGACGATTGCAAATGAAATCGAGACCCTGCGCGTCGCCCGAGCCTTCGACCCTCGGACCTAGCGCGTCAATGCGTCCGCACCGACCTGAACCGCAGGGCGTCCGATGGCCCGGTGAACTGGGTCAGCTCGGACCTGACCGCTTTGCCGTGGTGCTCGATCGTCAGGACATTGCCGACGTTAGGGCAATAGCTCTTGAATTCGATCGAACCCTTTTCGAGCTGGGAGAACTCCTTCGTCACGATACAGTCGCTAAAGCTGCGGCGGTACGCGTCCGCGCGCCGGAGCTTCGTTCGGACGCTCAAGGCCGTCACGGTCGCCTCATCCTCGGCGTGACCGGCATAGAATTCCTGCCGGTAACTATCGCCGGAGCGGAATTGTGCGAGCATGATGATGCCGGGCCTGGCCGCCTGCCCGACGTGGAAGATGTCCTCGCCGGCGAGCCATGAGCCTTCGTCGAGGGTGCATTTGCTTCCGTCGCAATTCAGACTGCGCTCTCCCATGTACCAGACGTTGCCGCTGTCATCCTGTGCATAATAGTCGATCGTGTCCTCTATCCTGGCGGCGTCGGCGCAAGTGTCGCCGTCATAAACAGCGTCATGGACGGCGCGCGTCGTAACACCGTCGAGGAGCCTGGTATCGCTCGTCACCTGCATTCGGTCGACTTCGCAGCCGTCAGGCGCCGTCGCCTCGTAGGTCCAGGCCATTCCGGGCAAAAGCGGGAAGTACCGGTTGTCGATGCGAAGCGGATTCGAGAAATTCGATGAGTTGAACGGGATGGAAACGGTCCGGGCGGCCGCAGCCGTCGAAGCGAACGCAGCCAAGGTGACGAGCGGCCCCGATCGCAATGTCTTGCAGGTTGATTGCGGCACGGCGGCCTCCTCTTCCAGCTAGCTGAAGGCGGTCGGCCGCGGTTCGCCAGGGCCAGCCGCCAACATCAAGGATACTCTATTCGCGACTGAATTTCCATTGCGCCGGTCGGGTATTGTCGGGAGCGCCCTGCCGAATGCGCTGTATTCAAACGAGACTATAGGCGTTCGCGGGGTGACGATGGCGGGGGCGGCAGCTATGGCGCTCGCGAATCTAAGAAAATCAACGGAGTTAGCATGCGCATCGCAATGATCGGCACGGGTTATGTTGGGCTCGTTTCGGGAGCCTGCTTCGCCGATTTCGGCCACCAGGTCTGCTGCATCGACAAGGACGAGGGCAAGATCGACGGCCTGAACCAGGGCCGCATGCCGATCTGGGAGCCGGGCCTCGACGGCCTCGTCAAGGCCAACGCCGATCGCGGCCGGCTGACGTTCACGACCGATCTTGCGTCCGGCATCGAGGGCGCGGACGCAGTATTCATCGCCGTTGGGACCCCCGCCCGCCGTGGCGACGGTCATGCCGATCTCACTTATGTCTTCAATGCGATCCGCGAGCTTGCGGCCGTCATCAAGCCGGGCACGGTGGTCGTCACCAAGTCGACCGTTCCCGTCGGCACGGGTGACAAGATCGTCGACATTCTCGCCGAGGAGGGTGCCGAGGGCATCTCGGTCGCGTCCAACCCCGAGTTCCTGCGCGAGGGCGCGGCGATCCGCGACTTCAAGATCCCTGACCGGATCGTCGTCGGCGCCGACGATGAGCGCGCCCGGGAGGTGCTCCGCGAAATCTATCGTCCGCTGTTCCTCAACCAGGCGCCGATCCTGTTCACCGGCCGCCGCACCGCCGAGCTGACCAAATATGCGGCGAACGCCTTCCTTGCGGTGAAGATCAGCTTCATCAACGAGATCGCGAACCTGTGCGAGGCGGTCGACGCCGACGTCCAGGATATCGCCCGCGGCATCGGCCTCGACAACCGCATCGGCCCCAAATTCCTTCACGCCGGCCCGGGCTACGGAGGCAGCTGCTTCCCCAAGGACACGCTGGCGCTGCTCCAAACTGCCGCCGCCGCGGGCGTCGAGCAGAAGATCGTCAGCAGCGTCGTCGAGGTCAACGACGAGCGCAAGGATGCCCTCGCCGAGCGAGTGGCGACGGCTCTTGGCGAAGACCTCTCCGGCAAGCGGATCGGCGTCCTCGGCCTTGCGTTCAAACCGAACACGGACGACATGCGCGATGCGCCGGCGCTGGCGCTGATCGCTGGCCTGCAGAAGCGAGGCGCCGAGGTCGTGGCGTTCGATCCGGTGGCGCGTGAGCAGGCCGAAAAGCTGATCACCGGCATCACCTACGCGCCCGATGGCCAGTCGGTCGCCGAGGATGCCGATGCGCTCGTCATCGTCACCGAGTGGGACGAGTTCCGCGCCCTCGACCTCGAGACGATCGCCGGCAAGATGCGCGGCAAGACTCTCGTCGACCTCAGGAATGTCTATGACCCCGAGGAGGCGCGGCGGGCCGGCCTCGTCTATTCGGGTATCGGCCGGGGGAAGTCCGTCGCCCGCGCCTGACAGCCGGGCGGTTGCCGAAGCAGCTTAATTCAGGTTAGACGCCATTGATTTCCGGGCGCATTTCCGCCCGAAAGCATGGCTGACGGGGCAGGGCGCGCTCGCATGAACGAAGTGCCGCGCAGGATCGGGGACGGGCGCGCGGATCGCGCCGGCGCTCACCCCCGCGCCGAGCAGGAGCGGTCGCGGGCCTTGATGCAGCGGCGCCGCTTCCGCTTTGCGGGGGCGTTGTTCCTGGCCGCGGTCCTGCCGTGGAGCCTGCGTGGTACGCTGCTTCCCGGCCGCCTGACCGAGCCGGCGAGCGTCAATGCGCTGGTCGCCAACATCCTCGCGATCGGCATCGCGACCTGGATGCGCCTGTCGATCGAGACATACCCCGGCAATCGCCGCGCCTATATCATACTGCCCTCGATCCTCATGGGCCATGGCGCGCTGCTTGTCTGGTTCGTGCTGACGCGATTTCCCTATGATCGCGTCGCGCTCGGGCTCGGCATCATCTTCCACATCATCTGGCAATTCACGCTCTACGTCTCCGCCGAGCGCAACGCGCGCCGGCGATTCGCGGTTGTGCCGTTCGGGGCGGTCGGCGGCCTCAAGGCGATTCGCGGCGTCGACTGGCTGACCCTTGCCCGGCCGCGCCTCCACGACGCGCGCGCCTGCCACGCCATCGTCGCCGATTTCTCCGCCGACCTTCCCGACGAGTGGGAAGCATTCCTCGCCGACGCCGCCCTTGCCGGCCGGATCGTCTACCAGGTCAAGCAGCTCGGCGAATCGCTGACCGGCCGAGTCGAGCTCCAGCACCTGTCGGAGAACAGCTTCGGCTCGCTCCTCCCGGCGCGCGGATACTTCCACCTGAAGGGCCTGATCGACTTCCTGTTCGCTCTTGCCGTGCTGCCGGCTGTCGCGCTGATCACCGCGGCAGTCGGAATCGCGATACGGCTGGAAGGTCCGGGCCCGATCCTGTTCCGGCAAACGCGGGTCGGCCATTCGGGCAAGCGGATCACCATCTACAAGTTCCGGACGATGCGCCCCGTCGACCTGGCCGACGAACGCGCGGCGGCGATGACCGGTGACGATGACGATCGAATCACTCGCGTCGGCAAGGTCCTGCGCAAGCTCCGGATCGACGAGCTGCCGCAGATCATCAACATCCTGAAGTGGGAGATGAGCTGGATCGGGCCGCGCCCGGAAGCCGCAGTCCTGTCGGTCTGGTATACGAGCGAGATTCCCTTCTACCGCTACCGCCATGTGGTGAAGCCCGGCATCTCCGGCTGGGCGCAGGTCAACCAGGGCCATGTCGCCGAGGTCGAGCAGGTGCACCGGAAGCTCCAGTACGACTTCTACTACATCAAATATTTCTCGCCCTGGCTCGACGTGCTGATCGTGTTCCGGACAATCAAGACGATGCTGACCGGCTTCGGCTCCCGCTGAGCCAACGGCGGGAGCCTCAGAAGAGGCTGGCCATCCGCATCGACCGCATCTGGCCCTGATCCTTGCCGTAGAAATCGTCGAAATAGACGATCTGCGTGCCGCTCGGGACCGCCGTCAGGTAGGTGATGTAGACCGGCACCATCTGCGGCAGGTTGACCTTCTGTTCGGGCCGCGCACCCTGCGCATTGGGTGGTCGGCCGTTGAACAGCCAGCGCTCCAGGCGCCGGGCGTCCTCGAGCCGGACGCAGCCGTTGCTCTGCAGCCGGGCCGCGTCCTCGATCTTCTCCTTCTCCGGCGTGTCGTGCAGCCAGATGCCCTGCGCGTTGGGGAACATGAACTTCATCCGGCCCATCGAGTTGGCCGGGCCGGGCTTCTGTCGGAGGTTGACCTGGACCCGGCCCGCGACCACCCCCCGCCAGTCGACCGACATCGGGTTGAGGACATGGCCGTTAGGGCCGAACTGGTCGACGACCTCATAGCCCTGGTGGGCGAGATAGGAGCGACCGCCCGTAAGGACCTTCGGCGCGAGCTTGCGCGCCGTGATGTCGGGCGGTGAGTTCCAATAGGGGTTGAGCGCGACGTAGCGGATGAACGCGTTCATCATCGGCGTTTCGGAGATTGCGCCCGGCCGTCCCGCGACGACCCGCATCGAGTCGACCACACGCCCGTTCTCGTACATATAAAGGCGCGCCGCCGGCGGGTTGACGATCACGTAGCGTCCTCGGCCGGACGGCAGCGCCCGGGCGCGCTCCAGGTTCAGGACCAGCAGCCGCTGCTGCGCCGCATTGCCGTAGATCCGGCTGGCAATGGCCTGGCGGAGGGAGGCGTAGATCGGGTTCATGAACTGCATCTGGCCGATGTAGTCGCTGAGCGAGGGCGCGGACGCGGCGTCGCTGAGGACCGCGCTCGCCGACGGCGGCGCGGGGCGAAGCTCCGGATCGACGTAGATGATCCCGACGCCGGGATCGCGTTTCAGATCCTGAACGTAGGCGACGAAGGCCTGGCTGAGCTCCATGTCGGCGCGGCGGATGGCGTCGGGGTTCCCGCTCTGGGCGTCCCGGATCGCCCGCGCGACGTTGCCCGCGTGATAGCGGCCCGGGTTGCGATTGTCGGCGCGGGCGGTCTGGAGAAGCTGCACCAGCTGCTGAGCCGCCGTCCCGGAGCGCGGCGAGAACCACAGCGGCCGGCCGCCGCGCGCCTGATAGAAGGCGCCGACGCCGCCGTCCTGTTGGGCGGTAGCGGGAGTTGAGCCTGCGAACACCACCGGCGCCGCGGCCGCGAGTGCAAGCGCGACAATGCTCGTCGCACGAATGGTCTTCGACCGCGATACGCCGGTCTTCAGCATGGACTTACCTCGTCTCTCGAGTGAGCGCGGATGCGCCTTTTGGCATTGGCAACCTAGACCCATACGCCTTGCGTTCAAGGAAGTTGCCGACCTCAGTCGCGGGTTCGCGGCGCAAGTTCGTCGATATGGGCGAGCATGTCGGCCGGATCGTCATAGACCCGAAGAGCGCCGGCCCGCTCCAGCTCGTCGGCGCCATAGCCGCCCGACAGGAGACCGATGCCAAGCGCTCCGCAGCGAGCCGCCGCAAGCATGTCCCAGATGCTGTCGCCGATGACATAGGAGCCGACGATCGGCGATCCGACCCGACGAGCGGCCTCGACGAACAGATCCGGGTCCGGCTTGGCGTAGCGGACCTGGTCGCGGGTGACGACGGTCGCCTTGTCGGGGTCGACGCCCAGCGCGCGAAGGTTCGCGCCGGCTGTCCGCATCAGCCCCGACGTCGCGATCGCCCATGGCAGTTCCAGCTCGGCGAGCGAGTGAAGGAGCTGCACGGAGCCGGGCAGGGGCACAACCTCCTCCGCGATCGAGAGATAGATTTCGGCATGGCGGTCGCGCAGGCGGCGAATGCCTGCCTCGTCGATCTCGCGACCGAGCTCACGCAGCAGCTGATGGGTGAAGAGGCCGCCGCTCATCCCGATCTTGCGATGGATGCGCCATACAGACAGGTCGATTCCCTGTTCTCGAAGCGCGAGGTGCCACGCCCTGACGTGCTGATAGACGCTGTCGACGAGAGTCCCGTCGAGGTCGAAGAGGAAAGCCACGGACTGGGTCATGTTGCTTCAGGAATAAGGCAGCGGCGGTTCGGTTCCTCGTTGCCGTTCCGCACCAGTTCGGAACAACAACCGTTGCGAGGGCGCAAGGGCTGAAACCGCTCCCGGCCAAGGACGTTTTCGTGGCGTGCCCCAATATTACTTTCATCTCTTCAACGACGAGACGGTCCTCGACAAGGAGGGCGCTCATCTTCCGAACCAGGCCGTTGCCCTTCAGCAGGCGGCGAAGATGGCAAGGGAAATGGCGGCCGTGAGCGTTCGAGAGGGCAAGTTGGTGCTTGCCCATCGGATCGAGGTCACGGACGATGCCAACCATGACGTCGGCACCGTTCACTTCAGGGACGTCGTCGACATCCGCTCCTGACGCGACGCGGGAGGCGGACGGTTGCCGCTTTCGAATTGACTTGGCGGCGGCCGTCCACTATCGGCGCACCCAACGCGGCTGCCCTCAGGGCGGCCCTTTTTCTTTGATTCTAAGGCATGAGCGATGAAGCGCACTTTCCAGCCGAGCAACCTCGTCCGCAAGCGTCGGCACGGCTTCCGCGCCCGGATGGCGACGGTCGGCGGCCGCAAGGTGCTGAACGCCCGCCGCGGTCGCGGCCGCAAGAAGCTCAGCGCTTAACAGTCCTCCGCAAGAGAGCCGACTTCCTGGCCGCCAATCGCGGCCGGCGCCTCGCCATGCCCGGTTTCGTCCTGCTCGTCCGCGACCGCAAGGACAACGATTCCTCGATCCGTGTGGGCTTCACCGTCACGAAGAAGATCGGCGGCGCCGTCGTCCGCAACCGCATGAAACGCCGCTTTCGCGCTCTCGCCCGTGAGTTGCTGCCGAAGGCGGGCAAGCCCGGCGCCGATCATGTCATGATCGGCCGCTCGCGCGGAATCGAGCGTGACTTCGCCTCTCTCCGTGCCGAACTCGCTTCCGCTCTCGCAAGCCTCGCAAAGTGATGGCGCGCACCCATATCCTCCCGCGACGTCGTGGGGAGACAGCCAAGTGATCGCCCGTCTGCTCATATGGATCGCTCGCGCCTGGCAGAAGGGCCCGTCGCAAGTGCTCCCGCCAAGCTGCCGTTACCAGCCGAGCTGCTCGGCCTATGCGATCACCGCGATCCAGCGCTATGGCGCCGCGCGGGGCGGATGGATGGCCCTGAAGCGCATCGGCCGCTGCCACCCCTGGGGCGGCCAGGGCCCTGACCCGGTACCGTGAGGACTGAATTCAGTGAACGACAACAGCAAGAACATGGTCCTCGCGGTGGCATTGAGCGTCCTCGTCCTGCTCGGCTGGAGCTGGGCGGCGAACCGCTATTTCCCGACTGCCAACCCGCCGGTCACGAAGGTCGTCAACGGCAAATCGCAGCCGTTGCCGCAGCCTCAGGCAAGCCCGGCCGTCAACACGGTGCAGGCACTCCGCAGCCGGGCCGTGGTGATCGGTTCGACCCCGCGGGTGCGCATCGACACGCCCTCGCTGCAAGGCTCGATCAACCTGAAGGGCGCGCAAATCGACGATCTCGTGCTCGTCCGTCAGCGCGAGACCATCGCCAAGGATTCGCCGCCGGTCCGCCTGCTGTCGCCGCTCGGCGCGCCGGGCGCCTATATCGCCTCGTTCGGCTGGACCGCGCAGGGCGGCGCCGCTCCTGGCCTCGACACCGTGTGGACGGCCGACAGCCAGGCTCTGACGCCCAGCCATCCGGTGACGCTGAGCACGCAATCGCCCGACGGCTTGCGCTATCAGATCAGGATCGCGGTCGACGACGGCTATCTCTTCACTGTCCAGCAGAGCGTCGTCAACGGATCGGGCAAGCCGGTGGTGGTCCGCCCCGACGGACTCGTCAGCCGCGCGGCGATGTCCGCCGACCCGTCCAGCTGGACCAATCACGTCGGCCCGATCGACGTCTTCGGCGGCAAGGCGGGCTATGACGTCAACTGGAAGGACCTGGACCAGGCCGGGAGCGCAGGGCGGACCTATTCCGCCGTGAGCGGCTGGCTCGGGTTCACGGACAAATACTGGCTGACTGCCCTCATCCCGTCCGACAATGCCGCGATGAACGCCGGCTTCCGCCATTCGCCGGGCGGCGGCTATCAGGCGGACTATGCCCTGGCCCAGGCAAGTGTCGCCCCCGGCCAGACGCTGACCACGCAGACGCGCCTGTTCGCCGGCGCCAAGGAAAAGGCCTGGCTCGACCGCTACGAGAGCGCCGGCATTCCCAAGCTCTCGAAGTCAATCGACTGGGGATGGTTCGAATGGTTCATGCGGCCGATCTTCTCGCTGCTGATCTTCTTGTTCCACACTGTCGGCAACTTCGGCGTGGCGATCATCTGCCTGACCTTCATCGTTCGCGCGATCATGTTCCCGGTCGCCCAGAAGCAATTCCAGTCGATGGCGGCGATGCGCAAGGTGCAGCCCAATCTCAAGGCGATCCAGGAGAAGTTCAAGGACGACAAGCCGCGCCAGCAGCAGGAGATCATGAAGCTCTACCAGGCGGAGAAGATCAATCCGGCCGCCGGTTGCCTGCCGATCCTGATCCAGATCCCGATCTTCTATGCGCTCTACAAAGTGCTGCTGGTGTCGGTGGAAATGCGGCACCAGCCGTTCGCGCTGTGGATTCACGATTTGTCGGCGCCCGATCCGATGACGCCGGTGAACCTGTTCGGCCTCATCCCGTGGACTCCGCCGCACCTCATCGCCATCGGCGTCCTGCCGATCCTGGTCGGCGCCACCCAATGGCTGACGATGAAGTTGAGCCCGCAGTCGGTCGACCCGGCGCAGCAGCAGATCCTGTCGCTGATGCCCTGGTTCATGGTTTTCGTGTTCGCGCCGTTCGCGGCCGGCCTGCAGCTTTATTACGTCACCAACAACCTGCTGACACTGGCGCAGCAATGGTGGCTGTACCGCCGTTTCGGCCTGCACCTAAGCGACACGCACCCGGTCAAGACGTGAGCGACGAGACCGACGCCGAGGCTGCCGCGGCCGAGTTTGCCGAGCGCGCCCGCAAGCTGTTCGCGGGGCCGATCGCTTTCCTGAAATCGGCGCCGGAGCTCAGGTTCCTGCCGGACCCCGACGTGCCAGAGATTGCTTTCGCCGGCCGCTCCAACGTCGGCAAGAGCTCGCTGCTGAATGCGCTCACGAATCGCAAGTCGCTGGCCCGGACGTCAAATACTCCGGGCCGGACGCAGGAGCTCAACATCTTCGACATCGGCGAGCCGATCCAGCTGCGTTTCGTCGACATGCCGGGCTATGGGTTTGCGGAAGCGCCCAAGGACATGGTCCGCCGCTGGCGGTTCCTGGTGAACGATTACCTGCGCGGCCGCGCGGTCCTTAAGCGGGCTCTCGTGCTGGTCGATTCGCGCCACGGCCTCAAGGACGTCGACCGCGAGGTGATGGAGATGCTCGACGGCGCCGCCGTCAACTATCAACTCGTCCTCACCAAGGCCGACAAGGTGCGGCCAACCGAGCTTGCAACGACTCTCGAAGCGGTCGCTACCGAAGCGCGCAAGCACCCAGCCGCGCACCCCGGCATCTTCACGACGTCGAGCGAAACCGGTACCGGCATCGCCGAGTTGAGGTCAGCGATCCTCGAAGCCGCGATTTCGTAAGAAGGAGCAGCAATTGCTCAAGCTCATCATCGGCAACCGCGCCTATTCCAGCTGGTCGATGCGCGGCTGGCTCGCGGTCAAGCAGTCGGGCCAGCCATTCGAGGAGCTCGTCGTGCCGATGTTCGACGACGAATGGGAAAAGCGCCGCCAGGGCGACGAGTTCGCGCCTTCACTCGGCAAGGTACCGATCCTGTGGGACGGCGACTGCGTCGTCTGGGACAGCCTGGCGATCATCGAGTTCCTTGCCGACCGTGCCGGTCGCGATCTCTACTGGCCGGAGGACGACAGCGCCCGCGCCGTTGCAAGATCGATGTCGGCCGAGATGCATTCGAGCTTCGCCGCGCTGCGCCGCGAGCTGCCGATGAACGTGCGCCAGTCCTATGCGTCGAAGCCGCTTGGCGACGCCGTTCGGGCCGACATCGACCGAGTCCTGCAGCTCTGGGCGCAGGCTCGCGCCCGCTTCGGCGGCACCGGCGACTTCCTGTTCGGCGACTGGTGCGCGGCCGACATGATGTACGCGCCGGTTGTCACGCGCTTCCTCACCTATGGAGTTCCGGTGCCGAGCTTCGCTGGTTCCTACATGAAGTGCGTGCTGTCGCACCCGCACGTCGCCGAATGGATCGACAAGGCGCAGGACGAACCCTGGGTTATCGACCAGTATGAAGGCGGCAAGGCGGCCTGAGGCTCAGCCGACCTCGTCCGGAGCGATCGGGAAGCTGGTCGAGCAGAAGGCGCAATCGACGCGGATGAAACCGTCGTCGCCAACCATGTCCCTGCGTTCTTCTTCCGGGAAGCGGGCAATCACCGACCGCACGTAATCGGGATCGCAGCGACAACCGCGCGCGAGATTATGCGCATCCAGCGTGCGGATCTCCTCTTCTTCGTGGAACAGGCGCCAGATCAGGTCGTCGAGCGGCAGCGCCGGGTCGGTCAGCTCGTCGGGCTTCACCGACCCGCCGAGGATCGCGACGTGGGGCCAGTCGGGATGGTCGAGCCGCGTATGCAGCCGCTCGCGCCCTTCCTCGCCCTCGGGAAGATGCTGCAGCAATAGTCCGCCTGCCGACCAATTGCCGTCTCGCTTCTCGGCGGCTAGCCGCACCAGGCTCGGGATCTGCTCCGACTGCCCGAAATAGCTCTGCGCCGCTTCGGCGAGGCTCTTGCCCTCCAGCGGCACGATGCCCTGGTAGCGCTCGTTGGCCAGCGGCTGGTCGAAGGTGATGGCGAGATAGCCCTTGCCGAACAGCTCCTGCAGGATCGGAGTCTCGGACAGGCCCGCGACCTTGTCCGGATCGTGCCGCACGTAGCCGCGCAGCTCGCCGCCCAGATAGTCGCAAACCATCAGGTCGATCACTCCGCCCTCGGTCTGCGCCTGAAGCGTCAGCTGCCCCTGCGGCTCTTTCAGAAGCGCGCCGAGCAGCGCCGTCAGAGTCACCGCTTCGGCGAGCAGTTTCTCGATGACCGGCGGGTAATTGTGGCTGGCCAGGATGGAGTCCACCACCGGTCCCAGCCGCGCGATGCGGCCGCGAGCATTGCGCGAAGGAATGGCAACGCCGAGCACGACGTCCGTGTTGAGCTCTGTTGTGGGCATGGATGGAAGATAGGAACGGGCAGGGGGCGGGACAACCGAGGGCATTGCTCGGCCTTCCGCATCCGGGCGCCGCCATCGCCTGGCTTGGCTTCGCGCAGTGAACGCGGCATCCTCGTCGCAATTCCGACCGAGCGAGGATCATCGATGCGTGTCTTGAAGCCTATGATCCTGCTGGCTCCCCTGCTGCTATGCTTTTCGGCCGCGTGCGGGACGGCCCGTCGGGCGCCTTCGCAGGCCGAACAGCCGCTGCGCATCTGGCCCGGCCAGGCGCCCGGGACACAGGACTGGGCGGCACCCGAAGAAGCTGCGGACGTCACGCTTCCGAACGTCGGCAGGATCCATGTCATCACCAATGTCACCGTCCCGACGCTCACCGTCTTTCGCCCGGCGGCGGCCAAGGCGAACGGCACGGCGATGGTGGTCCTGCCCGGCGGATCGTTCCGAGCGCTGGCCTGGGACGTGGACGGCCTCGAGACGGCGCGCTGGCTGGCAGGCGAGGGGATCACGGCGTTCGTTCTCAAGTACCGGGTACGGCCACCGCAGAACGGAGAATCCTTCGGCCAATCGCTCGAGGATTTCGCGCGTGCGACGCGGGCCCGGCGGGCGTTCGCCGTCGCCGATGCGGAGCAGGCCATCCGCGTCGTCCGGTCGCACGGGCGGCAATATGGAATCGCGCCCAACCGCGTCGGCATCATCGGATTCTCCGCCGGGGCCATGGCGACCATGGAAGTGGCGCTCGCAAGCGACCCGGCCATTCGGCCCGACTTCGCCGTGGCCATGTACGGGGCGGCCCTGACCGCCGACGTGCCTGGCAAGGGCGCGCCGCCCTTGTTCATCGGCGCCGCGCAGGACGACCCGGAACTCCCCGCGACCAACAGCGTCGAGATCTTCCAGCGATGGACAAAGGCGGGGCTCCCGGCCGAGCTTCATATCTACGAGAAGGGCGGTCATGGCTTCGGCTTCCGCCGCCACAACATCCCAGCCGATAACTGGCCCGCGGCATTCCGGGCCTGGCTGGCCTCGCACGGCTATTTGCCGCCGCCAAAAGGCTGGCGAGCCCGCGTTAATCGATCCCGAATGGCCCGCTCCGAGGGGCGCGAACCCCCAACCTCCGGTTTCGAAGCCCGGCGCTCTACCCAGTTGAGCTAGGAGCGATTCGGGCGTGGTCCTGGCCGATCGCCCCACGCGTGCGTCGGACTCGGGCAACTCACGCCGCAGCCCGAGGAAAGCTAACGAACGATACTAATGTTTGGTTAACCGGATCATAACCCTGCGCTGGCAAAACCTCGCCGGTTCGCCGACGTCTCGGTCGGCCGCGAACAGAGGGACTGGATCAATGATGAGGAACATTCGCGCGCTGTCGCTCGGGGCGACGGGCCTTGCACTCATTTTCGCCGCAGAGCCGGCCGTAGCGGCGCCCACGCCCGTATCCCCGGACCAGCAAGCCACGGCGACCGTCCGTGTCGTCAAGCCGCTGACGCTCAAATGGGTTCGCGATCTCGACCTGGGCACCGTCCTCCTGTCGGGCGCCGGCACCTGGACGGGCGCAACCGTGGGCATCACGAAGGGTGGTGTTTTCTCGTGCCCGGGTAGCAACGTCACCTGTTCCGGCGCAACGAAGACCGCGGAATATACGATCACGGGCACCAACAACCAGGTCGTCACCGTGAGCGCGGCCAACGTCACCCTGACCAACCAGAACAACAACGCGAAAACGCTGACCCTCACCGTTGACGCGCCGGCAACCGTCAATCTCGGCAATTCCGGTTCGGCGGGAACGCCGCTCGACATCGGCGGCAACATCAGTGTCGATTCGTCGACGACGGACGGCACCTACGTCGGCACCTTCGCGGTCACCGTCAACTACTGAGCGCTCGCGGGACACGGGCGACAACCGTCTCGTCACCCCGGGCTCGACCCGGGTTCGCCTGTTCTCCGGGAGAGAGATAGCGGATCCCGGCTAAGGGCCGGGATGACGGTTACGGAATGGCCCGCTCCGAGGGGCTCGAACCCCCAACCTCCGGGTTCGAAGCCCGGCGCTCTATCCAGTTGAGCTAGGAGCGGTGGGTTGGCTGTAGCCAGTGGGAAACTGAATGTCTGCTTTCGACCCATTGCAGACACTAGTTTGTTGCATCAGGATGCTCTGATGGGCCGCAGTGAGACAACCAGCGCGCGACTGCCTTTAGCGGTTCAGACCCTGTTGGTCGTTCTAATTGCGGCGGTTGGGACGTTTGTGACCGATGACCAAAACTTCCGTTCACCAGCGAACGCACTTTGGATGGTGGCGCTTCCTGCGGCTCTCGGATTCGGTCTGAATAGTGATCCGACGCAGAGAGTAGTGATGGCGGTCGTCTTGGTAATCTTGTCCCTTTCCACTTCGAGCTTCGTTGGGACGTTTATTATCGGATATCCCTGACGTCCGCTTTCCACCCAAAGCAGACATAAGCGCGTTCTAAGCCGCCGCCGCAGGCACCTCATATTCCGCCGCCGCCGCGCTTAGCGTCTCGACAAACTCGCGGATGTGGCTTTCCTCGATGTTCAGCGGCGGCAGGACGCGGACGACATTGTCGCCGGCGGCGACCGTCAGCAGGCCCCTGGTCCGCAAATAGGTCACGAACGCGCGGCTGTCCGTCTTCATCTTGACGCCGAGCATCAGGCCGACGCCGCGGACGCTGTCGAACAGATGGTCGTGATTGGGGATCATCTGCTCGAGGGCGGAGCGCAATCGCTCGCCCTTCTGCCGCACTTCGGCAAGGAACTCGTCATTGGCGACGACGTCGAACACCGCCTGGCCGGCCGCCATCGCCAGCGGATTGCCGCCGTAGGTCGAGCCGTGGGTGCCGATCACCATCACCGCGGCCGCCTTTTCGGTCGCCAGGCAGGCGCCCATCGGGAAGCCGCCGCCGATGCCCTTGGCCGAGGCCATGATGTCCGGCTCCACGCCATAATGTTCGTAGGCGTAGAGGTGCCCGGTCCGCGCGACGCCGCACTGGACCTCGTCGAACACCAGCATGAGGTCGCGCTCGTCGCACGCGGCGCGAAGGCCAGCCAGGAACTCGTGCGTTGCCGGGCGGATGCCGCCTTCGCCCTGAATCGGCTCGACGAGGAATCCCGCCGTATTCTCGTCGATCGCGGCGAGCGCTGCATCGAGATCATTGAAATCGACGACGGTGAACCCGGTCAGCAGCGGCGCGAAACCGTCGCGCAGCTTCGCCTGGTCGGTCGCGCTGATCGTCGCCATGGTCCGACCGTGGAAAGCGTTCGAGAAGGTGATGAGGTTGTGCTTGTGCGGATTGCCCTTCGCATAATGGTAGCGCCGCGCCGTCTTGATTGCGCACTCGACCGCCTCGGCGCCCGAATTGGTGAAGAACACCGTGTCGGCGAAGGTCAGGTCGACCAGCCGCTGCGCGAACGCTTCGCCCTGCGGCGAGCCATAGAGATTGGATACATGCATCAGCGTCGCCGCCTGATCCTGGATCGCCTTGGTCAGGACCGGGTGCCCGTGGCCGAGCAGGTTCACTGCAATTCCCGCCGCGAAGTCCAGGTAACGTTCGCCCTGCTCCCCATAGAGATAAACCCCTTCGCCGCGGACCGGACGGACCGGCGAGCGCGGATAGACGGGCATGAGCGGCGTGATGGCCATGGGTGCTTGGCTCCTGGCGGAATAAAGATGATGCGAGCGGCGCTGGCCGCCCGCCGCCTATAGCCAGCCCGGCAACAAAGGGCAAAAGCCCGGCCATGAAAAAGGCGCCCCGGACACGTCCGGAGCGCCTCCTTCGATACGCTCAGAAGCGTGATCAGTAACGGCGGCCGTAAGCCGGGCCGTTGTAGTTGTTGCCGTAGTGCTGGAGCTCGCGGCGAACCTGGCGGATGCGCCACTGCATCGCGTCGACCTCCCGGCGGGTTAGGCCGTTGGCGCCGGCGCGACGGAGGGTGTACTCCAGCGAACCGATATCCTGGTTGAGATCGCGGGCCTCGCGGCCGGTCAGGCGGCCGCTGCGGGCCAGGTTGTCGCGGCTCCAGCGAAGCGACTGCACGTCTCGCTGCAGCTGGGCAAAATTGCCGTTGTTGTAGCCGTAGCCATAGCCCGGCCGATGCCACTGGGCCGAGGCCGGGGTCGCGAACGCCATCACCGTTCCGGCGGCGGCAAGTGAAACAAGCAACTTACGCATCATAACTCTCCTCTTCGAACGAGTTCACGAAGGAATAGTCGTCCAATAACGGTGATGTGAGGCTGAACGCTCCCGTTAGCTGGCGTTCAAAGAGTTTAATTCGTTAAGTCGCTGAAATGCTTAGCTCTTGATTTTCCAGCCTCGCTTCAGGAGCGCGTAGCACACGCTGCACAGCAGGATATTCACGACCAGAAGACCAATCCCGCCGATGAGCAGCGGCGAATCGCTCGCTCCCAGGAAGCCGGCGCGAAATCCCGATATCACGTAGAAGAATGGGTTGGCGTGACTCACCGCTCGAAAAGTCGGGGACAGCTGGCGCACCGAATAAAAGGTGCCGCTGAGCAGCGAGAGCGGAGTGACGACGAAGTTGGTCACTGCCGCCGCATGATCGAACTTGTCCGCCCAGATCGAGGTCAGAAGCCCGAGGAAGGCCAGCAGCAGCGAGCCCATCAGCCCGAACCACAGGACCAGCTCGGGGCGCCGAAGTTCGACCGACACCCCCGGCCACAGCAGCATCACCAGCCACACGGCGAACCCTACCAGGAAGGCCCGGGTAACGGCTGCGCCGACGAGGGCGGCGATCAGCTCGCCGGTCGACAAGGGCGGCATCAGATAGTCGACAATATTGCCCTGGATCTTACCGACCAGCAGCGAGAAGCTCGCATTGGCGAAGGCGTTCTGGACCATCGCCATGACGATGAGGCCCGGCGCAATGAAGTTCGCGAACGGGATGTCGACTCCCGGCTCGACCGCCACCGTCCGCCCCGCTCGGCCCAGCGCCACCGTGAAGATGGCGAGATAGAGCAGGGTGGTGATCGCCGGTGCCCACACGGTTTGCAGCTGCACCTTGAAGAACCGCCTGACCTCCTTGATATAGAGGGTCCTGAGGCCTCCCCAGTTGATGCCGGTGAGCACGGGCTTGCCCGGCGGTCGCTGGATCCACAGCGCGGCCGAGTCTCCATCGGCGGCTTGGTTCATCTGGGGCTGGTCGTTCACAGCCTGGCCGACTATCGGCTGCGGCACCCGGTCGCAAGCCGCCAGGATCTATCCTGGAGCTGACGCTGGCGACGGAACTGGAGCGAATTTCGACTATGTCATGGACTGATGAGCGCATCGACCGGCTGAAGGCCATGTGGGCGGAGGGCGCGACCGCAAGCCAGATCGCCGACGAGCTCGGCGGAGTCAGCCGCAACGCCGTGATCGGCAAGGCGCACCGCCTTGGGCTGGAGCAGCGCCCGTCGCCGGTGAAGCCCGGCGAGGACAAGCCGCATGCCCCGGCCGCAACCGCGCCGGGCGCCCCTTCGGCGCCGAAGGCAACCCGCCCCGAGCCCGCGCCTCGTTCCCCGGCGAGCGCGGCGCCAAGCACTGCAATTCCTGGCGCTCACGCCCAGCAGCCGATCCCGGCGCGCCCCGGCGCGACGGAGGTCCAGTATCGTTCGATCGGTCCGGGCGGCTTCATTCGCCAGGGCCCCGGCGAGCAGCAGGCGCCGATCCCGCCGGCGCCGCCGCGCCGCCTCGTTCCCGCCAAGCCGAGCCCCGAGGTCGCCGACAAGACCGGCCTTCTCGACCTTAACGACCGCATCTGCAAATGGCCGATCGGCCACCCGGGCGAGCCGGACTTCCACTTTTGCGGCCAGCAGGCGAACCCGGGGTTCCCCTATTGCGTCCAGCATTGCGGAGTTGCCTATCAGGCGCAGCTTCCGCGCCGGGACCGCCGGCCCCCGCCGCCGCTGCCCTTTGGCGGGCCCCGCGTGCGGTGAATATCCCCCGAGATTGCTCGGGGGAGTGGGACCGCCGAGCGTCGCTCGGTGGTGGAGAGGTTCCCAGGCCGAACCATGTACACGGTCCATGACATCTTCCATACATTGCAGGGCGAGGGCGCCAATATGGGGCGCTCGGCGGTCTTCGTCCGCTTCGCCGGCTGCAACCTGTGGAGCGGCCGGGAAGAGGACCGCCACCGCGCCACCTGCCGGTTCTGCGACACCGATTTCCGAAAGGGCACCGGCTATTCCCTTGAGGGCCTCGTCGCGAAGATCGAGAGCTTCGGTCGCTGCGGCCTCGTCGTCTTCACCGGCGGAGAGCCCGCGCTTCAGCTCGACCAGGCGCTGGTCGACGTGCTTCACGAAGACCTCGGCTATGAGGTTGCTATCGAAACCAACGGCACCCGACCAATCCCCCGGGTGCAATGGGTCTGCGTCAGTCCCAAGGCCGGCACCGACATCACCGTTCGCCACGCCGACGAGCTCAAGCTGGTCTATCCGCAGCCGGAGCTGACGCCCGACCAGGCCCGGCGCATCGTCGCCGCGCGGCACCTCTGGCTTTCGCCGATGGACGGCCCGGACTGGGCCCGGAACGTCGGAGACGCGATCGCCTTCATCAAGTCCGATCCGGCCTGGCGGCTCAACATCCAGGCGCAC
>NZ_JAFAVR010000140.1 GCF_019242355.1 Sphingomonas sp. | reverse complement strand
CCGCCGCATAGCCGCGTGCAACCGCCGCGGCTAGCGGGCTCTCGTGGATGGCGCCCGCCCAGCCGCCGTTGCCTACCTGCTCGTATCGACCGTTCCAACTCTCAGGGAGCCAGATCGTGATCCCGATTGCAGAATCGTTGGTCGGGCGCGCCACGACCTTCACGACGCAGTGTGCGCCCAGTGCGATAACCGAATTTCCCGCAACTGTCGCGACGCTGGCGGGTGTCGGTCTTGCCGGCACCCAGACCGACGACAGCACGTCTACCTTCGCGATGCGAAGGTTACCGAGCCGATCGCACCGCGCTTCGGCCGAACAAGGCTGGCTCAGAAGCGCAAGCCCGCAAGCCAAGAGCGTCCGAGACAGCCAAGGGCACATACCTAGAACGATTTCGAAACCGAGACACCGACGATGCGCGGACGTATGTAGAAAAAGCTCGTGGGAATCGAATATCCGACGCCCCCTTCTAACACGCCACGCTTGTCGGTGACGTTGTTGACGTAGATGTTGGTTTCCCAGCCCTTCCACTTCGCGCCGATGCTAAGATCGACCTGCGTGTACGCAGGAAAGTTCTGCCGCGTTTGGCCGGCGGCGAGGAAGGTGCCCTGCCGATCGCCGACATAGGTGATGGTGCCACCGGCATAGGCCGTCACCTCCGTTCCGATTGGCCATTCCTGGCGTATCGTGCCATTGGCGGACCAGGCCGGAACCGATGGCAGCCGATCACCGGGCCCGCCGTAGGCGGACGCCCCGGTGGGGAATGCGTCGGTCAGGACGGCCTTGTCGTAATCGACCCATCCGGAGGCGGTAAACCCGGTCCACGGGCGGGCTGTCAGGGCGACCTCTACGCCTTCGCTCTTTGCGCGACCGCCGTTGCCGGTGTAGCCATGATAGGTGGGAGTATATTCGAAGACCTGGATGTTTTTCCAATCGACGTAATAGAGGGACGCGTCGATCGACAGCTTGTGACCGATGAGATCGCCCTTGAGGCCGACCTCGTAATTATAGGTCTTGTCCGGATTGAACGTGACGGGCACTCCCGGGAACAGCAGATTGCCGCCGCCGGGCCTGAAACCCGAGGCGAAGCGGGCATAGACCATGAGGTCCTTCGTGATCTTGTACTGTGGCGTCACGAGATATGTTGCCGGGTGGAAATGCGCGTCGAGCACTTTCTGGATGACCGGGTTGGTATTTCCCGTGAAGATCGGCTCCACGATGCTGTAAGGGCCCGTGATGTTCTCAAGGGACGAGTACCGTCCGCCGACCTGGACACTGAGCCTGTCGGTCGCGTGGAAAGTCAGGTCCGTGAAGACCGCGTATTCATGATATTTGTAGTGATAGTAGCCGTCGTCACCGACCCCGACGATCTGCCCCGTTGTCGGATTCGCTGCGTATGCGGTCTGATGAAGATTGTTCGTGTCGTCGGCAAGGAAGCCGCCGACCACCCAATCAATTCTGTCGCCGAACTTTTTGGTGAGGCGCAGTTCTTCGGTGAGGTTCTCTGGTTGAAAGTCGTCGGCATAGGGCGCCCCGGAGACCCCGAATGTATTGTTAACATATCCGCCGAAGACCGCGCTGAAGTCGAAATTGTCCCGGTAGCGTGTCTTGTTGTAACCAGTTAGCGAGACGATGTGGAAGCTACCGAGGTCGGCCTTCACCGTCAGGCTGTAGGCTTCCGTCACACGATGCGATGCACCTGTGCCCGGAATGAATTTCTGCTGAAGATCGCCGAGGCCAGGACCAACCGTGACGTCGGAGACGCCATCGCCTCGATCACTTTGATAAAGCGCGCTTCCGATAATAGAGACGTTGTCCCCGACCTTCCACAGTACCGAAAATCGCCCACCATAAGTGCGGAGTTCGTTGACGCCTGTGCGGCCGATCGATGGATCATCGATACAACCGGGCTCTTGCCGGCGGAACCCGCTGAGGCGTACTGCAAGGTTGTCCGATATCGGAATGTTGAACGCGCCGCGAACCTGGTAGCCCGCCTGGGCACCATTCTCGATCGCGGAGATCCCAGCTTCGACCCGGCCGCTGAACCGGTCGGTCGAGGGGGTTCTAGTGACAAATTTAATAAGTCCGCCCATGCTGCTCGCGCCGTAAAGGGCTCCCTGCGGACCACGAAGAACCTCAATCCGTTCCAGATCGCCCGGATCGATGTCCGGAAGCGAGTTTCCTTGGGCAATCGGGCTTCCGAACGGTACGTCGTCGATCACGAAGCCGACGGTTGGAATGGCGCTGCTACCGGTCGTGATGCCGCGGATCGCGATCATCGTATTCTGTTCGTACGATGGCGTGATCTGCAGCCCCGGGATCGTGTTGTAATAGTCTTTGAGGAGCACCTTGCCGTTGTCAGTAAGGTTGCCGGTGTTCACGACCGCCAACGGAATGGGAACGTCCTTTGCGCGCTGCGACTGCTTCTGCGCGGTGACGACGATGTCGGAACCGTTCTCGGCCCCACCGCTTCGGTTTCCCATGAACGCGTTTAGGCGCAGGACGATGATACCGCCCTTGTCCGATACGATCTCGAGACCGGTGCCCCGGATGAGTTCATTTAGCGCTGCTCGAGCGTCGAGCGAACCCTCGATGGCGTGGCTCATGACCGACGCCGGCATGTCCGCAGGCGCGATGACCTGAAGTCCGGATTGCCGACCGAAGGCGGCGATGGCGCTGGGTGCGCTCTGCGCCGGAATATCGAACCGCGCGATTTGTGCCACCGCAGACGAAGACAAGGTTGCGAGGGCAAAGGCAACGCCGCTCAGCAGGACATTTCTCGAGATCATGCATTCCCCCGCATCATTGCCGGGACTGCTGCCCCAGTTGCCTTAGGATGCAGCTCGGGGATCGTCCCGCCATTGGTGCGCGAGAAAAATGTCAGTCCTTCGAGATAATCACCTGGTTTCCCTGCCGGACGGTCTTCAGTCCAAGGCTCAGCGCGGCATTGCGGGCAAAACCCTCCGGATCGTTGGTCGCGTAAATGCCGGTAATGTGCCGATCCGCGATAGATGTGTCGTCCACTCTGATCTTAATGTCGGAATACCGACTGAATTCCTCTGCCGCTTCGCCGAGGGTCATTCCCTGCAGATCGAGCCGGCCGGAACGCCAAGCAAGCGCGCTCTCGACCTGTGCTGGATTGAGCATCGTGATGACCGGACTCGAATCAGCGTTTACCGCGAAAGCAATGCCAGCATGTACGCGACCCAGAACCTCTTCACCGCGGCCCACTTCAACCACCCCCTCGGTCACGACCACGCGGATCGCCTCTGGCCCGGTGCGGCGTACGGTAAAGCTCGTGCCGACCGCGCGAACACTCAGGTCGCCCGCATAGACGATGAAAGGACGATTGGGGTCGGGGGCGACGTCGAACAGCGCCTCGCCCTCATCAAGGTCGATCCGCCGCACGCTCGCCGTCATTGTCGGCCTCAATCGCGTCAGCGTGTTGAGCGTGACGTGCGAGCCTTCGCGAAGCGCCACCTCGCGCGTGCCGCCCTTTGAGGTCGCGATCGCCGGCAGCGCCGGACCCGTGCCGTGTCGGCGGAAGGAAAGGAGGCCGAGGCCAGCTGTCGCAGCAACGGCGACGCTCGCCGCCGTCGCCATCATTTGCCGCCGCGTCGGCCGTTCATTTGGTGCGCTTCGGTCTACAAATTCTTCGCCGAGCGCCGCTGCCCGGTCGAGGTGGAGATTGATCGCCATCGCACGGGCATAAGCACCCGATCGACGGCTGTCGGCTGATGCCCACGCTTCGAGTTTAAGCTGTTCGTCGTCGGAAAGGGGACCGCGATCGATCCGAGCTGCCCAATCCGCCGCAGCTTGCTCAATCTCGGCTGCCGATTCTCGTGGCGGGTCCGGCTCCGTCGGAGTTGCTTGATTCATGGGTATAAGATGCCGTTACCCTGCGGTTTCCGCCACGGCCAATATCATGGCCCAGGACACCGAGCGCTTTCCCGATGTGTTTCTCCACCGTGTTCTCCGACACTCCCATAGCGGAAGCCACATCGCGCTGGCTGAGCCCGCGCACTTTCCGGAGAACGAAGGCTTCCCGGCATTTCGTCGGGAGCTTGTCGATCAGCTTCGCAAGGCGTCCCAGTTCCTGCCGCCCCGCAGCGATCATCTCCGGTGACGGGGCAGAATCGGGGATAGAGAGCGCATCAAACTCGGCCAACGCGCTAAATGCAACAACGCGAGATTGGCGAAATGATTGGAGGACGACCGATTTCGCTACCTCGAATAGATAGATGCGGGGGTTATGGATATGATCGGTGGACTTCATCCCGGCCAGGATCGCATAGCTCTCCTGGATCACATCATCGATATCGAGACCTGGAATTGCACGGCGCCCAAGCCAAGACCTTAGCTCAGGTTCATGTACCAGGATGTATTGCGTAAGCCAGTAGGCTCTCTCGGAAGATGCGAGCATTGTTCGACCGATACTGGCTGAAAGTGACAAGCCGGCGACACTCCCGGCGGCGCGCACAGAGTTAGTGAGTTGCGGCAGGGCACCACGAATCGGCTGCGTCAGACCGAACCGAAAGGTGTGGTTCCAGCTTCGATAGCCTCAAAGACGTCGACAGTGCTGCGCGACGCCTAGCCCCTGTGTAGCCGTAGACCGCCGCAGATACGCTCGCGCGATTGGGCTGTTGTGATCGACTGATCTTCGCATTCTTTAGCTGCCCAACGCCGGTAGCGATGACGCCCGGCGCTTGGGAGACCAGCGTTGGCAGAGGTCAGAAACATCGTCGCATTTCGCAGCACCGCGATGCTGCGCAGCGCTCTTGGTCCTGCCATCGCGACGTGGCTCGATGAGCGCCAAGTCTCCGAAATCATGCTCAACGCGGACGGGCGCCTGTGGGTCGACCGGCTGGATAGCGGCATGGCCGATACCGGCGAGCGCCTATCGCCGATGCAGGCTGAGCGCATCATCCGGCTCGTTGCGCACCATGTCAGCGCGGAGGTGCATCGCGGCTCCCCGCGTGTGTCGGCAGAGCTGCCGGAGGGCGGAGAGCGCTTCGAAGGTCTGTTGCCGCCGGTCGTGACCGAGCCGGTCTTCTCGATCCGTCGGCCGGCGAGCCTGCCGCTAGCGCTCGCCGACTATGTGGCCGCGGGCACGATGACGGCAACGGCCGCCACCTATCTCGCGGGCGCGGTCAAAGACCGCGCCAATATCCTCGTCGCGGGGGGCACCTCGACCGGCAAGACGACGCTCACCAATGCCTTGCTGGCAGTGGCATCGGGCGGCAGCGACCGCATCATCCTGATCGAGGATACGCGCGAGCTGCGCTGCGACGCTGCCAATGTTCTCGCGCTGCGGACCGCACCGGGCGTCAGCATGACCGACCTGGTACGATCGAGTCTGCGGCTGCGCCCTGATCGGATACCGATCGGCGAGGTGCGCGGTCCCGAGGCGCTCGACCTGTTGAAAGCTTGGGGCACTGGTCACCCCGGCGGGATCGGTACGATCCATGCCGGCACCGCGACCGCCGCGCTGCATCGGCTCGAGCAGCTGATCCTCGAAGCCATCGCCCATATCCCGCGCGCGCTGATCGCCGAGACGATCGACGTAATCGCAGTGCTGACGGGCCGCGGCGCCGAGCGTCGGCTGTCCGAACTCGTTCGTGTCGAAGGCCTCGCCCCCGACGGCACCTACCGCCTCCTTCCTCTCCTCATGAAAGCCGGAGATCCATCATGATCCTTACTCGTCGTTCGTTGTCCGCCCGGATCGCCAGTGCGCGGGAGCGCGGGCCCGACCTCGGGCGCAAGGCCTTGGCCAGCGTCACGGTCGGCCTTGGTCTCGCGATCGCGGTCCCCGCCGAGGCCAGCGGCACCGGCATGCCGTGGGAAACCCCGCTGCAGTCGATCGTCGACTCGGTGCAGGGCCCGGTCGCCAAGGTGATCGGCGTGATCATCATCGTGATCACCGGCCTGACGTTGGCGTTCGGTGACACGTCCGGCGGTTTCCGCAAGCTTATCCAGATCGTGTTCGGCCTGTCGGTCGCGTTCGCGGCGTCGTCCTTCTTCCTGAGCTTCTTCAGCTTCGGCGGCGGGGCGCTGGTCTGATGCAGGACCCCATGATGGGGGGCGATCTGCCCGGGTTCGCGGCGCCGGTGCATCGCGCGCTCGCCGAGCCGATCCTGCTGGCGGGCGCGCCGCGCGCGCTGGCGATCGTCAACGGGACGCTCGCTGCCGCGATCGGGATCGGGCTTCGCCTCTGGATCGCCGGCATCGTGATGGCCGTGGTCGGGCACGGTCTTGCCGTGTTCGCCGCGCGCCGCGACCCGCAGATCCTCCCCGTCGCCCGCCGCCACATCGCGCTTCCCACCCTCTTCGAAAGCTAAAGGCCATGTTGTTCCTGCGCGAACATGCCCGCCGCGCGTCGCGGCTCTCGGACTTCCTGCCCTGGGCGGCGATGATCGCTCCCGGCATCATCCTCAACAAGGACGGCAGCTTCCTGCGAGCCGCCCGCTTTCGCGGCCCTGATCTCGACAGCGCGACCCAGGCTGAACTCATCGCGACTTCGGCGCGGCTCAACAGTGCGCTCAAACGGCTCGGCACCGGATGGGCAATCTATGTTGAGGCGCAGCGCAGGGCGGCGCCGGGCTATCCGATCTCGGAGGGCTTCGCCGATCCGGTATCGGCGTTAATCGACGAGGAACGCCGCCACCTGTTCGAGGGCGGCGACGTCGATCAGCCGAACTTCACCAGCAGCTTCTATTTGACGCTGCAATGGCTGCCGCCGGCCGACGACACGTCGCGAGCGTCCGCGCTGCTCTACGAGGGCGGCGCTCAGGCGATCGCAACCGCCGCCGACCATCTCGATGATTTCGAGCGCGAGACGGGCCGCCTCCTCGACATGATCGAGGGCGTCATGCCCGAGGCGGCCTGGCTCTTGCCATCCGAGACGCTGACCTACCTGCATTCGACGATCTCGACGCATGATCAGCGGATCGGCGTGCCCGAGACACCGATGCACCTCGACGCGCTGCTAGCGGACGAGGTGCTGGTGGGCGGGCTCGCGCCGCAGCTCGGCAACAAGCATCTGCGCTGCCTGTCGATCACCGGCTTTCCGGCGGCGACGGTCCCGGGGATGCTCGACGAGCTGAACCGGCTCGGCTTCGCCTACCGCTGGACGACGCGCGCGATCTGCCTCGACAAGGTGTCGGCGCAGCGGATGCTGACCCGCATCC
>NZ_JAFAVR010000255.1 GCF_019242355.1 Sphingomonas sp. | reverse complement strand
ACATGTACCCCATGTCGCCGGTGTCCAGCCATTTGTCGGCGTCCATGCACGCCTTCGTGGCCTCCTCGTCGCGGAAATAGCCGACCATCACCGAGGTGCCGCGACACCAGACCTTGCCGATCTGGCGGTCGGGGAGCGGGGTCCCGTCCTCCTCGCGGATCTGGACTTCCATGCCGCGGGCCGGACGGCCGCAATTGACGATCGCGCGATAGCGTTGCGGCCGGTCGCGGTGGACCTTGCCGTCGCCGGCGAGCGTGGTCTCCTCGACCAGCTCGACCACGATGCCTTCGCCCGGCGGCATGATCGAAACCGCGAGCGTGGCTTCCGCGAGGCCGTAGGAGGGGACGAAGCTCTTGGCGTTGAACCCCGCCTCGTGGAAGGCGTCGACGAACGCCTGCATGACGTCCGGCCGGATCATGTCGGCGCCGTTGCCGGCAATCCGCCAGCGCGAGAGGTCGAAACGGTCGGCGGCGCGGGTCTGCGAGCTCATCCTGCGCGAGCAAATGTCGTAGCCGAAGGTCGGCGAGTAGCTGACGCTGGTCCCCGGATTGCGGCTGATGAGGTCGAGCCAGGCGAGCGGGCGCCGGGCGAAGTCCTCGGTCTTCTGGTAATCGGCCGACATCTGCAACGCCATTGGCGACAGGAAGCAGCCGACCAGGCCCATGTCGTGATACCATGGCAGCCAGGAAATGCAGCGGTCGCTGTCTCGAACCTGAAGGCCGACGCCGTGCGCATGAAGATTTGACAGCAGCGCTTCGTGGGTGACGGCGACGCCGTGCGGAAAGCGGGTCGAGCCGCTCGAGTATTGAAGATAGGCGATGTCGTCGGGAGCCGCCGTGTGCAGCGGGCCCGGCGCCGGCTCGATGCTCGCCAGGGATTCCCAGGCGCGGGCGTCGATGCCGCGTTTGACCGCCGCGTCCTTGCAGAAATCCTCGAGCTCGCCCGGGAACAGGAACAGCTTCGGATCGCAACTGTCGAGCTGGACTTCTAGCTGGCTCACATATGCGTCCCGGCCGCCGAAGCTGGTCGGAAGCGGCAGCGGCACGGGGAGGGCGCCCGTGTAGACGGCGGCGAAGAAGCAGGCGGCGAACTCGGCTCCGGTTTCCGCGACCAGGGCGATGCGGTCGCCGGGCTCGATGCCGAGAGCGATGAAGCGCTGCGCAAGCGAAAGCGCATCCTCGCGCAGCTCGGCGAACGGATAGGCGCGGACGAGCGTCCCGCGCGCATCGTGGAAGTTCAGTCCACGCCGACCTTGCGCGGCATAATCAAGCGCTTCGCCCAGAGTGGCAAAGTCGGCGATCCTGCGCGTCAATCCGTCGGTGGTCGGTGTCGCACCTTCCGGCGCAAGATCGGTTCGCTGCGTGGCGTCGCGGTCTGGCACGCGATCCCTTCCTGAAATGCTGGTCTCATTCCCGCCGCTCAGCGGCAGCGGCAGTTCCTGATGGTTCGAGAGTGTGGCACAAAAACGGCGTCATGCCTCCCCGCAAGCCCAGACGAGAGCTACCGCCCCTCGACGGACAGGGCCTGAACAGCCTTGCGCTGCGCTATGTCGAGCGCTTCGCGACGACGCGCGCCAAGCTTGCCGCCTACCTCGATCGCAAGCTGCGGGAGCGCGGCTGGAGCGGCGGCGGGGCGGCGGATACCAGAGCGCTGGCCGATCGGTTCGCGGAGCGCGGTTATGTCGACGACAGCGGCTATGCGCTGACCAAGGCGCGGTCGCTGAGCGCCCGCGGCTACGGCAAGAGGCGGCTCGCCGATGCGCTGCGCGTGGCTGGTGTCGACGAACCGGATTCTGCGGCGGCTCGCGATCATGCGAACGAGGAATCCATCGAGGCCGCAATCCGCTTCGCAAGGCGGCGGCGGATCGGCCCCTTCGCGACGGGCGAAGACGTCCCGCCGCAAGCGCGCGACAAGGCGATTGGCGCGATGGTCCGCGCCGGCCACGACTTCGCGTTGGCGCGCGCCATAGCGGCAATGGAGCCTGATGCGGACGCGGATTGCGATGTGCTTGCGGAGGCGCTTCGGGAAATTCGTTAATCGTCAGTTTGCCGACAGGCGCACCCATGATAAATGAGCGGCCGTGTCGCGTCTGGATGTAAGCTCGGAACAGGGAAACGGCAGCGGTGGGGAACCGGTGAAAACCGGTCGGGAGCCGCGGTCGGCGTCGTCTGCACAGCCGCCGGAGGAAGGGACCGAGCTGCCGCCGACCACGGGGCGGGTGAAGTGGTTCGATTCGACGCGCGGCTTCGGCTTCCTGGTGTGCGACGGCCTCGACGGCGACGTGCTTCTTCACTTCAGCGTTCTTCGCGAGCATGGCCGCAGAAGCGTTCCCGAGGGCGCGGCGATCGAATGCGTGCCGGTGCGCCTGCCGCGTGGGCTGCAGGCCAAGCGGGTGATCTCCATCGACCTGTCCACGGCCTTGCCGCCGCATTCTCACTCGTCCACTGCAAGCCGCGAGCGGGCTGACCGCGGCGCTCTTGTCGAGCGGGCGGGCGATTTCGAGCCGGTGGAGGTCAAATGGTTCAACCGAGTGAAGGGCTACGGCTTCCTGATCCGCATCGAATCGGCGCAGGAGGACGTGTTCGTGCACATGGAGACGGTGCGGCAGGCGCAATTGAACGAGCTTCAGCCGGGGGATCAGCTGGACGCCCGGATTGCGAGCAGCGCCAAGGGCCTGACGGCGGTCGAACTACGCGGCGGGCCGGCGGAGCCCTCGCGGGACTCCTGATCGGAATCACCGTCGCGGCCTGCAGCCCGCAGGCGCCGGCGGCGGCTGCCGCCGCAGCAGTCGAAGGGCAGCCGGCGAGTGATGCGCAGACCGGACTCCAGGAGGTGCCGTTGATCATCCGTTCGGCAACGGGCGAGCACCACTTCACGGTCGAGGTCGCAGACAGCGCGGAGAAGCAGCAACGGGGTTTGATGTTCCGGACCTCGCTCGCCGGCGACCGCGGCATGATCTTCCCGTTCGACCCGCCGCAAGACGCGTCGTTCTGGATGAAGAACACGCTGATCCCGCTCGACATCGTGTTCATCGGCGCGGACGGGCGAATCGTCCGGATCGCGCCCAATGCGACGCCGTTGTCGCTCGATTCGATTCCGTCGGGCGCGCCGGTCATCGGCGTGCTGGAGCTGCGCGGGGGCCGCACGGCCGAGCTCGGCATCCGCGAAGGCGACATGGTGACCTGGACGCACTGAGCGAAGGTTCGTCAAGCGGGTGGCGCCCGTCGCCACTGCACTCGCGCTTGCACTCTCGGGGCGGACGCGGCACAGGCGCGGGGCCATGGGTTTCCTGTCGAGAATCTTTACCTGGTGGAACGGCGCGACGGTCGGCACGGCTCTGTTCACGCGATTGCAGGGCAACGCGGTCGGAAGCGACGACGCCGGCAACCTCTATTATGAGAGCAAGGGCAGCCCGCTACGGCGCTGGGTCATCTACAATGGCAGCAACGACGGCAGCCGGGTGCCGCCGGAATGGCAGGCCTGGCTGCGCGGAACGATCGGCGAGCTGCCCGAAAAGTCGCTTCCGCCGAGGCGCAGCTTTCAGAAGCCGGCCGAAGCCAATCTGACCGGGACGATCGCCGCCTTCCGCCCGGACGGGGCGTTGGGGAGCGGGCGGATCCGGCCCGCCTCGACCGGCGACTACCAGCCGTGGATTCCCGAATAACCGTGCACCCCTGCCGCGCTGCGTCGATGGCGGTCGCAGCCGCGCTCGCGCTCGCGGGCTGTGGCAAGCAGGGAAATGGACAAGGGAACGGGACGGCGACGGCGCCGCTCGTCACCAACGCCGCAGCTCCGCTCAGCGAGGGCGCGGCCGGAGTCACTCCGATGGTCCAGCGGGTGGCGGTCCTCGGCATCCTCAACAAGCGCAATGGCCTGGTGCAGAACGTGGTGCTCCATCCCGGCCAGTCGGTTCGCTGGAAGGATGTCGTGGTTCGCCTTCGCGCCTGCGAGACGACGGCGCCGTGGGAAGACGAGAAGCTGACCGGTGCCTTCGTCCAGGTCGACGTGCAGAAGCCGGACAAGACGTTCGGGCGAGTATTCTCGGGCTGGCTCTACAAGGAATCGCCTTCGCTCAACACGGTCGAGCATCCGGTCTACGACGTGTGGCCCAAAAGTTGCGTGATGACATATCCGGCCGGTCCGCCGGCGCCCGCCGAGCCGGCGACCCCGGCAACCTCGAGCAACCTGTCGAGCGCTCCGAAATCGACCGGCGCGCGGCGTCCTCGCGGAACGGCACCTGCTCCCGCACCCGCTCCGTCGCCACCTCCGAGCGCCGCCGAGAGCAACGTTACGTAGGTCGAGCGCGGAACCGTCACCGCGCCCAAGGAGGCGAGGTGATCGGTGATGAACTGGCAATCGAGAAGCGTGAAGTTGCCGGCCTTGAGGCGAGCGACCAGCCAGGCGAGAGCCACCTTGGACGCATCGGTGCGGCGGCTGAACATGCTTTCGCCGAAGAAGGCGCGGCCAAGACTGACTCCGTAGAGCCCGCCGACGAGCAGCGGTCCGTCAGTTTCCGGGCTCCAGACCTCGATCGAATGGGCGTGGCCAGACGCGTGGAGAGCCAGCATTGCCTCCTCTATGCGGTCGTTGATCCAGGTCTCCGGCCGGTCGGCGCAAGCAGCGATAACCGCCGGGAAATCGCGGTCGCGAGTGACCTCGAAGCGGCCACGGCGGATGGTCCGGCGAAGCGATCGCGAGAGGTGGAAGCGGTCGAGCGGAAGGATCGCCCGGCTCCTCGGCTCGACCCAGAACAGGTCCTCGGCATCGCGGCTGTCGGCCATCGGGAAGATGCCGGTGGCATAGCCCTGAAGGAGGAGGCGGGGATCGAGACGAGTCACGGGCGATGCATCCTGCCCGAGAAATCCGCCGGAGACAAAAGGTTAGAGGATTTCCCGAACGACCTCGTGAGGACGGCAGAGGCGAGTTCCCTTGGTGGTCTGGACGAGCGGGCGCTCGATCAGGATCGGGTGCCTCACCATCGCTTCCAGCACTTCGTCGTCGCTGACGCCCGGACGGTCGAGGCCGAGCTCGCTCGCCAGCGGCTCCTTTGTCCGCAGCCCATCGCGCGGCGTAATCCCGGCTTCGGCGTAAAGCTGCTTCAGCTGCTCGAGATCGGGCGGGTTCTTGAGATATTCGTGGATCCATACGTCCGCTCCGCAATCGCGAAGGATCTCGAGGGTCTTGCGTGACGTTCCGCACTTCGGGTTGTGATAAATGGTCGCCTTCATGTCGGCCGAGGAGATAGCGGACCGTGACCGCATCCGGCAAGCGGCCGGCCGAGACGAAAAGCCGGTCGCGGAACATCATTGTCGCGGCTGCGGAACGATGACGGCGAACCGTCGTTTCCTGCCCTGCGGCATGCAATCCGTGCGGGGCGGAGGTCCCGACGCATGTTCCGGCAGCTCAAACAAACGGGAGAAAAGATTATGCGTAAATCCATTCTGGCGCTGGGCCTCGCAACGACGGTCACGCTTAGCGCGTGCGCCAGCAACCCGAATGTCGCGCGTGACGCGGGCATCGGTGCCGTCGGCGGCGCGGCAGTCGGCGCGGTGGTTCCGGGCGTGAGCGTCATCGAGGGTGCCGCCGTCGGTGCGGCGATCGGCGGCCTTGCCGGCGCGACCTGGTCCGACAACAACAATGACGGCTATGTCGACGGTTATGTCTACAACGGCCAATACTATGCCGGCACGCCGCAGGGCTATGACACGACGTCGCACAGCGTCCTCGGCAGCGCCGCCACCGGCGCGGTCGGCGGAGCGGCCCTCGGCGCGGTCGCCGGTGCGGTCATCCCGGGCGTCAGTGTCCTTCAGGGCGCAGTGATCGGCGCCGCGGTCGGCGGTCTCGCCGGCGCGGTCTGGGCGGACCGGAACAATGACGGCGTGGTGGACGGATATGTCTACAACGGGCAATATTACACGGGTGCCCCGGCCGGCGGCGCCGCCGCTGCCCCGCCGCCTCCGCCGGCAGCTCCGGCGCCGATGACCCGCGGCGAGCGTGGCTAAGGGCCGACGAACGGAGTTGAAGTGAAGTCATTGCGTAACGCGCGCGCCGGCCTCGTGCCGGTGCGCGTCATGAAGGGAATGAGCGGAGCCGTGGCGGCCTTGACGATCGCCGCGGCTCCGCTTTCGTCTGCGTCGGCGACCCCGGCTGCCGCCGCGCCGTTGAGCGCGGCCGCGGTTACGGCCGCGCGGCCATCATCGGCGCCGGCCTCCGTAGCGCCGCTCAACATCTACGATTTCTACCGGACTCGCGCGGGCGCGCCGCTGTGGCTGTCGTCCACGGCGGGGGACTCGGCGCAGCAGTTGATCGGATTGCTGAAGAGCGCCGACCTCGATGGACTCAATCCCGATCGCTACGGAGTGGCGGCGCTCGAGACGGCGGTCGCCGATTCCCACTCCGCCGATCCGAAGGCGGTGCAGCGCGCCGACGTGATGTTGAGCCAGGCGTTCGTCGCTTATGTCGATGACCTGCGCCAGGACCCGGGCGTTGGAGTTACCTATGTCGACGCGCCGCTGAGGCCCGCGCCGCCGAGCGCGATGACGCTGCTCAGCGAGGCGGCGTCTGCGGCGTCGCTTGCCGATTATGTCCGCTCGATGGGCTGGATGCACCCGATCTACGGCCAGCTTCGGGCTGCACTTGCGGCGCACCGATATGCCGACGACCACGAACGCGGCATGCTTCAGGTGAACCTCGAGCGGGCGCGCGTGCTTCCCGCAACGAAGCAGAAATACGTGCTCGTGAATGCGGCCCAGCAGCGGCTCTACATGTACGACCGCGGCCAGCCGGTGGACTCCATGGTCGTCGTCGTCGGCAAGCCCAAGTGGCCGACACCGATGCTGACGGCTTATATCCGCTTCGCCGCGCTTAACCCCTATTGGTACGTTCCGCCCGATCTCGCCGGCGAGGACGTCGGGCAGTTCGTGGTCAAGCAGGGCCTCGGCTATCTCGACAAGATGGGCTACGAGGTCGTGTCCGACTGGAACGACAATCCGACGATCATCGATCCCAAGACGATCGACTGGAAGGGCGTGGTCGCGGGCAAGGTCAACGTGCTGATCCGCCAGAAGCCGGGGCCGCAGAACTTCATGGGACGGATGAAGTTCATGTTCCCCAACCAGTTCGGCGTCTACCTTCACGACAACCCGCGCCGCGACCTGTTCCTGCAGTCGGTGCGTTATTACAGCGGCGGCTGCGTCCGGCTCGAGGATGCCTCGCGGCTCGGGCGCTGGCTGTTCGGGCGCGACCTCGACTGGCAGTCCGCGGGCGTCGAGCAGCCGGTGATGCTGGCGCAGCCGGTGCCGGTCTACATCACCTACATGACGGCGATGCCCGACAATGGCGCGATCGCTTACTACAAGGATGTCTACGGCCGCGATGGGCCGCAGCTTGCGACCCAGTCGGCCAACGGCGCCGCGGCGGCGGTCGGGCACTGAGTCTCAGAGGCTGTCGGCGAGGGCTGGGCCGCGCATACTCGCTGATAAGTACAAGGACTGACGATGGTCGTAGGTCTCGTGAGTGCCGCGCTCGTTGCGGGAGTGCCTGACTCCGTTACTGCGGACGTGTGCTATCGGGCGACGGATGCGGTGAAGGCGGATTACGATCCAAAGGGTCCGATCTTCCATCACCGGGAGTTCATGGCCGCTGCATCTGCCCATCATTTGGACGATGTCCAGACTCTTCGGGAAATGAAATTCTGCATGGACTACGTCATACAAGTGCGCGCCCTCGGCCAAATCGGACGAAAGAACCATTAGTGAAATAGCCTAGCGCTGGCGCCAGTTCGGGAAGTAAGTGATGTCCTGAGACACCGGTCGCCCCTGCGGGTCACGGGCCGGGTTAAAGCGGACATAGCGAAGCGTCAGCTGGCAGACGAGGCCGTCCAGGCCCGAATCCCCGCTCGACCGCGCGATCCGGCAATTGCCGGGCGTGCCGTCCGGGCCGACCAGCAGCGTCACGCCGACGAGGCCGTTGGCAAGGCCGGTCGAGGCGAGCCTTTCATATTGCGAGCTCGGGATGTTGCGGACGAGGCGCGCGGGGGTGAAACCGGCGCCGTTGCCGCCGCCGCCCGGCCCATTGCCGTTGCCGCCGGCCCCGGTTCCGCTTCCGGCAGTGGCGGCGCCCGACGCCGGCGAGCTTCCGGCCCCGGCGATGTGGGCCGCGGGGATGACCGAGGGCTCCGGCACCCTTGGCGTCGGCGCCACCACTTCCGTCGGCTGTGCCCTTGGAGCCGGCGCTCCGGCGGCGAGCTTCGCCTTGCGCGGCTGAGGCGGCGGGCGATGCAGCGGTGGCGGCGGCAGCACTTCATGAATGTCGATGGTCTGCAGCTGGTCGACCACCTGCCGGACCTTGGTGACGTTCAGCCCGGCGACGATCACGGCGGCGAGCGCGATGTGGATCGCGATGACGGCGGCGATCGCCTTCGCGCGGTCCCTTGGCCTGTTGCTGCCCGTATAGCTGGTCATTGGCTCGGCCGATGAACGCGGCTTACGGCTGCTGGGTTCAGCTTTCGCCCGCGCCCGCGGACTGCCGGGCGAGCCATTCCTCGAGCCATTTGATCGTATAGTCGCCGGCGAGAAATTCAGAGTCACGCACCAGCTTCTGGTGAAGCGGAATCGTGGTCTTCATTCCCTCGACAACGAACTCCTCGAGCGCGCGCTTCAGGCGGCGGATGCAGCTGTCGCGGTTGGAGCCGTAGACAATCAGCTTGCCGATCATGCTGTCGTAATAAGGCGGGACCTTATAACCGGTGTAGAGGCCACTATCGACGCGGACGTGCATTCCGCCGGGCGCGACATAGTTCTTCACGAGCCCGGGTGACGGGGCAAAGGTCTCCGGGTCCTCCGCATTGATACGGCATTCGATCGCGTGGCCGTGCAGGTGGACCTGGTCCTGGTGGCAGGAGAGGCCCTCGCCGGCGGCGACGCGGATCTGTTCGCGCACCAGGTCCATGCCGCTAATCATCTCGGTCACCGGATGCTCGACCTGGAGCCGGGTGTTCATCTCGATGAAGTAGAATTCGCCGTCCTCGTAGAGGAACTCGATCGTGCCGGCGCCGCGGTAGCCCATGTCCGACATCGCCTTGCGGACGATGCCGCCCATCCGCTCGCGCTGCTCGGGCGTCAGGACCGGCGAGGGCGCTTCCTCGAGCAATTTCTGGTGGCGGCGCTGGATCGAGCAGTCGCGCTCGCCGAGGTGGATCGCTTGACCTTCGCCGTCGCCGAACACCTGGAACTCGATGTGGCGCGGGTCGGCGAGATATTTCTCCATGTAGATGGTGTCGTCGCCGAAGGCGGAGCGAGCCTCCGACGCCGCCTGGCCCATCGCGCTTTCGAGGTTGTCGCGGTGCTCGACGACCTTCATCCCACGCCCGCCGCCGCCCGACGCGGCCTTGATCAGGACCGGGTAGCCGATCTCCTCGGCGAGGTCCTGCGCCTGGGAGAGGCTGGTGATCGCCCCGTCCGACCCGGGCACGAGCGGCAGTCCGAGCGCGGCGGCGGTCCGCTTGGCCTCGATCTTGTCGCCCATGGTGCGGATATGTTCGGGCTTGGGCCCGACCCAGATGATCCCGTGGCTCTCGACGATCTCGGCGAACTG
>NZ_JAFAVR010000131.1 GCF_019242355.1 Sphingomonas sp. | reverse complement strand
ACCAGCAGAAGGTGCTGCTCTCGCGCCTCCTTGAGACCAAGCCGCGCGTGCTCCTGCTCGACGAGCCGACGCGTGGCGTCGATATCGGCGCGAAGTCGGAGATCTACCGGCTGATCAACGATCTCGCGCGCAGCGGCGTCGGGATCGTCGTGATCTCGAGCGAGCTGCCGGAGATTATTGGCGTCTGCGACCGCGCGCTGGTGATGCGCGACGGCAGGATCGCGGGCGAGATGGAGGGCAAGGAGATGACGCAGGAAGGGATCATCGCCATCGCGACGGGTGCGGCGGCCCAGGATGCAGCCGGACAGGTGGCAGCATGAGCGACCCCGCAGGGACGGCCGGGATCGACGCGGACCGTCGCGTCGCGACCCAGGGTGGCGCCGCTCCCGCCCGCTCCCGCCGCCAGCAGCTCCGCGCCACTTTCCAGGCAATCGGCATGCTGCCGGTGCTGGTGCTGCTCTGCGTCGGCTTCGACCTGCTGAACGGGCGGTTCGCCAGCCTCGGCAACGCCTCGATCGTGCTGCAGCAGGCCTCGATCAACGTCGTGCTCGCGGCCGGCATGACCTTCGTGATCCTGACGGGCGGCATCGACCTCTCGGTCGGCTCGATTCTCGCGGCTGCGGCGATGGTGGCGGTGATCGCGTCCAAGCTGTCCGGCGCGCTGGGGCTGCTCGGCATCCTCGCCGGGCTGGGGATGGGTCTGGCGTTCGGGGTGGCCAACGGCCTGCTGGTTGCGGTCGTCGGCCTGCCGTCCTTCATCGTGACGCTCGGCGGCCTGACCGCGATCCGCGGCTTCGCGCGCCTGCTCGGTGGCGACTCGACCGTGTTCAACTCGGACCTGCCGTTCGCCTTCATCGGCAACGGCGTCGTCGCTGGCGTGCCGTGGCTGGTGATCATCGCGCTCGCCGTGATCATCATCTCCTGGTTCATCCTGCGCCGTACGGTGCTTGGGATGCGCATCTACGCGGTGGGCGGCAACCCGGATGCGGCGCGGTTATCCGGCATCCGGGTCTGGTGGGTGCTCCTGTTCGTCTATTCCGCCTCCGGCTTGCTCGCGGGCCTGGGCGGCGTGATGTCGGCGGCCCGGCTCTACGCCGCGAACGGCTTGCAGCTCGGCCAAAGCTATGAGCTGGACGCTATCGCCGCCGTGATCCTGGGCGGCACCAGCTTCGTCGGCGGCATCGGCGGCATCTGGGGCACGCTGGTCGGCGCGCTCATCATCGCCGTGCTGACGAACGGGCTGACGCTGGTCGGCGTCTCCGACATTTGGCAATTCATCATCAAGGGCTTGGTCATCATCGGAGCCGTGGCGCTCGACCGCTTCCGCCTCAAGAGCGGCGCACGGACCTGATGGAACCGGGGACACGCACCAAGGGAGAGAACATGATGCTGAGACATTCGCTGCTCGCCGCGGCCGCCGTCGCGGTCGCGTTGCCCGCGCTGGCGGAGCAGAAGCCGCTGCAGATCGGGATGACGGTCGGCTCGCTCGGCAATCCCTACTTCGTCGCGGCGGTGAAGGGCGCCCAGACCGAGGCAGCGAAGATCAACCCGGCGTCGAAGGTCACGGCGGTGTCCTCCGACTACGACCTCAATAAGCAGGCCACGCAGATGGACAATTTCGCCTCTGCGGGCGACGACCTGATCCTGCTGAACGCCGTCGATCCCAGAGCGATCGCCCCCGCGGTCAAGCGCGCCCAGGCGCAGCACATCGTCGTCGCCGCCTTCGACGTGGCTGCCCAGGGCGCGGACGTGACCGTGCAGACGGACAACGTCAAGGCGGGCGAGATCGCCTGCCAGTATCTCGCCGAGCAGATCGGCGGCAAGGGCGACGTCGTGATCGTCAACGGCCCCCAGGTCTCCGCGGTCACTGACCGGGTAAAGGGCTGCGAGGCCACATTAAAGAAGAATCCGGGCATCAAGGTCCTGTCCGATAACCTGGACGCAAAGGGATCGCGCGACGGCGGCTTGCAGGTCATGCAGGGGCTGCTGACGCGCTTCCCGCACATCGACGGCGTGTTCGCGATTAACGACCCGACCGCGATCGGATGCGACCTCGCCGCGAAGCAGCTTCACCGCACCGAGTTGAAGATCGCTTCCGTAGACGGCTCTCCGGACATCGAGGCGTCGCTGAAGCAGCCCGGCAGCCTGATCATCTCGTCGTCCTCGCAGGACCCCTTCACGATGGCGGAGAAGGCGGTCGATCTCGGCAACGAGGTCGTGGACGGGAAGAAGCCCGCTCAGACGATGGTGCTGCTCGCGCCGCAGCTCATCACGCGGGAGAACGTGAAGGACTACAAGGGCTGGACGTCGCACTGACGCATCAGCCCAGAGAGGTACATTGAGGGATGGTAGGCGGTGACGGATTCGAACCGCCGGCCCTCTCCGTGTAAAGGAGACGCTCTACCGCTGAGCTAACCGCCTCAAAGGACGGGGCCGGCCCGCAAGGACCGGCCCC
>NZ_JAFAVR010000042.1 GCF_019242355.1 Sphingomonas sp. | reverse complement strand
CCTACAAGGCCGAGCGCGACCGGTGGCTGGTGGATCCCCAAGCATTGAGCCCGAACGATTGGGCGCATCAGCGACTGAGATGGCTTCAGGCCGAAAAGCAATGGGTCCTCGCGCACGGCGGGTAACCTGCAAACAACGCCGATCCGCGGCATCACTGGCGATGCCACTGACTCGCCAAGCCGCACTGCCCTAGCTATGTCATACACCTGAATGGCCGATCAGGGGCAAAGCCGCGAAATCTTGTGGTCCAGCGAGCTCAGGCTCGAACTGCTTGGAGCCGTGCGCCTCGCCAACACGGCGGGAGATGATTTCACGCCGCGAGCGCGCAAGACTCGCGCCCTGCTGGCGCTTCTTGCCTTGTCGAAAGGGGCCGTCACCCGGTCGCGGATCACCGAGCTTCTGTGGGGTGACCGCGGCGAGGAGCAGGCCAAGGCGAGCGTTCGCCAGGCCCTGTACGAACTTCGGCAGCTCGCGGGTCGCGGGTTCATCACCGCAGACCGCGAGTCCATCACCTTTGGACCCAAGACATTGCCGAGCGATGTCACGACGATTCTGCGGCGCATCGCGGACGCGGATGCCGCCGGACTTGCCGATGCGCTGCAGCGGATCGAATGCCCCCTCCTCGGCACGCTCGACGATATCACGCCGGAATTCGACGAATGGCTTCGCGACGAGCGCACGCGTCTTGCGGCGAGCATCGTCGGTGAAGCGGCGGCTCTTGGTCAGGCAGCCCTGGAGTCAGGCAAGGCGACCCCCGCGCGGCATATCGCCGACCAGCTCGAGCGGCTCGATCCGGTCGACGAACGGGTCGCCCAGCTCGGGGTTCGGGCGGACCTCGCAGCCGGAGATCGCGCCGCGGCCACGCGACGCTTCGCGCGATTCAGAAGCCGGCTGAGCGACCAGCTCGGAATTGCGCCCTCGGCGGCCACCGAAGCCCTGCTGGCAACCGGCAAGAGTGCGCCGGTCCCAGCCTCGGAGGCACAAAGCGAACATGAGGCGCGTCCGGCGATGATGCGAACGGCCGGCCTGGCCCGACGCTGGATAATGGCCGTGGTGGCCGTCGCGCTTCTCGCCGCCGCGGCCGCCGGCCTTTATTCTGGCTTCGGCCGACCTTCCGCCGGCGCGACACCGACCGTGGCTGTCCTCCCCTTCGAGGATGTCGGGCAAAAGCAGGATTTCTTCGCGGCGGGCGTTTCGGACGAGGTTCTGGACCTGCTCGCGCATCAGCCGCGATTGCGCATCCTCGGCCGGATCACTGCCGAACAGATCGGCGAAAGCCCCAATTCGCTCGAGATCGCTCGCAGGCTGGGAGTCACGCATCTGCTCGACGGGTCCGTGCAGAGCGCCGGGGATCGTGTCCTGGTGATCGTTCGCCTCACCCGGGTGTCCGACGGCGCGCAATTGTGGTCCGAGCGGTACGAGCGGCGATCGGGCGACATCTTCGCGGTCCAGGGCGACATCGCGGCCGCAGTCGCTGCACGCCTGTCGCGCTCCTTCGCGCCGGCCGCGCAACATCGCACCTCGCCGGAAGTCTACGCGCTATACCTGTCCGCTCGGCAGCTTGCGCGGGAGCGCCGGCAGCTGACGCTGATGGAAGCCGATAAGCGGCTCCGTGAAGCGATCCGGCTCGATCCCGGCTATGCGCCGCCCTATGCCGAGCTGGCCCAGGTGATCATGCTTCGAAGCGATCACCCGACGGCCTACGGCACCATCCCGTTCCTTCAGGCTCGCGCTGCGGCGGAGCCCTTCGCGCGGAAGGCGGTCTCGCTCGATCCGAATCTCGGCGATGCCTACGCCGCGCTCGGCTTCCTGTCGCTACGACTCGACGGCAGTGCCGAGCCCTACATGCGCAAGGCCGTCGAGCTCAGCCCGCAACGAGCGGATTTCCATCGCTGGCATGCCGAGACGCTGATGGCCGTCAATCGGTACGACGATGCAATCGCGGAATACAAACGCGCCGTCGAGATCGATCCGTTGTGGGGACTGAGCTACGATCATCTGATCGGAGCGCTTTATTTGGTGGGACGCCGGAACGAGGCTGATGCGGACGCCCGGCGATTCCTGACGCTCAGCACCGATCCGCACGCCAAGCAGCTGATCATCCTGTCGCTGCAAAAGCTCCGGAACGACCTCAGCGGCGAGCTTAGGACAGCCGAGGCGCTTTATCGCGCTTATCCGGATGAGCGACAGATGCGGCTCAATCTCGCGGCGACGCTGGCCGAGATGGGCGAATCGCGTCGCGCAATTCCCCTGATGGCGGACGATCCGCTTGCGACCGCGGTATTGTCCCGCGACATGCCCGGGCTCGCTCGCGCGGCCGACGCACTCGGACCTGGATTCTGGAACCAGTCGGGATGGTGGAGCACTGCCACGCTACTGGTCGCTTCCGGGCATTCGGATACGCTGGTTCGCTTCTGGGACCGCGATCGGCCGCTTGGCGACCGGGCGGCGGGGGACAGTGACGACGTTGCGGTGCCGGAGATGATCGTCGCTCTGCGCAACCGTGGCCGAAATGCGGAGGCGCAAAAGCTTTTGCGCATCTTTGCCCAGCGAGCCGAACGGCTCCCGTCCGTTGGGCTTCTCGGTGAGCAGAAGTTACTCGCACTGAGTCAGCTTGCCGCCCTCAGAGGCGATCGGGAAGCGGCGCTCCGAAGCCTCGACTATCGGTCGCGTCGAAATCCGATCCAGCTCGTCAGTATCCCCGCCCTCGCCCTTCGATACGACGCTGCCTTCGGTTCGCTGGCGAGCGATGCGCGCTTTCCGGCCATTGAGGATCGTGTGCGCCTGGCAGTGAATGGCGAACGCGGCAAGGTTGGCTTGCCGCCCCTCTCCCGCGAGGCCTGGATCAGCGATCCAAGGACGCTTTTGACGAAGAATTGACGATTTTTCCGCGACCGGCATGACGGCCGGCGCGCACCACCGCTCCGTTGCCCCCATCGGAGTCCGCGCGTCATGCCCCGTTCGACCATCTGCCTGCTCGTGAGCGTCGCGGCTATTGCGCTGATCGGCGATCCGGCATCGGCTCAGCCGGCCAGTCCCGGGGAAACGCCCAGGGCGGTGCCGACGCAGGGCAGCCGGACGACGGCCTATGACGCGAATTTCTTCGCCCAATATGCTCCTCGCACCGCCTACGACATCGTGCAGCGCATCCCCGGCTTCACGCTCGATCTTGGCAATAGCGCGGCGTCCACAGGCGTCGACGTCCGTGGCTTCGCGGGGACAGCCGGAAACGTCGTGCTCAACGGGGCAAGGCCGGTCAGCAAGTCGGAGACTCTCGACGTGCTCCTGAGCCGCATTCCCGCAAGCCGGGTCATCCGCGTCGAGGTCGGACCGGGCGACCTCTACGGCGCCGACTATTCGAGCAAGACCCAGGTCGCGAACCTGATCCTGAAGGAAGGTGGCGGGACTGCGGGCAACATCACGGTCAGCGCGGTGCGTCACTGGATGGGCAAGATCATCCCGAGCGCGAGCGGCTCGGTAAGCTTCAGCCGCGGCCCCTCGACCTTCAACCTCGCCGCGGACACGGCGCGCACCGATTATTTCGAGGAAGGCTACGACCGCGTCACCGATGCCCAGACGGGCGAAGTCCTCGAGTATCGGCGCAAGTTCAACAGCATTCACCCGCACGACCCCTATCTGTCCGGAAGCTGGGCGATGGAGAAGGCGAACGACGACTCATTTCACCTCAATGCCCGGTTCCAGCCGAGCACTTTCTATCTGCACCAGGACAATCACGTCATCCCGACCGACGACGCGGTGCACGACGACAGCCTGGTCGAGGACTACAAGACCAGGATCTTCGAGCTGGGTGGCGATTTTACGCGGCCCCTCGCGGGCGGCGCGCTGAAGTTCGTCGGGCTCGCCAATCGTCAGCACAAGACCACGCTTGACGAATATGACGCCGGCAATCTTGGCCACACGGAGATCGTCGGCGGCTCCCAGCAGCTCACGCGATCCCACCGTAACGAGACGCTCGGCCGGGCGACCTGGAGCCGCGATGCGCTGTTCGGCTTCCGAACTGAAATCGGGGGCGAGTTCGCGCTCAACACCCTCGACTATCATCAGGATCTGTTCGAACTTG
>NZ_JAFAVR010000219.1 GCF_019242355.1 Sphingomonas sp. | reverse complement strand
GCTGGCCGGGTTTTTCGGCATCTTCATCCAAGTCGCATCGCGCTCACCGAACTGCCACTGGCCATATTGGGCCGTGACCTTCCAGCGGCCGAGGGACTGCGTCTGGTCGGCACCGTCGTCGGGCTTCGCGAAGCCGATGGTCGGATGTTCGAACACCAACTTGGCCCAGTCGCGCGCGATCGGCGCAAGCAGGGCGTACTTCGATGAAAAGGCGTTGAGCGTCTCGCCGTCGAGAACTTCCGCGCCGAGCGGGAAGTTAGAATAGCCGGTGGCATCCATCCCGAACGGTGCCCAGCCGATCGCGCCCTTGCCCAGAGCAAGCCACAGGAAACGCGAATATTCCCTCGCGTCGCCGTTCTCCGGCACGAACAGCGGATTATCGGATCGGGCGTAATTGTCGATCTGCTTGTGGTAAGTCCTCTCGGACCGGTCATAGAGATCGGGCGCCTCTAGGCTAAGTTGCGGCGCTGCCGACTTCCAGATGTCGAGCACGTTCCAGTTGGGACCGCCGCTGGCGCCATATTGCGCGCCTTCTTCCTTGAACGGGTCGCTGAGCGCAGCGTTGGCGTACATCGGCAGGTCGAGCTCGGCCTGGCCGGCGGCCGCGACCTGATTGACGTAGTGCGCGGTGTACCAGCTGTTGAAAGCCTGGTCGGCCTTCCAACCGAACACCTCCGTCCAGATGCCGCTCCTACCGGTGTGGCGCGCGAGCTCGGCGGGGATCGGTTTCGTAAAGAGGCGCTCCGCGACGGGCGAGAAGTCGCGCGGTAACTGGTAACTGCCGGTCTCATTCTCGACCTGCACCATGACGATGGTGTGTTGCGGGTCGGTCTGGCGGATGTGGCGCATCAGCGCGGCGAAGGCTCGGGAGTCCGCCTGCAGCGTCGAGGCAGCAAGCGGCGACAAAACGTAGTGAGTCTTGCCGTCCCTGGTAATCATGCGTGGGAAGCGGCGGGTGTCGGACTTGACCCATTCAGGAGCGTAGCCCGCGCTCGTGTTCTTGTACGCGCCGAACCAGAGCGGCACGAGGCGGACATTGTGCTGCCGTGCCTGCGTGACCAGCGTATCGACCCAGGAAAAGTCGAAACGACCTTCCGTCGGTTCGATCTGCTCCCAGGCGACCGGAATCTCGAGCGTGTTCGCGTGCAGCCGGTCGACGACCTGCCAGACCTTGGGCAGCTCGGCGGGATAATTGCTGCTGTTGTTCGTTTGCGCGGCCAGCATCACGAATGGCGCCCCATCGACGATGAAGGCGTGCCTGCCCGACTTGTGCTCGAAGTGCGGCAGGGGGAAGGGCTGAGCGAGAGCCATCGTCGTGCCAAGTGCAAGCCCGGCACCCAAAAGACAGCGGTGAATCAGTGCTTTTCGACCCATCTCCCAAAGCGAGGCATCGCGCGTTGGTAGCGCTAACGCAAGGGGGCAGTCGATGGCGGGCACAGAAGATCCCGCGGCCGTGATGCCGAAAGCATAGATCGCGGGCGACGAACTTCCGAGAGAACCGAAAAGGAAGGTCGAGGCGTGGCCGGCACATCCTCAGTCGTCGCCGCAGCCGCCGAGAGGGCGATCGACGGCGCCAGCAGCCACGCAATGCACTTCAAGCGCGTTCCTGCTTGATCATCGGAGTGTTAGCGCTAGCACTAGGATAGACGACGGAGGAATAAATGCAGCGGTTTGCGAGGTTCGTTGCGCTTTTAGTTCTCTTGGCTCTTGGCGCAGGGCAAGCGGTCGCCGGCGTTGAGGGCGACACCATTCAAGCCGAGGTCAACAAGGCGCCGAACGGTCTTGCACTGACGCCTCCAATGGGTTGGAACAGCTGGAACAAGTTCGCTTGCGACGTCAACGAAGGGACCGTTCGCGCGACGGCCGATGCAATGGCAGCTTCGGGGATGAAAGCCGCTGGGTACCAGTATGTCGTGATCGACGATTGCTGGCATGGACCGCGGGATGCCAATGGATTCATCACTGCCGACGCGCAGAAATTCCCGTCCGGCATCAAGGCGCTGTCCGACTACGTCCATTCCCGCGGCCTGAAGTTCGGGATCTACTCCGACGCCGGCCGATTGACCTGCGGCGGACGACCCGGGAGCCAGGGGCATGAATATCAGGATGCTCTGACCTACGCCCGCTGGGGCGTCGATTATCTCAAGTACGACTGGTGCAACACCGGTGACCGAAACGCCAGGGAAGCCTATGCCGTTATGGCGAGCGCGCTTCGCCAGAGCGGGCGACCAATCGTTTTTTCCATGTGCGAATGGGGTACGGCCAAGCCGTGGCTTTGGGCGAAGAACACCGGCAACCTGTGGCGGACCACCGGCGACATCTTCGACAGCTTCTCGACGAAGGACCCCAAGCGCGATTGGGCGCACACGGTCACGGATATCGTCGACCTGAATGAGCCTTTGTGGAGCTATGCTGGCCCCGGTCACTGGAACGATCCCGACATGCTGGAGGTCGGGAACGGCGGAATGACGCCAACCGAATATCGCTCGCACTTCTCGCTATGGGCAATGATGGCGGCTCCGCTGATCGCCGGAAATGACATCGCGCACATGGATGAGAACACGCGGTCGATCCTGCTCAACAGCGAGGTCATCGCGATCGACCAGGACCGTCTCGGCGCTCAGGGTCACCGAGTCGCCACGGAGGGCACAAGCGAGGTGTGGACCAAGCCATTGGCAAATGGAGGGATCGCCGTGCTGCTGTTCAATCGCAGCCAGCAGCCGGCGACGATTACCGCTACCGCGCAGCAGATCGGGCTGAACGGCAAAGGCCAGATGCACGCTCGGGACCTGTGGGCACATCGACAGGTCGACATGCGGGCAGGCGCTCTCACGGCGACCGTTGAGCCGCACGGGGTGGCGATGTTCCGGCTCGACTCCTAGCCGACCGACCTGGCCGCGTTCGCGAAGTTGCGGATCACGGCCTGTGTTGACGCGTCGGCATCGAAGACGCTGTACCAGCCCTGCGGTTCGTGCGGAGGGTCGCCGAGATAGCTAGTATCGCCGCGTACGAAGTGATGGTCGGGATGCTGCGCACGCCCTTCGCCGCCCCAGCCCCAGAAGTTCGCGCCCGCCGCCGGGCCGCCGGCGCGCATGTTCTCCGCCACCAGCTCGTAGATGAGTGCGTAGAAGCGATCCTTGTAGGCGGTCGTCGCAGCCGGTTCGTAGCTGCCGGCGTCGCGAGGGAAGCCGAACTCCTCGATCACCAGAGGCTTGCCGAGGCGGGTTGCGGCAGCGGCCTGGCGTGCGAAATAGGCGCGAGTGTTGGTCTCGACGGTCGGCCAGGTGCCCGCGAGATTGTTTGGGTCTGCCCAGCTCCAGTTCTGCGGCCAGATGTGAGCCGTCATATAGTCGATCGCGGGCGAAGAATGCGCATCGACGACGCAAGTGTCGTCCTCGATGCAGCCCTGCGTGCCTTCGCTGCCGGTGCAGACGAGATGGTTGGGATCGATTGACTTGATGAGGCGCGCGGTCGCGTCGATCCAGGCGAGATAGGCCGCCATGTGGGCCCGGCCGTTCTGCGGGCTGCCGCCGGGGCGAGGCTCATTCGCGAGCTGCCAGGCCATGATTGCGGGATCGTCTCGATAGAGAACGCCGGTTACGCTGTTGCGGCGGCCGACCACGGCACGGACGTAGTCGTGGTACATCGCGACCGAAGGCGCGCTCTGGTAAAATTGCGACGACATGTCGGCGAACTCCGGCCAGGGATGAGCCGGGTCATTCATGTTGATGTAGCGGCCGCCGTTCGTCCAGTAGAGATAGGTCATCATGCCACCCGACCATTCCCAGAAATTGGTGAGGTAGATGACGGCCGTCATGTTGCGACGTCCGATCTCGGCGAGCGCGACGTCCATGCCTCGGAGCAGGCTCTCGTTGTAGCTGGCACTCTGGTCGCGAAAGGTCGGGCGAACCGAATTCTTGAGCGGCGAGAACTCGGAGCTGCCGAGGATCCGGACATTATCGACGCCGATTCCGCTCAGCCGGTCAAGCTCGCGCTCGAGGCGACCGCGGTTGCCGACGGGTGCTTCGGCACCGAGATAAGCCGCCGCCCACATGTTCGTGCCGACGACGGGATAGCGCGCGCCGCCCCTCGTGAGGTGCATCCCGGCGGTCCGGATAAACCGTGGGCCACCGAACGACGGCGCGGTGACGCAGCTGGCTGCGAGCAGCGCGGACGTTCCGACAATCAATTCACGGCGTGTCGGCATGAGTCTTCCTTGGATGCGCTCACCACCAAGTGGCGTAGAGAGCGATGAGGACGAGGACGACGCCGACCGCTCCCGCGTTGAAGCCGGCGCTCGTCCTGTAGCGAACGTCGGCCGTATCGATGGTATCGGCGTCGGGCCGCTGCCTCGTTGCCAGCGATACGACGACCGCGAGGACCAGCGACACCAGGAACACGACGCCCATGCGGTTGATGAACGGCGTCAGGTAGTCGTTGACGCCTTTCGGGAGCGCGGCCGCGGGCAGGGTGTACTTCATGATCGTGGACAGGAGCACGGAAGTCACCGCGGCGACGATTGCGCCGCCTTCTGTCGCGCGCTTCCAGAACAGGCCGAGCAGGAAGATCACGGTGATGCCGGGCGTGAAGAAACCGCTGAATTCCTGGATGTACTGGAAGGCCTGCTCCGAGCTTCCGACGAGCGGCTTCGCGACGATGATGGCGATGACGATCGCGACGATCGCGGTGACCCGGCCGACGAGGACGAGGTGCCTTTCCTCGCCAGTACTGACCTCGCGATCGTTTTCGGCCCTGGTCGGCTCGCCCCGGAACTTGGCATAGAGGTCGAGGGTGAAGATGGTCGCGATCGAGTTGATCTTCGACGCCGTCGACGCGACGATCGCGGCGATCAGCGCTGCAAAGACCAGCCCGAGCAGCCCGGAAGGAAGCAGTCGCATCATCGTCGGATAGGCTTCGTCCGGCTTGGGCAGGCCCGGCGCGAGCACGACCGCGGCGATCCCGGGAAGGACGATGATCACCGGCATGAGCAGCTTCAGGAAAGCGGCGAAGATGACTCCGCGCTGCGCCTCGTCCAGGCTCTTGGCGGCGAGCGCGCGCTGGATGATGTATTGGTTGAAACCCCAGTAGCTCAGATTGGCGATCCACATGCCGCCGACGAGCACGCTGAGGCCGGGCAAGTCGATGTAATGCGGGTCGCCCTTCTTCAGGATCATGTGGAAATGATCGGGCGCGGTCGAGACGAGCCGGTGCCAGCCGGAGAAGAGGTCCCCGCCGCCGATGTTCTTCAGCGTCAGATATGCGACGACGAGACCGCCGAGCACGAGCAGGGTGACCTGGACGATGTCGGTGAGCGCGACCGCCTTGAGGCCGCCGCGGATCTGGTAAAGCAAGGCGAACACGCCGAGCATCACGAGAGCGACGGTCTGGTCGATGCCGGCGACCTTGTTCACCGCGATCGAGCCGAGCCATATGATCGAAGTCAGGTTCACGAACACGTAAAGCGCCAGCCAGAAGACCGCCATGATCACCGGCAAGACCCTGCCGTACCGCCGCTCGAGGAACTGCGGCATGGTGTAGATGTGGTTCCTGAGGAAGATCGGCAGGAAGAACTTGCCGACAATCAACAAGGTCGCCGCGGCCATCCATTCATAGGAGGCGATGGCAAGGCCGATGGCATAGCCGGATCCGGACATGCCGACGATCTGCTCGGCGGAAATGTTGGCGGCGATGAGCGACGCGCCGATCGCCCACCAGGGCAGGTTCTTCGACGCGAGGAAATAGTCGCTCGTGTCCTTTTGGTGCCCGGCGCGCTCGCGCGATACCCACTGCGCGAGGCTGAAGATGCCGATCGCATAGAGAACGACAACGGCGACATCGATTGTCGACAGCGACATGACAACATTCCCCCCGAAACGGCTGCAGACCTATCGCTCGGCCGCGCGGCCGACAAGCGCAAGAGCGGCATCGCCTTGCGCCAAATCATGTCAGTTTCATTTCGCTTCTGTGGCTGCGAAGCAACAGGCGCGACGGTCAGTGACGGCGCTGCGTGCGGCGCGATTGACTGCGCAAAATCTTTGCATACGAATTCAGTGGCTCACGAGAGTGAGTGGGGAGAGGGTCACCAGACCCGACGCGGTCGGAAAGCAGAAAAGATTGGAAATCTGCGCTTTCCGTTCGCGTTTGGATTGCTCTGGTAGCGCTATCATAACCCCCACGACTCGCGAGCGGGCGGCTTGCCGCAAGCGTTTTCCCGGTAAGTCGGGGATTGGGGAGAAAGATAGATGTTCGGACTGTCGGCTCGCACTGCAACGAACCGCGCGCTTCGCTGCGGCGCATCCACGATCGTTCTTGGCGTTGCGCTTCTGCAGCCCTCGGTTGCGAGCGCGCAGGTTCAGTCGACGGACACTGGCAAGCCGATCAGCCAGACGACGGACGCCAATGCGGACACTGCGCCAGCAAGCGACAGCGTAAAGAACCCAATCATCGTCACTGGCCAGCGGCGCGCGTTGCGGACCTCGCAACAGATCAAGCGCAATGCCGACACGGTGGTCGACTCCATCACGGCGACCGACATCGGCGCGTTCCCGGACAAGTCCGTCGCGGAAGCGCTCCAGCGCGTCCCGGGCATCACCGTCAACCGATTCGCCGCAACCAGCGACACGGCCCACTTTTCGGCCGAGCCGTCGGGCGTTATCATCCGCGGCCTGCCGCAGGTCCGCTCTGAGTTCAACGGCCGCGACACCTTCAGCGCCAACAGCAGCCGCGGGCTCAACTGGACGGACGTCACGCCCGAGCTTCTGGCCGGCGTCGACGTGTACAAGAACCAGACCGCGGACATGATCGAAGGCGGCATTGCCGGCTCGGTCAACCTGCGCACACGGGTTCCGTTCGACGCGCCGGGCCAGCTGATCCAGATCGGCCTCAAGGCGAACTACGGCGACCTGTCGAAGAAGTGGACGCCGGACATCAACGGCTTCTACAGCAACCGCTGGCAGACGGACGCCGGCGAATTCGGGATCATGGCCGACGTTGCCTTTTCGCACGTCACGACGCTGTCGCAGGGCATCCAGTATGGCCGAACGGCGATCATCGCCAACGGCAATCCGGACTGGCCGTCGACGACCTATTTCCCGGCATCGATCGAGTTCCTGAACACCAAATACGACCGCAAGCGCTACGGAATCTCGGGCGCCGCCCAGTGGAAAAGCAATAGCGGCAAGCTGCTCCTGACCGCGCAGTACATCCGGTCGCTCTACCAGAACAACTGGCAGGAGCGGAACTTCGGTGATTGGGGACTTGGGCCAGACCTTTACGGCCAGAACGTCCGCACGATCGTCGGTGGCAACACCAACAATCTGAGCGGTCACATTCCCGTCGTCATCCCGGGGACCCCGAACTTCACGTTCGATTCCAATGGCAATTTCCAGTCCGGCACAACTGGCGTGGACGGAAGCAACTTCTGGTGGGGCGCACCGCCGAACTGGGGTGTCGATGGCCACCCCACCGCACCTGCTCCTGGCATCAACGTCGGTTACGGCGTCAATGATCAGGGCGATCCGATGTTCAATTCGTGCGCGCCCGGCCAAACGCAGGCGATCGGCTGCGTCTACGGTCCGAACGGCAATGCCGTTTACGCGCCGCAGGTCGGCACCGGCAGCCGGATCAACCAGAATCGCGAAGTCACTCAGGACCTGTCGCTCAACGTGAAGTGGGATCCGACCAACGATCTCCACTTCAACTTCGATGGCCAGTATGTGAAGGCGAGCGTCGACAACTACGACCTCTCGGTGGAATTCCACTCCTTCGCCAATGTCGGGCTCGATGCCACAGGCGACCTGCCGCGCATCTCGCTCAGCGATCCGACCAACGTCAACCAGTCGGCCGGCGGGCTGTCGAACCCCGACAACTGGTTCCTGCGTTCGGTCTCGGATCACCTCGAGCGGAGCCATGGCCATGAATATGCCCTCCGCGGCGACGGCGAGTGGGACTTCCACAGCGATTGGCTGAACAGCCTGAAGTTCGGGGCGCGCTTCGCGGACCGGAAGCAGCTGGTCCAGTGGAGCACCTACAACTGGCAGAACGTTGCCAACACCTGGACCGATTGCGATCCCGGCGGCACCGGCACCAACCCGCACCCGTACTGGAATCTCGACAGCCAGCCGGGCGGCACTTGTCTGTCCACGGGCGAGACTTTCAAGGGCTACCCGTCGGGCTTCTACGAAGTCTCGCCATTCGGCGCTTCCTTCTTCGGCGGCCAGCTGGGCAACTTCCCGTTCGTGCCGTTCAGCTTCCTCGAATCGCACAAGGCTGACCTGTTCAGTCGCGATGTGACTGGCGTCGGTGGATACATTCCGATCTGTCAGCGCAACGGCCAGGCCGGCACCTCCGTACCGGTCGAGATGCCGAACAGCTGCTTCACTCCGGATGAGATCAACAACGTCGACGAATCGACAAAGTCGGTCTACGCGATGCTCAAGTTCGGCGGTCCGGACGCCATGATCGGCGGCCTCAAGATCAGCGGCAACATCGGTCTTCGCTACGTCCAGACCCGTGACACCAGCACGGGTTCGGTCCGCTACCCGACCATTCAGGGCGATACGACTTTGTGTCCGCGGATCGCGCTAGTGACGGGGGGACTCGTCGGAAAGGCGCTCATTCCGGGTGATCAGGGATACAAGCCGCCTGAAAGCGGTGGTGCGCCCTACCCGTCATATTGCTACGAGTCCGCCGAGGACATCGCTTTCTCGAGCGGTGGCGGCTCGCAGAGCACGGCGCACAATAATTTCCACAACTTCCTGCCGAGCTTCAACCTGCGCGTTGACCTGTCGCCAAAGTGGCTGATCCGCTTCGCGGCGTCGAAGGCGATTTCCCGCCCCGACATGGGCTTCCTGAAGAATTACATCGGCGTCAGCCAAAGTCTGCCCACATCTACGGGAGGTGACTTCACTGATCCTCGGTGGATCCTCGATTCGAACGGCAAGCCGATCGGCGTGAATCCGAGCTACACTGCGAGTGCCTACAATCCGTATCTGCGGCCCACCGAAGCCTGGCAGTATGACATCTCGCTGGAAAATTACTTCGGCAACGTCGGACAGTTCAGTGTGGCGGCGTTCTACAAGAACTTCACCAACTACATTCAGTACGGCATCTTCAACGAGAACATCACCAACAACGGTGTTACCCGCACAGTCCAGGTCGTTGGGCCCGCAAATGGCAAGGGCGCCAAGATCAAGGGCTTCGAAGTCGACTACCAGCGATTCTTCGACTTCCTCCCTGGGCCGCTCAGCGGTCTCGGCGTGCAGGCCAACTTCACCTACGTGAAGAACAGCGGCGTTCCGAATTCAAACCTGACACCGGTTGGGTCGACGGGGCAGACGACGAACCCCGGCAACGCCGGGACGGCGCTCAACCCGGGCGCTCTCGAAGGCCTGTCGAAGTACACCTACAACCTCGTCGGGATGTACGAGAAGGGCAAGCTTTCGGCGCGTGTCGCCTACAACTGGCGGTCGAAGTACCTGGTCACGGCGGTCGACTGCTGCGTCTATCTCCCGGTTTGGCAGAAGGCCGCAGGCTATCTCGATGCGTCTGTGCGTTACAGCGTGAGCGACAACCTCGAATTGAGCGTCGAGGGCAGCAACCTCCTCAATACGAGGACGAAGTTGCTGCAGCAGGTCGCCGACCGAGACAGCGACATCACCGGCGACGGCAAGCCAGACGGCAAGGTGGTCCTGACTCCCAACGCCTACTTCCAGAACGACCGGCGGTTCATCCTCGGGGTCCGTTGGAAGATGGCCTCGGGCTCGCCGCCCCCGCCGCCGCCTCTTCCGCCGCCACCTCCGCCTCCGCCGGTCGCTGCAGCTACGCAGACCTGCCCGGATGGAACGGTGATCCTGGCCACCGATGCGTGCCCAGCACCGCCGCCTCCGCCGGCACCGCCGCCGCCTCCGCCGGCAGCGGGCGAGCGCGGCCTCTGACCCGGGACATCCGGAGCTTCGGCCACTGACCGGTCGGGCTGAATAAAAGGGGGTGTCGCTCGGTCGAGCGGCGCCCCTTTTCGCTCCTACGAGAAAGGGCGTGACGCCGCTGGACTGCTGAAGTAGCCGGTCAGGACGGCCCGACGGAACGACGACACGTGGACAAACCGCTCGACATTGTGATCCTTGGTGGAGGTACCGCGGGGTGGATGGCGGCTGCGGCCCTTTCGGCCTTGCTGCCCGCCGGCCGGCGACGGATGCGGCTGGTCGAATCCGATGAAATCGGCATCGTCGGAGTTGGCGAAGCGACCTTGCCGCACATCAAGAACTTCAACGATTCCATCGGGATCGATGAAGCCGACATGATGCGGGCGACAAATGCCACGTTCAAGCTCGGCATCCATTTCGTCGATTGGGGCTTCAAGGGCTCGTCCTACATCCACCCGTTCGGGGTTCACGGATCGGCGCAGGCCGGGCTCGGCTTCCACCAGCAATGGCGGCGGTCGCTCGACGCCGGGCGTGACTGGGATATCCAGGACTTCTCGTTCGCTTGCGTGGCCGCGAACGCCAACCGCTTCGATTTTCCAGCCGTGGGCAAGTCGACCGTCAACTCGACCTATTCCTACGCCTATCATTTCGACGCGAGCCTTTATGCGCAGTACCTGCGGCGGTTCGTCGAAGCCCGCGGCGTTCAGCGCATCGAGGGCAAGGTCCGCGACGTCGAGCAGGACCCGGACACTGGCGACATCCGGGCGCTGGTCCTCGAATCCGGCGAGCGGATAGCCGGGCAGTTCTTCATCGATTGCTCGGGATTCCGGTCGCTACTGCTCGCGGGGCGGTTCGGGACGGGGTGGGACGACTGGTCGAAGTGGCTTCCGTGCGACCGGGCGATGCCGGTGCCGACCGAACGGTGCGGCGACCTGACGCCGTACACGCGCGTGATCGCCATGAACGCGGGCTGGCGCTGGCGCATCCCGCTTCAGCACCGGACAGGAAACGGCTACGTCTTCTCGAGCCGCTTCATCGACGAAGACAAGGCGCGCGCGGAGCTTCTGAACAGCCTCGGCGAACCGCTGCTCGCCGAGCCGAGGATGCTGAAGTTTCAGGCCGGCCGGCGGGTGCACTCCTGGGCGCGGAACTGCGTTGCGCTCGGCTTGTCGAGCGGTTTCCTGGAGCCGCTCGAGTCCACGAGCATCTACCTGATCCAGATCGCGATCATGCACCTGTTGGAGTTGATTCCGACCAAGGGACACGATCAGCGGCTGGTCGATGAATTCAACCTGCGCATGGACTTGGAATATGAGCGGATCCGCGATTTCCTGATCCTCCACTATCATTTGAACAGTCGCGAGGACACGGAGCTTTGGCGCTATTGCGCAGCGATGGACGTGCCCGACAGCCTGCGGCGCCGGATCGGCCTGTTCCGTCATTCCGGAATCGTGGAACAATATCGTCATGGCCTGTTCACGCCGCCGAGCTGGCTGAGCGTCTATCTCGGCCAGGGTTTGACGCCGGAGCATTACAGTCCGCTCGCGGATGCGGCACCGCTGAACCGTGCGCTGAAAGATCTCGACGAAATCCGCGAGGATATCCGCGACCGCGTCGACGAGATGCCGAAGCACGCCTCGTTCGTTGCGCGCTACGCCGGTGCGCCGCAGGTCGACGACCGGCATCTCCATGAAGCGGAAGTCCGTTTGTGAGCAGGCGAGTCACATCGGTCGCGGTGGTCGGTCGAGACGTTAGCCTGTGGCTAACGGTGGTGGCCCTGCAAAGCGCACTGGGGCGGACCGGGCTTCGGATCCATGCGGTCGACCTGGGCTCGCGGCTTTCGCGGGCCGATGTCTATGTGGCGCTTCCGACCCTGGCGTCTTTGCATCGGCTGCTGGGCGTGGACGAGCGCCTGGTCCTCGACGCTTGCCGGGGAGTGCCGATGGTCGGGCAGCGCTTCTCCAACTGGGCGAAGGGCGCGCCGCCCTTCATGCTGGCTTATGATGACGAGCCGCCGCCCGGCGGACGGCTGCCGTTCCTGCAATATTGGGCGAAGGCCGCGCTTGAGGGGCTTCGTGTCGGCCTTGAGGAATTCTCGCTTGGCTCTGGCTGCGCTCGGCTCAACGCGGTGCCTTTGCCCGTCGATGAAAATGCTGTTCTGTCGGCGAGCTACGGATATCAGCTCGAAGCGCAGGCTTATGCGGAATTGCTGAAGCAACTCGCGTTGCGACGAGGGATCGAGATTGCGGCGTCCCCGTTGTGCGGTGTCGGCATCACCGGCGATACGATCGAGGGGGTCGAGCTCGCCGACGGAACGCGCATCGAAGCCGACCTCTATGTCGATGCGTCCGGGCGCGAGGCGCGACTGATCGGCGGTCTCGCCAGTGCGCACTTCGAATCCTGGAGCGAATGGCTGCCGTGCGACCGGCTGCTGGCGGCGAGCGCGCCGCGCATGCCCAGCCTGCCGGCTTTTAGCCAGGTGTCCGCCTTCCACGGCGGCTGGGTGGGACTGTTCCCGCTGCAGGACCGCACCGCTGTCGTAGCTGCCTACAGCAGCACGGCGGCCAAGGATTCGGAGGTCGCCGACCTCGCCGGAGTGATCACGCGCGTTAGGATCAGTGGCGATGCTGTCGTCAGCGACTTGGGGCCGGGTGCCCGGCAGTCTCCGTGGCTCGGCAATTGCGTGGCCATCGGCGAGGCCGCGATCGCGCCCGACCCGATTGACGGAGTCGAGATGCAGGTTACGCAAGCCGGCATTTCCCACCTCGTGAGTCTATTCCCGGCAACGGCAGGTAAGTCCCCGGAGGCGAGTGCCTACAACGCCGCGATCCGGTCGTTCGGGTCCAACCTGCGCGATTTCCAGGCCGCGCATTACCTGTTCAATCGCCGCTACGACGAGGCGATGTGGGACAGGGTGCGAGATGCCGCGCCGCCGCCCGGCCTCGCGCGAAAGGCCGGGATGTTCCGAGCCCGCGCGATCATACCGATGGCCGATGAGGAGACCTTTCAAGAGCAGGGCTGGGCCGCGCTGCTGACCGGATGCGGCATCGTCCCCCAGGGCTATGACCCGCGCGTCGATGTCCTTCCGGCCGAGGCACATGTCGAGATGGTGCAGCAACGGCTGCGCGCTGTTGCCGAGCTCGCGCGCCGGATGCCGGCGGTCGACCAGTTCATCGCGGCCGAGCAGCAGATGCCACTGCAGGCCGGCGCATGAGCTTGGAGCCTGCGCGCGATTTTGTGATCGTCGGCGGCGGAACGGCCGGCTGGATGGCTGCTGCGGCGCTCGCCAAGTGTGCTGGCACGCAGCAGCGGCGGATCACCCTGATCGAATCCGAAGCGATCGGCACGGTTGGGGTTGGCGAATCGACGATTCCGCCGATCCAGCTGTTCAATCGTCTTCTCGGGATTGACGAGGACGAGTTCGTTCGCGAGACCAACGCGACGTTCAAGCTCGGCATCGAATTTGTCGACTGGCGGCGCGTCGGCGAACGCTATTTCCACAATTTCGGGCTACTCGGCGCCGACTTGCGGACCGGGGTGTCGTTCAATCATTACTGGCTTCGGTGGGCGCAGTCCGGCGGTGATCCAGACCAGCTCAGGTTCAGTGCCGAGGCCGAGGCGGCTCGGCTCGGCAAGTTTGGTCGGACTCCCGGCGCGGCGGGGAGCGGTCAGCCCAACATCAATTATGCCTTCCAGTTCGACGCCTCCACCTATGCCGCTTACCTGCGCCGCTATTCCGAAAAGCGAGGGGTGATCCGCCGCGAAGGCAAGGTCGTCGACGTCCGGCAGGATCCTGAGACCGGGTTCATCGACGCGGTGCAGATGGAAGACGGGTCGTCCATCCAAGGCGATTTCTTCATCGATTGCTCCGGTTTCCGTGGACTGCTGATCGAGCAGGTGTTCAAGGCCGGGTTCGAGGACTGGAGTCACTGGCTGCCGAACGACCGTGCGGCCGCGGCGCCTGCCGAACGCATGCCCGAGCCGGCTCCGTACACGGTTGCGCGCGCCCGCGAGGCCGGCTGGCAGTGGCGCATCCCGCTCCAGCACCGAACGGGCAACGGCTACGTCTACTGCAGCAGTTACATCTCCGATGACGAGGCATCCTCCAGGCTGGTCGAGTCCCTTGGCGGCAGCGCGCTCGCCGATCCCAGGGTCTTGCGGTTTCAGGCTGGGCGACGGCGAGCGTCATGGGTGAAGAACTGCCTGGCGCTCGGGCTGTCGAGCGGCTTCCTCGAGCCCTTGGAATCGACGAGCATCCACCTGGTTCAGGCGGCGATCTCCAAATTCCTCGACTTCTTCCCGGCGCGGCGGCCCGACCCGGCCCTGATCGACCGATTCAACGAAGAAATGCGGTTCCAGTACGAGTCGATCCGCGACTTCATCATCGCACACTACAAGGTGACCGAGCGCGAGGACACGGAGTTCTGGCGGTACTGCCGGCACATGAGCATCCCCGACACGCTCGCCGAAAAGCTCGAGATGTTCAGGGCGCGCGGGGAGGTGAAGCCGCGTTGGTCGGACATCTTCAGCGAGGTCAGCTGGTTTGCAGTTCTCTATGGGCAGGGCTTGACACCCGAGGGCTACCACCCGCTCGCCGACCTCATGTCCGAGGATGACCTGGAGCTGACGCTGTCGCGGATCCGGTCGGCGATCCGGCAGAAAGTCGATGCGCTGCCGTCGCATGGTGATTTCATCCGCGGTTGTTGCTCATCGCGAGAGATGAGCGCGGCTTGACCTGCGCCGGGGTCGAGCTCGGCGGCACGAAATGCGTGGTCATCCTCGCGCGAGGGCCCGAAGGCGTGATCGCGCGCGAAACGGTGCCGACGACGACGCCGGACGAGACGCTGACCCGGATCGGCGATCTGCTTCGCGAATGGCGAGCGAGCCATG
>NZ_JAFAVR010000154.1 GCF_019242355.1 Sphingomonas sp. | reverse complement strand
GCGAAGGTCATCTTGGTGCCGGGCGCGAAGGCCTTGGGGCTGGTCAGCCAGTCGCTGAGGCTGTGCCAGTCCCAGTTGCCGCCCTTCTTGGCGAGCGCGTCGGAGAAGGCGAAGCCGCCCTTGCCCTGCCCGATCGGCTCGCCGAGCACGCCCCACAGATTGGGACCGGTCATGTTGGGACCGCCCTTGTCGGCGTTATGGCAGGCGGCGCACTTCTTGAACACGTCGCCACCCTTCGTCGCGTCGGCGGTAGCGAGGTAGGATTCGATCGGCTTCTCCGCAGCGCCGCCGCCTGGACCCGCTTCCTCGACGCCCTCAATGGGGTAGCCCATTTTTTCAGGCCGCTCGCTGCGCATCGCTTCGCCCGCGACGATCGACGTTCCAAGGGCGATGATCCCGGCGAACAAGACCCAGCCGGCGATGGTGTTGAAGCGGTCTTCCATGAAGTTCCCCTGGCGCCCCTGGAACCGGGACGAAACGGATTTGCGCCGTCTCTTACGGGCGAGTCCCGGCTTCTTCAAGCGGCGGCGCGGGGCTCGGTGGCGGCATCGAGCGCAAGCTCGGCAGCCCGGCGATAGAGCGTCGGAAGGCCGGCCTCCGCAAGCTGATCGAGCGGCTGCCACCAGCCGTCGCCCTCCGGCGCGGCGCGGCGCTCGATTCGGAGCTCGAGCGTGAAATGGGTGAAGACATGGCAGACTGTGCCGAGCGAACCGGCAGGAGATTGCGGCCGGTCGGTCCAGCCGCTTCCCGGCAGCGCGGCCATGCCGCCGAGCATGCCCTTGTCCGGACGGCGCACCAGCCACACGGCACCGCCTCGCTCGATCCACCAAGCTGTGCCGTGGCGAACCGGGCGGGCCAGCCTGGCCTTGCGGGCCGGGAACGCCTCCGGCGTTCCCAGCGCGCGGCCGGCGCAGTCGTCGGCGAGGGGGCAGGCGAAGCATTGCGGCGCCTTTGGCCGGCAGATGGTCGCGCCGAGGTCCATCATCGCCTGCGCGAAGTCGCCCGGGCGTTCGGACGGGATCATTGCCGCGACGATATCCGCGACTTTTCGCATGGTGGGGTCGGAGAGGGCATGCAGCCTCGCCACCACGCGGCGGACGTTGGTATCGACGACCGCGACCGGCTCGCCGAACGCGATCGCGGCGATCGCCGCCGCCGTGTAGTCGCCGAGGCCGGGAAGGGTCAGAAGCTCCGCGGCGGTCTTGGGGAAGACGCCGCGCCGGACGATCTCGCGGGCGCAAGCGATGAGGTTGCGGGCGCGGGCATAATAACCAAGGCCGGCCCATTCGGCGAAGACGTCGGCATCGGGCGCGGCGGCGAGCGAATCAGTCGTCGGCCAGCGCGCGACGAACCGCTCGAAACGCGGCGCCACGGCGGCGACGGTGGTCTGCTGGAGCATCACTTCGCTCAGCAAGACGCGATAGGGATCGGGCGGCGGCTCGCCCGGGGCGGAGCGCCAGGGCAGCCGGCGGAAGTTATCCACATAATGTTGAAGGAGTCGCGCTGCGGCGTTGGCGGTCACGGGGGTGCTATGCCATGCTGACCACCGATGGCGAAGGGAAAGGTTAGCGAGCAAGCAGAGCGGAGCTGCCGGCCGCGTTCGGCGGGCGAGCTCGTCGGCGACGTCGGCGGCCAGTCGTTCCGCAAGTTCGGCTTCGTCCAGAGTGCGATCGTCAGCCGCTGGAGCGAGATCGTCGGCGAGCGCTACGGCAAGGTGTCCTCCCCCGAATCGATCCGCTTCCCGGCCGGCCGCAAGTCGAGCGGAGCGCTGACCCTTCTGGTCGAGGGTGCCCATGCGCCGCTCATTCAGCACCTTGCGCCGATGATCATCGAGCGGGTCAACCGCTTCTTCGGCTATGCGGCGATCGACCGCATCGTCTTCAAGCAGGGGCGCGCGCCCAAGCCCGACCGGCTGCCGCAGCGGCCGCAGCTCGCGCCGGTGCCGGCGGAGATCGGTGAGGGCCTTCGCGAGATCGCCGATCCGGGGCTGCGCGCTTGCCTGGAGTCGCTTGCGGGGAGAATTGCCGCTACGGCCGGTCCGCCGTCGCTGCCGAGCAGCGGCGGCGAAACCTTTCCGGCCGATATTCGGAGCAAGACGAAGCAATGACGATCCGCGTTTTCCTCGCCAGCGCAGCCGCTGTCCTGGCCCTCGCCGGCTGCAACAAGGGCGGCAACCAGAACCTCGACGTAGCCGCCGGGAACGACACCAGCACCGTGACTGTCACACAGGCCAACCCGCCGCCCGGCGGCACTTGGGCCGACGTCGTCAACGCGACCTCCGACGGCTATATGATGGGCAATCCCAACGCGAAGGTGAAGCTGGTCGAGATCGGATCCCTGTCCTGCCCGCACTGCCGCCTGTTCGAACAGGAAGGCTCGCCCATCCTCGTCGACAAATATGTGAAGACCGGTCAGGTCAGCTGGGAATTCCGGCCCTACGTCATTCACGGCGCGATTGACGTTGCCGCCAACCTGATCGCGCGCTGCAACGGGGTGAAGACCTTCTTTCCGATGTCGAAGGCGATGTACGCGGACCAGCCGACCTGGATGGGCAAGTATGAGGCCGCGCCGCAGGACAAGGTGCAGCAGATTCAGAACCTGCCGACCAACCAGATCTTCGTCCAGATGGCGAGCCTCATGGGGCTTCAGGACTGGGCGGCGGCGCGGGGTCTCCCCCAGGCCAAGAGCAACCAGTGCCTCAGCGACCAGAAGATGATCGAGCATGAGGTTCAGGCCAGCGCCAACGTCAACAACGACTATCCGGATTTCCAGGGCACGCCGGCCTTCGTGATCAACGGGACGATGGCGAAGGATGTGGCCGGCTGGGACAAGCTCCTGCCGCTGATCCAGGCCGCGGTGAAGTGAGGTCGGCCGCGCTTGGGCTGACGGCGGTCGCGGCGCTGCTCGCCAGCGGCCCAGCGGCCGCGGCCCCCTCGCGCGATTGGTCGCATATGGTGGCCGAGACGCCCGACGGCGGATTCCGGGTCGGCAATCCTGCGGCGAAGGTCAGGCTGGTCGAATATGGATCGCTCGCCTGCCCGCATTGCCGTCACTTCGAGGAAACGGGCTACAAGCCGCTGATCGCCAACTACGTCCGCACGGGCCGCGTCAGCTACGAGTTCCGCAATCTGTTGATCAGCGCGCCTGACGTATCGGCGACGCTCCTGACGCGCTGTGCCGGGGCGGCCAAATTCTTCCCGATGGCTGAGGTCGTCTTCGCGACGCAGCCGGACTGGGAGAAGAGGATCGCGGACTTGAGCGACGCGGACAAGGCCGCGATCGACGCGATGCCCAACCAGCAGCAGATCCTTCGGCTGGCATCGGTCACCGGCCTCGTGGCGGTCGCCGCCCGGTTCGGAGTGACGCCGGCCCGGGCCCGGCAATGCCTGATCGATGCCAAGGCGCTTCAGCACCTGCTCGACGTCGACAAGGCGGCGAACGACCACGGGGTCACGCACACGCCGACCTTCATCATCAACGGCAAGGTCAGCGAGGCCGCGACCTGGGATGACCTGGAACCGGAGATCAAGTCGGCGGTCGGCGGATAGCGGGCGGCGCGGGGGGATCGATTGCGCATCCGGAGGCTCAAGCTCAGCGGCTTCAAGAGCTTCGTCGAGCCGACGGAGCTGCGCATCGAGTCTGGCCTGACCGGAGTCGTTGGGCCCAACGGCTGCGGTAAGTCGAATCTCCTGGAAGCCATCCGCTGGGTCATGGGGGAATCGAGCCCCAAGTCCCTGCGCGGCGGCGGCATGGAGGACGTGATCTTCGCCGGCACCCTCAGCCGGCCGCCGCGTGACTTCGCCGAGGTCTCGATCCTGCTCGACCGCATGAGCAGCGGCGAGGGCTCCGAAACCGGCGAAAGCGAAGTCACCCGCCGGATCGAGCGAAGCGCCGGCTCTGCCTACCGGATCGACGGACGGGACGTCCGGGCCAAGGACGTCGGCCTGCTGTTTGCCGATGCCGCGACGGGCGCTCATTCGCCGGCACTTGTGAGCCAGGGCAAGATCAGCTCGATCATCGCCGCCAAGCCAGTCGAACGGCGACAGCTGCTCGAGGAAGCGGCCGGAATCTCCGGGCTTCACGCGCGGCGCAAGGATGCCGAGCAGAAGCTGCGCGCCACCGAGGCCAACCTCGTGCGGCTGAGCGAGATCCTGTCGGATCAGGAGCAGCGGGCTGCGGCGCTGCGGCGGCAGGCGCGGGCGGCGGAGCGCTACCGCAGGTTGAGCGACCAGATCCGGCTGGTCGAAGGCCGGCTGCTGCACGCGCGCTGGAGCGAGGCCGAGGCCGGCTCGCAGGCGGCGCACGAGGATGCCCGAGCCGCCCAGGAGGAGGTCGCGGCCGTCCAGCAGGCAATGGTCGAAGCCCAGGCGGCGCAGGAGGCGGCTGCGGCCGCCTTGGCCGAGCGCCGCATCGCGCTGGCCGAGCTCCGGGAGTCGGCCCAGGCGCTCGCGCACGAGCTGGCGACGGCGCGGGCGCGGCGGGACACGGTCGGCCGGAGGCTCGCCGAGCTTGACCGGCTCGACGCGTCGCTCAAGGCCGACATCGAGCGCGAGGCTGCGCTGCGCGGCGATGCCGAAGCGGCGCTGGCCGGGCTCGATGAGGAGCGGTCGGCGATCGAGCAGAGGCTTGCCGATGCCGAAGGGTTGGCGGCGCGAATTGCAAACGAGCTGGGCGGCCTGGAAGCCGCGTCGCGGGACGCGGAGGCGGCGCTCGCCGAACTGCTTGCGCGCCAGGCGGCAATGCGCGCGGAGCGGCGGGTCGCGGAAGCCGCGCTGGACGCGGCGAGGGCGCAGCTCGGCAGGACCGAACAGGAATGCGACCGGCTCGCGCAGCAGGCCGGGACGCTGAGCGATGGCTCAGAGCATCAGCGTGAGCGCGACGAGGCGGATCGGCGGGCGACCGCTGCCTCGGCCGCGCTCGATGCGGCGGAGTCCGCGCGGGCCGACGCCGAGCAGGCAAGGACTATTGCGGCCGAGGCGCGCGACGCCGAGGAGAGCCAGCTGGCTGCGGCGCGCGCGTCGCTGTCGGCGGCTCGTTCGGAGCATGACGCGCTTGCCCGCGCGCTCGATCACGGCGGTGGATCGGCAATCGCGAGCCTCAAGGCGGCCCGCGGCTACGAGCGGGCGCTTGCGGCTGCGCTCGGCGAGGATGCGGAGGCGGCGATCGGCGGCGACGGGCCTCGGCGCTGGCAGGGCAGCGAGAGTGCCGCGGGAGACCCTGCGCTCCCCACGGGAAGTGAATGCCTTGCCGACCATGTCAGCGCGCCGACGGAGTTGCAGCGGCGGCTGCGGCAGGTCGCGGTCGCCGACGAGGACATGGGGCAGGCACTGGCAGTCGGCCAGCGGCTGGTGACAAGGAATGGCAGGCTGCGACGTTGGGACGGGTTCGTTGCGGTTGGGTCGGGGGCTGCGGCAGCCGAGCGGCTGCTGCGGGTCAATCGCCTGGCCGAGCTCGCCGCCGGGTTGCCGTCGCTCGATGCCGCAGCCGTCAAGGCCCAGGCCGCGCGTGACGCGACCATCGCGGAAATGCAACGCTTGCGCCTGGTGATGGACGAGGCGCGCTCGGCCGCCACCGCCGCCGAGAAGGAGGCGCGCGAAGCGGGACGGGCGTCGGATGCGGCATCGACGGCGCTCGATCGCATCGCGGCCCAGCGGACGGCTCTGGAGCAGCGCTTAGCCGACCTCGAGCCAGTGCGGAGCGCGGCGATCGAATCCGTTGCGGCGGCAGCGCAGTCCCTTGCGACGCTCCCAGACCCGGCCGCGCTGGAAAGCGATCTCGAAACCGCCCGAAGGGTTGCGGCCTCGGCCGCCGCGGCGGTCGCCGATAAAAGGGCGGAAGCGGCGACGCGGGCGCGCGAGACCGGCGCTGCTCGCGAGCGCTTCGCCGCGGCCGGTCGCGAGCAGGCGGAGTGGCGTCGACGCCTTGCCGATGCCGATCGTCGGCTTGCGGATGGCGAGGAGCGACAACGGCAACAGGCGAGCGAGCGCGCTGGCCTCGCCTTGGAGCCGCCCTTGCTCGATTCCCGCATCAGCGAGCTCGAACGCGTCAACAGCGACAGCCAGGTGAAGGTTGGCGAGGCCTCGACTGCCGAGCAGGATGCCGAGCGTGCGGTGGCCGCTGCCGCTGTCGCCGTCACTGGCGTCAACGAACGGTCGGCCGGCGCCCGCGAGCGCCGCGCCGCCGCGCTTGCCCGGGCCGAGGCGCAGCAGGAGCGCAGCACCGAGCTCGCCCGCGCCTGCGTCGAACGCTTCGAATGCGTCCCGCAGCGCGTTCCCGAACGGCTCGGCTTCGATCCTGCCGAGGTGCGCGAGGCTGTGGAGGAATCGGCGACGCTCGAACGGCTGACCGGCGAGCGTGAGCGGATCGGGCCGGTCAATCTCGTTGCCGAAAGCGAGCTTGCAGAGCTCGACGCCGACCGCACCCGGGGCGCGGCGGAAGCTGAGGAACTGACCCAGGCGATCCACCGCCTGCGCGGCTCGATCGGCAGCCTCAACCGCGAGGGGCGGGTCCGGCTGCTCGACGCCTATTCACAAGTCGACGGTCATTTCCGTCGGCTGTTCACCACCCTCTTTGAAGGTGGCCAGGCGCACCTCGAGCTTGTCGAAAGCGACGATCCGCTCGAGGTCGGGCTGGAGATCATGGCGCAGCCCCCCGGCAAGCGCCTCTCGACGCTGACACTGCTGTCGGGCGGCGAGCAGGCGCTGACCGCGGTCGCGCTGATCTTCGCGTTGTTCCTGACCAATCCGGCGCCGATCTGCGTCCTCGACGAGGTCGACGCGCCGCTGGACGACGCCAATGTCGAGCGGTTTTGCGAGCTGCTTCAGAAGATGACGCAGGAAACGGACACTCGCTACCTGATCGTCAGTCACAATGCAGTGACGATGAGCCGTATGGACCGGCTCTACGGCGTGACGATGATCGAGAAAGGCGTGAGCCGGCTGGTCTCGGTCGACCTCGGTGGCGCGGAGACTCTGCTCGCGGCGGAATAAAATCCGATAAGCCGAACCGAGCCGCGGCCTCGTGTCCCAGCGAGCGTCGGCGACAGCCGTTAGGCGGCCAATTCCGCGGCGCGCTCCTTGATGCGCTTGAGGTCGCGGACGAAGAGTGCGCGCTCTTCATGGCGGCGATCTTCTTCCGGGATTCGCAGCAGGAAGCTCGGGTGGACGGTGATCCAGCACTCGCCGCCGTCTGGCAGCGTCTGCGGCTCGCCGCGCACCTTGCTGATGGTGACGACCTTGTCGAACAGCGAGCGTGCGGCTGTCGCGCCAAGGGCCACCGTGACCGGTGGGCGGATCAGGTCGCGCTCCTGCCCGATCCACCACCGGCAGGCCTCGATCTCGCCTGCGCCGGGCTTGCTGTGGATCCGCTTCTTGCCGCGCTGCTCGAACTTGAAATGCTTTACGGCATTGGTGACATAGACCGTCGAGCGATCGATTCCGGCTTTCTCGAGGGCCGCGTCGAACAGCTGGCCGGCTGGCCCCACGAACGGGCGGCCGGCGATGTCCTCCTGGTCGCCCGGCTGCTCACCGACGAACATGATCGACGCGTCGAGCGGGCCTTCGCCGAACACAGTCTGCGTTGCATGCCTGTAGAGGTCGCAGCGGGTGCACTTGCGCGCATCCTTGAGCAGCGCTTCCCACGACGCGCGGAGGTTGCCGCCGGGCTCGACCCGCCGCTCGGCTTCGAGCGCGTGCTTCAGCCCGTCCTTGACCGCGGATGCATCGATCATATCGATCTCCCGTTGCCGAGCGCCGGCAATCAGCGGCTGAACGAGCGAGGTCTCCGGCATGTTGCGCCAGTATTTCTTCGGCATCTCCTTCAGCATCGCGCCGACCTTGAGGCGCGCTGGGTTGAAGATGGACGCGTAATAGGTTCGCCACGTCTCCTCGAGCGGATCGCCGGCTGGCGCGTCGGCCCGGGCCGCGCCGGGTCCTTCGCTCAGCGTCGCCCCGTCCCAGTGAATCGACAGCTCCGGCGTCAGGATCGACCAGCGCATGGCGGTGAACCGGTTGACGAAGAAGTTCGCGGCGCGACGGACGATATGGTGCTCGGGCTCGAAGAAGGCGACGAAGCGGGCGCCATCGGGTGCTTCGATTTCCCGGAAACGGACAAAGGCATGCATCTTGTGGATGTCCCGGCGGACAGCCTTGGCGAGGTCCTGCAATCGGCGGACGAGCGGATCGGCGGCATCGTCGAGCGCCTGCCTGTTCGACTTCAGCCGCAGCAGCATCGCGTAAAGCAGCGCGAAGCGTTCCGGGTCGGAATGGCAGACGACGGCTTGCGCAAGTTCGACGAAGGCCCGCGGAACGGGAAAGCTCGGCGCAGCCGGCTGCATCGTGGCCGTTCCGAACAGGTCGGCTTCGCCACCTTCGACCTGCCAGACGACCGCGCTCGCGGGAACACCTGCTTCGGCGAGGTCGCGCGCGGCATCGCGCCAGCCGTCGAAGTCGTCTGGCGCGGGGAGCGTCACCCGATGCGCGTCGATCATTGGCCCGTCGCGTAGCATCAGCAACGGCCGGGCTGCTGCATCACATCGACATCGGGTCTGGCCCGACGCGAGTCCCGCGATCGAGCGTGGCGATCTGCCGCATGTCGTCATCGTCGAGACGGAAGTTGAACACGTCGAGGTTTTCACGCAGGCGCCCCTCGCTCGACGCCTTGGGGATCACGATCAGCCCGCGCTCGATGTGCCAGCGGATGATCACTTGCGCGACCGTCTTGCCGTGCTTGCTCGCGATCGTCGCAAGCAGCGGATCATCGAGCAGTGCCCCGCGGCCGAGCGGCGACCAGCTGGTGGTGCTGATCCCGTTCTCCTCGTGGAAGGCGACGAGTTCGTTCTGCTGCAGCGCCGGATGAAGCTCGACCTGGTTGGTGACGGGCACGACGCCGGTCTCGCCGATGATCCGCTTAAGATGCTCGATCGTGAAGTTGGAGACGCCGATGGAGCGGACGCGGCCTTCGTCGCGCAGCTCGATCAGCGTGCGCCAGCTGTCCAGGTAGAGATCCTGCGACGGGACCGGCCAGTGGATGAGATAGAGGTCGATCGCGTCCAGCCCGAGCTCCTTGTGGCTGCGCTCGAAAGCGGCACGCGCCTTGTCGCGGCCCTGGTCGCCGTTCCACAGCTTGGTCGTCACGAACACGGTCTCGCCCGACGCTCGGACTGCCCGGCCCACGCCCGCCTCGTTGCGGTAGAAAGCGGCGGTGTCGATCGCGCGATAGCCGACTTGGATCCCGGTCTCGACGAGCCGCTCGGCGTCCTCCGGAGGCACGAGGAACACTCCCTGGCCGACCTGCGGAATCGACTTGCCGTCGTTGAGCCTGATCGAGGTCTGCTCCTCGACCGCCCGGCTCCAGATCACTGTTTCATCGCTCATCGTCGCTCGCTCCAGCCTAAGGGTCTGAAGCCTGAACTCGCGAGGCGTCGTCCCGCACCGTCTCAGGCAGCGAAAAGTTCGAGCTGCTCGACGGGCGGCGCGATCCTCGCCTGCAGGTCGGCACGGTCGGTGAGCAAGGTCGGGCGCCAGTCCGCGGTGCTGATGAACGGCCGCACCTTGGTCAGCGACAGCGTCAGCCGGGCGACGTCGTCGAGCCTAAGCTTCCGCCACCTGCGGGACGCGACGATCCGGTCGACCGCTTTCACGCCGAGTCCCGGCACGCGCAACAGCATCTCGCGCGGCGCCTGGTTGACGTCGACCGGGAAGCATTCGCGAAACTTCAATGCCCAAGCGAGCTTCGGGTCGATGTCGAGCGGCAGCATGCCATCGGCGCCGGCTGCGCTTTGGACTTCCTTCGGCGCAAAACCGTAGAAGCGCATCAGCCAGTCCGACTGATAGAGCCGGTGTTCGCGCATCAGCGGTGGGCGCTTGAGAGGCAGGACGGCGCTTGCGTCCGGGATGGGCGAAAAGGCCGAATAATAAACGCGGCGAAGCCCGAAGCGGTCATAAAGCCCGCTCGCCTTGCCGACGATATCCGCGTCGCTGGCAGCGTCCGCACCGACGATCATCTGTGTCGACTGGCCCGCCGGCGCGAATCTTGGCGCCGACTTAAACCGCTTCGAGTCGTCGCCCGCCTCGGCGATCGAAGCCTTCATGTCGCCCATCGCGCCTTCGATCTGGCCGGCGTCCTTTTCGGGCGCCAACGCGGTTAGGCCATCCCTCGTCGGCAGCTCGACGTTGATCGATACGCGATCGGCGTGAAGCCCCGCCTGTCGCACCAGTTCCGGATCGGCGTCGGGGATCGTCTTCAAATGGATGTAGCCGCGAAAGTCGTGATCTTCGCGCAGGCTCCGCGCGACCTCGACGATCTGCTCCATCGTGTAGTTCGACGAGCGGATGATCCCCGACGAAAGGAACAGTCCCTCGATATAGTTGCGCTTGTAGAAGGCTAGGGTCAGCCGCACGACCTCCTCCGCCGTGAATCGCGCGCGGCGGACGTTCGAGCTCTTGCGGTTGATGCAATAGGCGCAGTCGAAGATGCAGCTGTTGGTCAGCAAGATCTTCAGCAGCGAGATGCAGCGGCCGTCCGGAGCATAGGCGTGGCAAATGCCCATTCCTTCGGTCGAGCCAATGCCCTTGCCGCCGCGACTGTTGCGCTTCGACGTGCCTGACGAGGCGCAGGAGGCGTCGTACTTTGCCGCGTCGGCGAGGATCGCAAGCTTCGCCTGGACATCTAACTGGGCCATGCGTTCTATTTATGTTCCAACCAATCCGCTTGCAACACAATAGCTTGGCCGTGCCTCGGCCGGACCTGCCCGAAAGGCTGTATCCGGAACGTGACGCCCGGGGGTGGGTTGGTTGCGGAAGGCAGCAGGAGACCGGCAATGGCCGAGGACAACCAGGAAATCGAAGACAAGTTCTGGAGCGAGCTCAAGCACAGCCCGTTCGTCATGCTCGGCGTCGAGGGGACGCGCGACGGAGCGACCCAACCGATGACGGTCAATTTCGAGGATCAGGACCGCGAGGCCGGCGTGCTGTGGATCTTCACTGCGAAGGACCATGACCTGACCCGCGCCATGGGCCAGTCCAACCGGGCGATCGGTTCCTACGTCGCCAAGGGGCACGACCTGTTCGCGAGCCTTCGGGGAACGCTCAGGATCGACAATGACGTCGCGACTGTCGACCGCTTGTGGTCGCCCATCGTCGCCGAATGGTATGAGGGCAAGGATGACCCCAAGCTTGCGC
>NZ_JAFAVR010000034.1 GCF_019242355.1 Sphingomonas sp. | reverse complement strand
GTAAGCAGGAAAGCGGCTTTTCTCATAGAAGCCGCCCGAGATCGCTTCGGCGTAAAGGCTATTGAGCCGAAGCACCTTCTCGCGCACCGCGGGGTCGCCGGAGATCGCATAGCCCCGAGCCAGCGCCGATACCCACTGGCCGAAATGGCATCCGGGCGCGAAACCTTCGTCAAAATTCGTTCGGTAGTCGTAGTTCGGCCGATAGGCGTACCAGCCGCCCAGCTCGACGCCAGGCGCGGGCAGGCCCGCCATCTGCCGAAAGGGCATCAACAGGCTGTCGTCGCTGAGCGACATCAAGACCGACTGGGTATTGGTGAGCTGCGCCTCGTGCGGCTCGCTGGCGATACCTACCGCCTTGTAACCGAACTCGGTCAGCGGCGCAGGAAGGCGCGCAGGGAATGACCCGCCGGGGGATCGGCCAGCGAAGCTTCCAGCGGTAGCGGCCATTGTGCCCTGCAACAGGCGCCGGCGCGATATCGGCCACGCGGCGGATCGGATCATCGCAGGGTCTCGCCCAAAGCGTGAGTCCTGCGCCCCGGCGGCCTCGGGGTCAACTTCCCTGGGCGCTGTCCAGGGCGGCCATCATCTGCGGGCCGAAGCGCTCCATCAGATGCGCGTCGCGGCCGTAGGGATCGGCGAGGAACTTCACGCCGTCGGCGATAGGCTGCACGGTCAGGTAGGTCATGTAGACGGGGACCGGCTGCGGCAGGTCGACTTCCTTTTCGACCTTGGGATCGTCACCCCGAGGCATCGAGCCATCGAACAGGAACTTCGCAACCCGCTTGTAATCCTCCAGGCGGACGCAGCCGTTGCTGATCCACAGCTCGTTCTTGGTGAAATGCTGCTTCTCAGGTGAGTCGTGAAGATAGATGCCGAAGTAATTGGGAAGCATGAACTTCATCATGCCCATGGAATTGGCCGGGCTGGGCAGTCGGCGAAGCCTGACGTCCTGCTGGCCGGCCACGATCGCCCGCCAGTCGAGGCTCGCCGGGTCGAGGACCTGGGGATGGTCGCTGAAGTCCGACAGCACCTGGTACTCACGGTCGGTGAGATAGCCGATCCCCTGCGCGACGACGCGCGGGCCGATCAGGCTGCGGACCAGCTCCGGCGGCACGTTCCAATAGGGGTTCACGCTCGCATATTTGATGTAGGCAGCCATCATCGGCGTCGCGGTCTCGGCCTTGCCGACGACGACCTTCATGCTGTCAACGGGCTTGCCGTTCTCCCACATGCTGAGCCGGGCCGAGCCGGCGTCGACCAGCACATATTTCCGCTCGTCCTCGGGTGCGGGCAGGCGGCGGGCGCGCTCCATGTTAATGATGATCAACTGCTCGTAATAGGCCGGGCCGCGATTGAGCGCCTCGATCGTGCCGGCGCCGGCGACGCCATCCGGCTTGATCCCGTGCACGTCCTGGAATTCCTTGACGGCGGCAGCGAGCGCGGCGTCGTAGCTGGATCCGTCGCTGAGCCCGAGACGGTTGCGAAGAGCGGCAACACGCTCGCCCGTCATGCCGGACTTGAGCGCCGGTCCGGCCGGCACCTGCGTGTCGGGAAGGTTGCCCCAGCGCTCCCGGTACCTCACCAGGCCGCGACGCAGGTCGGTATAGATAGGATTCATCGACACGAACATGTCGAGCGGTGCGCCGCTCCAGTCGCTGAAGGCGATGTTGTGCAACAGCGCCTTGTCATGGATCGCGCGCGGAACGAGGTCGTCGTCGATGTAGATCATGTCGACGCCCTGCTCGATCGAAGGCGGCAGATCGACCGGTTCGAGTGCGGTCCGGCTATTCCGCGGAGCCGCCGGCGACTGCCACTGCTGAGCCGGCATCGGCGCGGGCTGAGCCATCCACGGCTCGGCGACCGGCGGCGGGACCTGGCCCGGCGGCGGGACGGGCTGCGCCTGAGCGATCGCCGAGGCTGTGAGAGCGCTGAGCGCGAGCAAGGAACGTCGCATTGTCACGGCGCACAGGATAGCGCCGCAAACTGAACGGTTACAGAATCGAGAGACCAAAGGGGCAGGAAACGCGGCGGCTGTGGCTTTCGGCGCACAGGCGTGGCGTCCGTCCCCTCTATTCGCCTTCGAGAGGCAGAGTGTTTTTCTCTCCGACGCCGAGCTTCCGGGCGGCCCGTTCGACCTCTTCGTCGGTCGGCGCTCGCGGCAGCTCCTCTCCCGGGGCAAGCGCATCGTCCGCAATCCCGGGGCCGGTCCCGGCAATCGTCTCGTTGATCGCGCTTTCGTTCGGTCCATTACTGATTTTTTCGCGGTCGTCGGCCACCGGACACCTCCATCGCTGCCTGGCGTCAGAGCGGCTCCGGGCGGCGGATTGTTCCCGCCTTTGTTGCGCGGTGCGGGGGTGGCGCCCATATGACCGGCATGACTCGCTTGCTCCCCCTTCTTCCCTTGCGCGACATCGTCGTCTTCCCGCACCGCATCGTGCCGCTGTTCGTCGGCCGGGACAAATCCGTCGCGGCTCTCGAAGCAGCAATGGCCAGCGACCGCGAGCTGTTCCTCGTTGCGCAGCTTGATCCGGGTGAGGACGATCCCGACCGTGACGCGATCTACGACCTCGGCGTCATCGCCACGGCGATGCAGCTTTTGAAGCTTCCCGACGGGACAGTGCGCGTCCTTGTCGAGGGTGTGAAGCGAGCGCGCCTCGTCAACATCGAGAATGGCGAAGGGCATCTCGTTGCCGAGATCGAGGAGGTCGACGAAGACGCGTCGGCGGGGCCTGAGGCGCAGGCCTTGATGCGCTCGGTCATCGACCAGTTTGAAAATTACGCGAAGCTCAACAAGAGGCTTCCGCCCGAAACTGGGATCCAGCTGTCGGAGATCGAGGACGCATCGATCCTCGCTGACGCCGTCGCGTCCAACCTGTCGGTCAAGGTCTCTGACAAGCAGGCGCTTCTGGGCGAGCTCAACCCCGCCCGGCGGCTCGAGATGGTCTTCGCCTTCATGGAGGGCGAGCTTGGGGTTCTCCAGGTCGAGAAGAAGATCCGGAGCCGGGTCAAGCGGCAGATGGAGAAGACCCAGCGGGAATATTATCTCAACGAGCAGTTGAAGGCGATCCAGCGCGAGCTCGGCAACGAGAGCGACGAAGGCGGCGACGAGCTCCAGGAGCTCGCCGAGAAGATTCGCAAGACGAGGCTGTCGAAGGAAGCTCGCACTCGCGCCAATGCGGAGCTGAAGAAGCTCAAGGCGATGGCGCCGATGTCGGCCGAGGCCACGGTTGCCCGCAACTATCTCGATGTCCTGCTCGGCTTGCCGTGGGGCAAGAAGTCGAAGCTCAAGAAGGATATCCCCGAGGCGCAACGCATCCTCGACGAGGACCATTACGGCCTTGAGAAGGTGAAGGACCGCATCGTCGAATATCTCGCCGTCCAGGCGCGTACCAACAAGCTCAAGGGCCCGATCCTGTGTCTCGTCGGACCGCCCGGTGTCGGCAAGACCTCCCTCGGTCGATCGATCGCGCGGGCGACCGGGCGCGAGTTCGTACGACAGTCATTGGGCGGAGTGCGCGACGAGGCCGAGATCCGAGGCCACCGCCGCACCTACATCGGCTCGCTTCCGGGCAAGATCGTTTCGAACCTCAAGAAGGCGGGGACGTCGAACCCGCTCTTCCTACTCGACGAGATCGACAAGCTCGGCCAGGACTTCCGCGGCGATCCGTCGTCGGCGTTGCTCGAGGTTCTCGATCCCGAGCAGAACAGCAAGTTCCAGGACCATTATCTGGAGCTGGACTACGACCTCTCCGACGTGATGTTCGTCACGACGGCCAATTCGCTCGACATGCCGCAGCCGCTGCTCGACCGGATGGAGATCATTCGGCTCGAAGGTTACACCGAGGACGAGAAGGTCGAGATCGCCAAGCGTCACCTGATCCCGAAGCAGATGGACGCGCACGGCCTCAAGGCGGAGGAGCTGACCTTCGGCGACGATGCGCTCCGTAGCATGATCCGCCATTACACGCGGGAGGCTGGCGTCCGAACGCTCGAGCGCGAGCTTGCGAAGGTCGCCCGCAAGTCCCTTCGGCAAATTCTCGAGCACAAGGCGGAGCGCGTCGAACTGACGTCCGAGAACCTTGGCGATTACCTCGGCGTGCGGAAATACCGCTACGGCATCGGCGAGGAAGAGGACCAGATCGGCGCAGTCACCGGCCTTGCGTGGACCGAGGTCGGCGGCGAGCTCCTGACCATCGAGGCCGTCACCGTGCCAGGGAAGGGCCAGATCCGGACCACGGGCAAGCTCGGCGAAGTCATGCAGGAATCGATCCAGGCGGCGATGAGCTTCGTCAAGGCGCGCGCCCCGGCCTATGGCGTCAAGCCGTCAATCTTCGCCCGCAAGGACATTCACGTCCACCTGCCCGAAGGGGCGGTCCCGAAGGACGGCCCATCCGCTGGCGTCGGCATGGTCACGGCGATGATCTCGACCCTGACCGGCGTCGCCGTCCGCCGCGACGTCGCAATGACCGGCGAAGTGACGCTGCGCGGGCGTGTGCTCCCGATCGGCGGCCTCAAGGAGAAGCTTCTCGCGGCCCTTCGCGGTGGAATCGCGACCGTGCTGATCCCGGCCGAGAACGAAAAGGATCTCGCCGAGCTTCCGGCGACCCTTCTCGAGGCGCTTGAGATCGTGCCAGTCAGCCACGTGGATGAAGTGCTTGCCCGAGCGCTGGCCGAGCCTCTGCGCGCGATCGAGTGGACCGATGCCGATGAGCATGCGGCTGAGCCGCCCGTGCCCGCGGCAGGTCCCGAACCGGGAGCGGCAGTACGGCACTAGGCCTTTGACTTGACGGCCGACTCTTGCCTTAAGGAGTGGGCTTCGCCTGCGTGAGTCCCGGCGGAGCCGAGGGAGCCGTCAATGAACAAGCAGGAACTGATTGGCCACGTCGCCGATCGCGCGGGGCTCAGCCGGACTGAGGCCATCCGCGCTGTCGAGACCATGCTCGAGGTGATCACCTCGACCCTCAAGCGCGGCGATGAAGTTCGGCTGGTCGGCTTCGGCAATTTCTCGGTCACGCGCCGCAAGGCCTCGACGGGCCGCAACCCGCGCACCGGCGAGCCGATGCAGATCAAGGCGACCTCTCAGCCCAAGTTCCGTCCCGGCAAGGTCCTCAAGGACGCCGTTCAGTAAGATCGACTAGGGCAGCAGCTCGTAACTGACGCTGACGTCCGCGGTGACATCCTGCGGCGCCGGCTTTACGTCGACTTGCACAGGTGGCGGAGGCGGAGGCGGCGGGGGTGCCGGCGGAGCCTGCGAGATCACCGCGCCTGTGGCCATTGGCGTCATGTACGAGCCAAACTGGATCGTAAGCGCCCGACCGAGGTGTCCGCCGGCCGCAGCAGCCAGTACCGATGCCTGCGCCCTTGCATCGCTCACCGCCATCGCCATCGCGCGCCGCTGGCTGTCTGAGGTATCGCGCAGTTCGAAGCTCAGCAGGCGAGCGTCGCGCGCTCCGAGCCGGCTCGCAAGCCCCGCCGCGGTGCCGGCCTTGGCGATATTGTGCGTCCTTACGTCCGTCTCCGACGTCGCCAGATAACCGACGATCGCGCATTGGCCCTCACTCAGGATGGCCTGGCCGGGCTCGGTCTTGCAGGCGGGGTCGCGAACCTCGATGACGACGAGGTTGCTGTTGGTGATCCTCGCGTCGGCTCCGAGCAGGCCGGCGACGCCCTTCTCCACGCTCGTCTGGGCAGCGACCATTGCCCGGGTCGCCTCGTCCGGGGTCCTGCCTTCACCGCGAAGCCAGTAATGGATGTTCGCGGTATCCGGGGGAACGCTGAGCTTGCCGTGCCCCGTAACATTGATGGTCGGCGGGCTGCTCGTCGTTTGCCCGAAGGTCGGGCTTGCGATCAACGCCAGGGCCGCGATCAAGACTGCACGCATAAAACTCCCCCCGTTTCCCCGCCGAGCGACGGCAGGCTAACGGCAGCGACGGGAGGGAGCAATGGCCGCTCGCTATGGACAGGCTGACGGCGCCTGACTATCTGGCGCCCCGCAGCGGCGGGCGCGTAGCTCAGTGGTAGAGCACACCCTTCACACGGGTGGGGTCGTAGGTTCAATCCCTACCGCGCCCACCATCCTTCGCTGATCGTAGGGCCGGGGTCGCTTGCCTTGAATCGGATGCGACCCTAAGTGGCGCGCGACAGGACGCGGAAAGCCTTCCGCGCTCTTCACGGCGATCGTAGCTCAGCTGGTTAGAGCACTGGTTTGTGGTACCAGGGGTCGGGGGTTCAAGTCCCCTCGATCGCCCCATCACCTTCGTCCGCAACGACAATCCGAGTAGCCATGACCACCCCCTGGGGCTTGCCCGACTTCGACGCCCATGAGGCGCTGCACTTCTTCGACGACGAGAAATCGGGCCTGAAGGCCATCATCGCCGTTCATTCGACCCATCTCGGCCCCGCGGCCGGCGGCTGCCGCTTCTGGCATTATGCCGCCGACGACGAGGCGGTCGTGGACGCACTGCGCCTGTCGCGCGGGATGAGCTACAAGAACGCCATGGCCGGCCTTCCGCTCGGCGGCGGCAAGGCCGTGGTCATCGCCGGCCCGGACAGGCAAAAGTCGCCGGAGTTGCTCCATGCGTTCGGCAAGGCCGTAGACAGCCTGGGCGGCCGCTACGTCACCGCCGAGGACGTGGGCATGAGCGTCGCCGACATGATCGAGATCGCGCGCAGCACCAGGTTCGTTGCCGGTCTCCCTGCCGAGGGTACTCAAGTCGGCGGCGACCCGGGGCCACATACCTCCCTCGGCGTCTTCCTGGGCCTCAAGGCCGCTGTGAAGCGTGGGCTCGGCAAGGACAGCCTCGATGGCCTGCACATCGCGCTGCAGGGCGCCGGCAGCGTCGCGAGCGGAGTGGCCGCGCATGCCGCTGCCGAGGGCGCGCGCCTCTCGATCGCCGACGTCGACCAGGCGAAGGCGCAGAAGCTCGCTGCAACCGTCGACGGCACGGTCGTTGCGCCGGAGTCAATCCTGACGACCGAGGCCGACGTGCTCAGCCCCTGCGCACTCGGCGCGATCCTAACCGAACAGTCGATCGCCGCTCTTCGCGTGCCAGTAGTCGCGGGCGGCGCGAACAA
>NZ_JAFAVR010000245.1 GCF_019242355.1 Sphingomonas sp. | reverse complement strand
CCTGCTTGGCCCCAATGGCGCGGGCAAGACGACGACCTTGCGGATGCTGCTTGGCATCATCGACCCGTCGAGCGGGCGACGCACGCTGCTTGGGCATGACCGGCCGATCGATGCCGCACCCGAGGTGGGCTACCTGCCCGAGGAGCGCGGACTGTACCCGGCGATGCACGCGCGGGATGCGATTGCCTTCATGGGCGCGCTGCGCGGCGTCCCGCTGCGCGACGGACGAGCGAGGGCTGATGCGCTGCTGGCTGAACATGGACTCGGGGAGTGGGCGAAGAAGCCGATCCGCAACCTCTCGAAAGGCATGGCGCAGACCGTGCAGCTGCTCGGAAGCATCGTTCACCGGCCGCGACTGATCGTTCTCGACGAACCGTTCTCCGGCCTCGATGCCATTAACCAGGGCAAGCTCGAGGCGTTGATCCGCAAACAGGCGGCGAGCGGAGTGACGATCATCTTTTCAACCCACGTGATCGCCCATGCCGAGCGCTTGTGCGAGCGCGTGGCGATCATCGCCAAGGGCAAGGTGGTTTTCGACGACAGCGTCGCCGCGGCCCGCGCGCAGTTGCGGCCAATCGTCAGGCTGAGGACTCGGGAAGCGGACGGTCCGTGGCGCAGCGTCTTCCCGGCAGGCGCCCGGCGCGAAAGCGGCGAGTGGGTATTCGAGCTTCCGCAGAGCGGGCCCGAGCCGTTCCTCAAGGCCCTGATCGACGGGGGCGCCGGAATCGAAACCCTGGCAATCGAACGGCCGGGCCTCCACGACGCCTTCGTCGCGATCGCGGGCGGTGATGCGGCGGCGGCGATGGGCCATGCGGAGTCGGGGGCATGACGCGGATGTTGCGCGGCGCATATGTCATCGCACGGCGCGACTTTGGCGCAACGGTGCTGTCGAAGGCCTTCCTCCTTTTCCTGATCGGGCCGCTGTTCCCGGTGCTGTTCGGCGGCGTGTTCGGAAGCATCGGCGCTCATGTCGCCGCCGAGAGCGAGAAGCCGGTCGTCGCTGTGGTCTCGTCGGAGCCCGATTTCGCCGCGCTCACTGCGGCACGCGCTCAGCTGGTCGGAGCGATCGACGATGACGACCTGGTGCATCTCGCCCACTATGCGCCCGAGCGCGATGTCGCTGCCCAGGCCAAGAGGCTGCTGGCGACGCGAATCCCGCCGATCCGCTCGGTGCTGACCGGCGGCCTTGCCGCGCCGCACCTGACCGGACCGGAGGGCAATTCAGAGGCTGTCGCCCAGCTTCGAGTGATCATCGGCAATGCCCGGTCGGCCGGTCCGCCGGCGGCGCTCGGCATTACCGAGACGCAGACGTCCTCCGGATCGCTCGTCAAGGACCGCGCGATCACGGCTCAGATCGGTCAGATGGTGCTGTTCGTCCTGTCGATGCTCCTGTGCGGCATGCTGCTCTCGCAGCTGATCGAAGAGAAATCGAACAAGATCATCGAGATCGTCGCCGCGGCCGTGCCGATCGATTCCCTGTTCGTCGGCAAGCTGTTCGCGATGCTTGCCGCGAGCATCGTCGGGATCATCGTCTGGACGAGTTGCGGCGCGGCGGCGATCGCGCTTCTGAAGACCGGCGGCTTGTCGACCCTTCCGACGCCGGCGGTCGGATGGCCGATGTTCCTGCTGTTCGTCATCGTCTATTTCGCGATGAACTATCTGCTGCTCGGCGCGGCTTTCCTGACCATCGGAGCCCAGGCGTCGACCGTCCGCGAAGTGCAGACCATGTCGATGCCCGTCACCTTCTCGCAAGTGGTCATTTTCGGCTTTGCCGCAACCGCGGTTGGAGCACCCGATTCGGCGAAGGGTATCTTCGCCGCAGTCTTCCCCCTGTCCTCGCCGATGGTGATGCTTGCGCGCGCTGCCCAGGAACCGGAATTGTGGCCGCACCTGCTCGCGCTCTGCTGGCAGGCGATTTGGGTCGCGGTGATCCTCCGCATCGGATCCCACCTGTTCCGCAAGACCGTCCTGAAATCGGGACCGCGAACGAAGGGATGGCGTTTCCGCCGAACCTAGGGCGCTGGCCGGAATCGCGGGCATCCTGTATCCGGCGGGCATGGCAACCATTACCGACACTTCGCCACTCATCGAAGGCCTGTCCGAGGCGGCCCTGATCGCGGCGCGCGGGCGGGTCGTCGCGGCCAACGCGGCCGCTCGCGAATTGCTGGGAACGTCGATCGAGGGCGCGCAGGTCGAGCGCGTCATCTCGCACCCGGCCGCGCTCGAGGCGATCGAGCGGCCGACCAGCGCCGCGGACGGAGTGGAACTGACAGGCCTCGGCGATTCGCGTCGGCACTGGCTGATGCGCGTCTCACCGGTGGGCGACGGGACGGCGCTCATCCGGTTCGTCGATCGCAGCGAGGCGCGCGCCGCCGAGCAGATGCGCGTCGATTTCGTCGCCAACGCGAGCCATGAGCTGAGGACCCCGCTGGCGACCCTGATCGGCTATACCGAGACGCTGCGCGAGCAGGCGGACGAGATCGACCCGGCGACCCGAGAGCGCTTCCTTGCTGTCGTCCATGACGAGGCGCGACGAATGCAGCGCGTGGTCGAGGACCTGATTTCCCTGTCGCGGATCGAGGCAGAGAAATTCTCGGCGCCGACCGATGCCATCGCTCTCGAGCCGCTGATCGACCATGCGCTCGCAAGCGCGCGCCGAATGGCGGAGGAGCGTCGTTCGACCCTGGAGCGGCGGGTAGCGCCGGTCCTGCCCAGGATCGCCGCCGACGGCAGCCAGATTCTCCAGGTTCTCGACAACCTCATCACCAACGCCCTGCGCTACGGAGAGCCGGGAACCCCGGTGACGATCAGCGCCGATGCCGACGGGCCCATGGTCCGGCTGACCGTCGCGGACCAGGGTGAGGGCATCTCCCGCGAGCACCTTCCGCGAGTCACCGAGCGCTTCTATCGCGTCGACACCAGCCGGAGCCGGGCGCTGGGCGGCACGGGGCTCGGGCTGTCGATCGTCAAGCATATCGTCGAGCGGCACCGCGGCCGGCTGATGATCGACAGCGAACCCGGCAAGGGGACGCGGGTCAGCATCCTGCTTCCGGTCGCGGCATGATCCAGGGCTTGCATCAAACTGTCATAATCGCGGGATAGAGGCTGATCGCGATGGCGATGGAAAAGCCGAGATTGCTGCTGGTCGAGGACGACCGGGCGCTTGCCGACCTCCTGATCTGGCACTTCGACCGCGAAGGTTATGACGTTGCGCGCACCGCGGACGGCGAGGAAGCGCTGCTCCTCGCCGAAGAGCGGGTGCCCGACCTCGTCATCCTCGATTGGATGATAGAGGGCGTGTCGGGCATCGAGGTGTGCCGGCGGCTGCGGCGCAAGGGATCGACGGCCGCTGTGCCGATCATCATGCTGACCGCGCGCGGCGAAGAGGCGGATCGGATCCGCGGCCTCGATACCGGCGCCGACGATTATGTGACCAAGCCCTTCAGCCCGCGCGAGCTGATGGCGCGAGTCGGCGCGGTGCTTCGCCGGATCCGCCCCGCGATCGCCGGCGAGAAGCTGGTCTATGGCGATATCGAGCTCGACTCGACCGCCCATCGCGTCCGCCGGGCCGGAAAGAACGTGCAGCTCGGGCCGACCGAATACCGGCTGCTTCACCATCTGATGGAGAATCCGGGCCGGGTCTTCTCGCGCGACCGGCTGCTCGACGCCGTCTGGGGCCACGACCCGGAGATCGACGCCCGGACCGTCGATGTTCACGTGCGGCGCCTGCGCAAGGCGCTCAACGGGTCCGACCTGCCGGACGTGATCCGCACGGTGCGCTCGGCCGGCTACTCGCTCGACGCGGAGACCTGAGGCCCAAAACGGGTCAACCGTTGTCACAAAACTGCAACCCTACTGTCCCACAGAGTCGCGCGGCCCGCATTTGCCGCTATAGGGCGCGGCGAGACGAGCCACGTCCGGGCAATCAGGGGACTTCAAGTGTTCGGTTGGTTTCAGCGCCTTTTGCCGCAGAAGGGCGACTTCTTCGGGATGTTCGAAGCCCATGCCGCGACCTTGGTCGCAGCCGCGAACGCAATGGGCAGGCTGGTCGACAGGGGCGTCGTGGAGAACGGCACGATCGACAGGGAGCCGATCGCCGAGATCAACAGCCGCGAGCATGAGGCGGACGAGATCATCCGCAGGGTGCTGACCAGCGTCCGGCGGACCTTCCTGACCCCATTCGACCGCGGCGCGATCACCTCGCTGATCGGCGCGATGGACGATTCGATCGACGAGATTCAGGACACTGCGCGGGCAATCAGCCTTTATGAGATCAAGTCCTTCGAGCCAGAGATGCGGCAGATGGTCGGGATCATCATCGACGCCGCGGCAAGCACGGCCGAGGCGATCCCGATGCTGCGGGACATCGGCCGCAACGGCGCCCGGCTGCACGAGCTTACCGAGAAGATCGTCCAGCTGGAAAGCCAGGCCGACGTCGTCCATGCGAGATCGG
>NZ_JAFAVR010000207.1 GCF_019242355.1 Sphingomonas sp. | reverse complement strand
GGTCCACGGCGGCCGCGGCTCGGGCTGGGCCTCGGGCGGTGAGCAGGGGGGCGGGCTGGTCGAGGGTGCGGGCGAGGGCGATGGTGCGGCGGATCGCACGCGTGATGCGCTCGTAGGCAGAAGCGAGGTCGAGGGCTTTGGCCGGGGCGGGCTGGAGCTGCGCGGGGGTGGGCTGTGTGGCCTGGCGCGGGAGGGCGCGGGCGAGGGTGGTGCCGATCTCGATCAGCTCGTGCAGGACCTCGCGGTAGTAGGCCGTGTCCGCCTCGCGCTGCTGGGCGGCGGCGTCGTGGGCTGGGTCGGTCAGGGCGGGGGTGGCGGACATCGGGGAGGATAGGCGAGTTTCCCACACGCGGCGTCAAGGGGTGGGGTGCAGGGCCATCGCATATGGCCTACGAGGGATCGCTTTCCTTGTCCGGTTATTCACGTTTTCTGCGCACTCGAAGTCGTGGATGCCCGGCCGGAGCCTGTCCTCGGGCTCGACCCGAGGGCCGGGCGTGACGAGGTCAGATTTCAAACTGGGACACCACCCATTTGTGCAACGACTTGTCGGCTTGTGCTACACTGGTTGCATGGAACCGATCTACAGCGATCACAGCCGCATCGACGCGCGCAGCCTTGCCATGCACCGGCTGGTTGCGGCAAAGCTGCGCGCCAATCCTGCCATTCTGGACGAGGCGCGCGACACGCTGCGCCGCTGGCAGAAGATGGACGGAAGCCCGGCGCTGGCGCTGTCCGAGTGGGAGAACATCCTGAGCGCCCCGGTCGCCCAGGTTTCCCAGTTTCTTGAGGAGCGTTCCGAGAGGGCGAACCGGCTGCGGCAGTCCAGCCCCTTTGCCGGTGTCCTGACCGACGCCGAGCGGCGAACCATCTATGAATCGTTTGCAACTCGAACATATCATCCGGGCGGCCAGCCAGATTTCGGGTAATGCCGAGATCGTCGTCATCGGGAAGTCATCCACGCGCAAAGCGTGAGGCTGCCGCCGATTGCCTTCCAGTCGCTCGAAGCGGACGTGTATCCGCGCAACTATCCCGAACGCGCCGACGAGATCGACGCGATGATCGGCGAGCTTTCACAGTTCCACAGGACATATGGCTACTACGCGCGTGGCATCGCGCCAACGACCGCCACTCTCCCGGCAGGATGGGAGCAGCGCGTTGTCCGCATCAGCGGCCCAAACACGGGCGGCGCGACCGGGCTTTGCATCGAGGTAAATGACCTCGCGCTGTCGAAATACGTGGCGGGCCGGGAGGGGGATTTGGCGTTCAACCGCGAGCTTGCGAAGTACGGCATCGTCAGCAAGCGGAAGCTCACGCGGTTGCTGCCGACCATGCCGATTGACGATGAACGCAAGCGCCTCGTTCTTGACCGCATCAAGCAGGACTTCGCCGCCGCCAATCCGCGACGTGCCCCGAAGCCGACCTGGTGACGGTTGCGAGATTCAACATTGGCGCAACGATTTTGCGGCCTGCCGCTCTGTGCTACAATCCCTGCATGGGGAAACCGCAAGATGATCCTGTGTTGACCCGCTTCCGCACCGCTGTGACGGAAATCTACGGCGAGCGCGTGGAACGTGTCGTGCTGTTCGGGTCGCGAGCGCGGGGCGATGCGAAGCCGGATTCCGATTACGATATTGCCGTTTTCATCAGGGACGCGGGCACCTTCACCGACGAGAGCGCGCGCATCGCATTGTGGCGTGCAGATCGAGTTCGCCCGGCTCACGAGGCCGAGCGGCGCATCGGGCGCGACCAGTCCGCCTTCCTCGATGTCGATACCAGTCAGATTGCCGATGCCGACGCGGAAGCCGAGCTTGCCGCCCGCGCCGGTAAGCGCGAACCAGAACCCGCACAGCCCTAGCCGCCTGGCTCACGTTCCTGCAAGGGCATTGCATTTGTCTACACAATCATGTAGAATTCACTGTGAATAGGCTGGTTTCGGGATTCGAGTGGGACGACGGCAATCTGGCGCATTGCTGGAAACACGGCGTTTCTCGGCCAGAGATCGAGGGATTGTTCACCGGCCCGGTTATCGTCCTGCCCGACTCTGGCCATTCCCAAACCGAGCAACGGTTCAGGGCCATCGGCAGGACAGGCGACGGGCGGGCCGTGTTCGTAGTCTTCACTGTCAGGGAGCGCGGTGGGCGAAGGTATATTCGCCCCGTCAGCGCCCGCTACATGCACCGCGAGGAGATTGAAAGCTATGAAGAAGAAAATCCCAACCTTTGAAACAGACAAGCAGGCTCAGGAGTTTGTCGATACCGCCAGTCTTGTGGAATACGACCTGTCAGGCGGAACGCCTGTCCAGTTTGAATTTGAGCCTAAGTCCGGGCATCTCAACATGCGCGTTCCGCAACCCCTACTCGACGCGGTGAAGGAACGCGCCCGCGTCCGGGGCATCCCCTACACGCGGTTCATCCGGCAACTGATGGAGCGCGAGGTTTCCCAGCCCATAAAGCCGTCGCCAGCTCCGCCGCGATGACGGCCCCGGCAGCGCGAGGACAGGCCGGGGGCCGCCTCCTGAAGGTTGACCGCCAGCGGACTGAAAAGTAGCTTGCTGCGATGAGCCGGGCGATTCTCGCCGCCATGCTTCTCCTTGAAGGTTCCTCCGCCCTTGCGCAGGAGCCGACAAACTGCATGCCGATACACTTTGCCAGAGGTCAGTCCTTTGCGACCGTAAGGGGGGCAGTCGGCTCGGATGAGCCATTTCCTTGTTACACGCTTGACACTGGCAAGGGTCAGACAGCCACATTGAAGTTCACTAAGACGAACGGAAATATGGCCTTCAGCATTTACGGCCTCGTCGATGACCGTGATAGCTATTCCTTCAAGACGGAAGCGAAAACTTACAAATTCGTCGTGTTCCAAAACATGCGCGCCACACCTGATCCCTTTGCGCTGATGGTGTCGGTAAGGCTGATGGTGTCGGTAAGATAGCACGCCTGATGTGGTACCACCTGGGCGAGGCCCGCCAAGTGGTCTGTTCGACGAAGCGGATTCCCGAAATTCAAGGATACCGTTGAAAAACTCCCGGCAACAGCCGAAAGCGGCCACTTCTTCCGCGGGCGGACCGAGCCGGGCACTGAAAAGCTTGGCTTTTGTCGATGCGGCTCCGGTCCGAGAGGCGGTCGGGAGGAGCCGGCGCGAGTTTTTCAACAGCATTCGAGAATTCTGAAAGCGGCACTCGCTGCATCCCTGAGCGCATCCTACGCGAGGTATGGTGTCATCTCGCACCGACCCTCGTTTGGATGTAGATAGGAACTGTCAAGGCCGTGCGAGGGGGGAGCGGGTATGAGCTCGGTCTGGTCGTTCGTCGCCAAGCCCAAGAACCGCCAGGTCCTCTCCTGGCTCGGGAGCGGGCTGGTGGCGCTCGCCGTCGGAGCCTGGGCGGTGGTGACCTACATCTGGCCCGCGCACGATGACGGCGCTAAATGCGTCTCCGCCCAGCAGGGCAGCGTCGCTGCCGGGCATGACGTTCGGGGCGCCACAATCACCTACAACGGCGGCGCGCCGACGGGTGTAGGCAATAGCGGAACGGTGGCGTCATGCGCCGATACCGCCAAGAAGTAGCGGCCTTCGCCGCGGTGGTCTTAGTCGCCGGGTTCGTCGGGCGGGCCTCGGTCGCGGCCGCCGCTGACCCGACGGTCACCGCGAGCGCGTGCAGCGTCGCCGCCGGACACGACGCCAGCCACATCACGCAGACCTGCAACTTCGGGCTCACGCCGGAGCAGCTGAGGGAGGCGACACGGGCGGCAGTAGAGGAAGCCAAAGCGACAGCGGAGGGTCAAACGAAGGCAGCGGTCGCGGGCGTGACGGAGGCCTTGCAGGGCACAATCGACCGGATCAGGAAGCAACTCGGCGTAACCGAGGAAGCGGCCAAAACGCTGCTGCGCATCGTCGGCGAGCAGACGGACGTTCCAGACGAGCGACTGGGCGAGGTGCTGACCAAGGTCGCCCTCGACTACAAGCGGCTGCAGGCCCAGGTGGCAGCACTCAACCCGGACAACCCCACGGCGCGCGGTTTCGTCGAGCGCGCCAAGACGGAGATCGCCGCCGGTCGCTTCGAGGCGGCTCATCAGCTGCTTGCGCAGGCGCGGCAGGCCCAGATCGTGGCGGCCCAGGAGGCACGCAAGCTGCGCGAGCAGGCGCAGGTCGCGGAGGATGCACAGCTGCTCGGGGCCGCGGCATCGACCGCCACCGAGGGTGATTTGGCCATGACGGAGCTGCATTACGCGCAGGCAGCCGACCTGTTCGGGCAGGCGGCGGAGCTGGTGCCGCCCGGGCATGTGGACGAGGCGACGGGCTACCGCGAGCGTCAGGCCGATGCGCTCTACCGCGAGGGCGACGAGCACGGCACCAACGCCGCTCTGAGCGCGGCCATCGAGACGTGGAAGCTTGTCTTGCAGCAGCGTCCCCGCGAGCGGGTGCCGCTCGACTGGGCGATGACGCAG
>NZ_JAFAVR010000195.1 GCF_019242355.1 Sphingomonas sp. | reverse complement strand
AGCAGCTGAATACGCAGCTCGCGACGGCCCGCGCCGACGAAGCCGAGGCTCAGTCGAAGGCAGCCAGCGGCGCGGCGCTTGCCGATGCGACCAGCACCGGGGCTCTGAGCAGCCTCCGATCCGACCAGGCCAAGCTCCAGGGCCAGGTTGCGGACCTCTCTCAGCGCTATGCCGACGACTACCCGTCGCTGGTCAGCGCTCGCGAGCAGCTGGCCACGGTGAACAGCGCGCTAGCCGCCGAAGAGTCCCGCGTACGCCAGGGCGTCGCCGCCAATGCGCAGGTGGCCCGCAATCGGGCGTCCTCACTCAGCGGCTCGGTCAATGAGCAGCAGTCGACGCTGATGCGGGCGAATGCGGCGTCCGTTCACCTCGCCGAGCTCGAGCGCAACTCCGATTCGGCCAAGACGCTCTACGCCTCGCTGCTCGACCAGTATAAGCAGAAGCTGGCGTCCCAGGGCACCGAGCAGAGCAAGGCCTATATCGTCGCCTACGCAGCGCCGCCGACAGCGCCGAGCTCGCCCAATCTCCTTGCCTATCTGATCGGCGGGGTTGTCGCCGCCCTGCTCGCGGGCGCTTTGATCGCAACCACGCTCGAGAACATGGAAGGTGGCATGCTCAACCAGGCGATGACCGAGAAGGCCCTCGGAATTCCGGTCCTCGCGGCCGTTCCGGACGTCCGCACGGTCAAGGATGCGCCGCTGAAGCACGGCTCGCCGGGGAGCATCGCCGATCACCTGCTGAGTCATCCGACCGGGGTCTTCGCGGAGTCCCTGCGGTCGGTCCGGACAGGCCTCAACCTTGGCCAGGACGGCCAGACCCGGAAGGTCTTCGCGGTCACCTCCGCGGTCGCGGACGAGGGCAAGACTACGACCACGATGTGCCTCGGGCGATCGGCGGCCGCCGCCGGCACGCGCGTCCTGCTGATCGACTGCGATCTTCGCCGTCACGCTGCGTCGACCTTCTTCGCGCCCGAACCCCGCGCCGGCCTCTACGAGGTGCTGCGCGACGAGGCTCGGCTGAGCGACGCCATCGTCAAGGATCCCGCAACGGGCATGGACGTGCTTCCTGCCACTGCGTCAGCGCATCCGGCGATCGACGTCATCACGTCCCGGGCGATGCGGACCCTGCTTCGGCGGGTCAGCGATTCCTATGACCTGGTGCTGCTCGAAATGCCGCCGATTCTTCCGGTCGCCGAGGCGCGCGTGCTGTGCGCGATGGCGGACGCAACGGTTCTCGTCGTGCGCTGGCGCAAGACTCCGGTCGAGGTGGCGCGCAAGGCGATCGACCTCCTTACCCGGGCCAAGGCGAACCTCGCCGGTGCGGTCCTGAGCCGGGTCAGCCTGAGCTGGACCGCGGTCGGAAGCCTTGGCGACGATGTTTATTATTACCAGAGTTACGCGGCCAAGGCGGCCTGAGGCATTGCTTCACAACGACGTCGAGTCCTCGGAAGCAGACGAACCGGCACTGCTCCGCTCCGAGACGGATCGCGCCGGAGGCAAAAGCGCGCGCGCACCGTCTGGACAGCTGCTGTTTGTCGTCAACTCGCTCGCCGGCGGAGGCGCCGAACGCGTGTTTTCGACGGTTCTCGCCGGGCTTGAGCCGATGCTCCGCCGCTTCGAAGTGCACGTAGCGCTCCTGGACCAGGAGCCAGCCGCTTATTCCCTGCCGGAATGGGTGCACATCCACCAGCTCGACTGCCGCGGCAGTCTCGTCCGCAGCGTCCGCCAATTGTCGGCCCTTGCCGGACGGCTTCGGCCGCAGCTGGTCTTCAGCTTCCTGACGCGGGCGAACGTCGCAGCGGTGGCCGCGGCCAGGCGCGCGCGCTGTCCCGTCGTGATCAGTGAGCGCAACGACACCACCGCGCAACTGTCGCATGGCCGGATGCCGGCGCTTGCCCGTGCGATCGTTCGTCTCGCCTACAAGCGAGCCGACAGCGTGATCGCGGTATCCAGCGGGCTGCACGAGTCCCTGGCCGGCGACTATGGAGTCGATCCCCGCAGGATCACGGTCATCAACAACCCGGTCGACGTCGACGCCATTCGCTCCGCAGGCGAGCAGCCGCCGTCGATCGAGGTCCGGCCCGGCGATGTCGTGATGCTTGCCAGGCTCGAGCCGCAAAAGAACCTGCCGGTCGCCATCCGCGCGTTTGCGGCCAGCGGCGTCGAAGGACGGCTGGTCATCCTCGGCGAAGGATCGCTGCGCCAGGAGCTGCGCGCGATCGGCGATTCGTGCGGTCTCGGCGACCGGCTCGTCATGCCCGGCCATGCCGCCAATCCGTTCGCCGTCCTCTCTCGCGCATCAGTGTTCATGCTGACGTCGCGACACGAGGGCTTTTGCAACTCCCTCGTCGAGGCAATGGCACTCGGCATTCCGGTCCTTGCATCGGATTGCCGGTTCAGCCCGGCGGAAATCCTCGACGTCGAGCGGTCGCCGGGGCCGGGCGAGGTTATCGAGGGCCAGGGCGGCCTGCTGGTCGCCGTCGACGATGTCGAAGCCTTTACGAGCGGCCTGCGAATGCTTGCGGATCCGGGCCTGCGCGCCCGGCTCGGGCGGCTCGGCGAGCAGCGGGTCCAGGCCTTTGCCGCGCCCGCGCAGATCGCCCGCTATGGTGACCTCATCGCACAGGCGCTTGCGTCCGGCGCTCGTCCAGGGAGCAGAGCGGCGTGAACCCGAAAGTCGCCCCGCAAGGCGCAGATTTTGCGGCGCCCGGCCTGCCCATGTCGGTCCAGTTGCCGTTAAGCGTCCTGCTTTTCGTATTGCTTCTGTATGGCCTTCGGAAGGCCGGCAGCACGAGCGCGCGATATGTCGTGTTCGCATGCTGGATGCGGTTCATGCTCTCCTCGTATCATATATACACGTTCAAGCATGTCGTCGGCCCGATCTCTGGCACGGCCCTTGGATCCGCTGGCTTGTTCGTGCTCGGCATCCTGCTGCTGCCGAAGCGGCTGCTTCTTAGCAAGGTGCTGCTGCCCATCTACGTGATCCTGGCGGCCATCGGGATAAGCGCACTGGTCAATCACGTTCTGCTCACCGCGTTCGAACCGATGACCAAGTTCGGCCTCGCGATCGCGCTTGCGATGCATACCTATCGAGCCCTCAGGAACGGCGACCCGAAGAAGTTCGTGCTCAGCCTGCTGGTGAGCTTCGCACCGCTGCTGGTGTTCCAGATATTCTCGATCATCCTGCATGTGCCGAAGGCAAGCGAGGGCGAGGGCAGCGCCGCCTACATCGGCGGCTATTATCACGAGGCGGCATTCTCGATCGCGCTCATCGCCTTGCTGATCATGATCGCGCTGACCCGGGCGATCCCGCGCTGGATCAAGTTTGTCACCATCCCGCTGATCATGCTCAGCATCGTGCTTGCCAATTACCGCACCGCGATCCTGGCGGCCTTTCCGCTGATCATCTACTACACCCTCTACGCGATCAATCGTCCGGTCGACCGCAGGCTGCGCGGCATGATTGCCATCCTTGCCGGCGTCGGTGTCGTCGTCGCGGGTGGCCTCGCACTGATGACGCTGGATCGCTTCAAGGATCTTCAGGTCGTCCTGCAGTCGGGCACATCGCTCATCAAGCCGCCCAGCGAGTTCGGCAACGCCGATCGTGAGCTCCTCTCCGGCAGGTTCCAGATCTGGAGCGAGTATCTCTACATGTGGAAGGCAGCGCCCGAGCTGCGGCATTTGGTCGGTTTCGGCCCCGAGAGCTGGGAGCAGTACTTCGACCTTTACGCCCACAATTCGTTCGTGGATTATCTCTTCGAATATGGCATCCTGGGAGTCGTCGCACTCGCCGGGATGTTCATCTCGGGGCTGGTCGTGGCGCTCCGTTCCCAGCAGGACCGTTGGAAGCTTGTGGCCGCGCATCTATGCTTCATCATTCTCAACCTTGCGACCATGCCGCTGTGGCTGATCGAAGGGAACATCGTGTTCGGCCTCCTTTGGGGCTATACGCTTTATTATAGCCGAGGGGGTAAGACGATAACCGTCCAGGCCCGACCAAGGCCTCAACTCAAGGCAGTGTCGATCTAGTGCTTGAAAGTGATATGGACCTCGGCACGGCCATGAAGTGGCTGATACGCGAATTTCTTCCGATGCGTCGGCGCTGGCAGGCTCTAGGCCTGCTTTTCCTGATGATCCTGGGCGGCATCGCCGAGGCGTTCACCCTCGCGGCCGTGTTCCCGCTGCTCTCGTTCATGGCCGACCCGGCCCATGTCGGCACGTCGCGAATCGGGCATGTCATCGTCGCTCTGGGAATCAACCCCGCATCGCTGTCGCTGCCGACCCTTGCCGCTGCCTTTTGCGTGGTGGCGATCGCGTCCGCGGCGATCCGGATAACCCTCGCCTGGTCGTCGCAGGGCTTCGCCTTTCGTCTCGCCTACGACCTTGGCGTCGGCCTTTATGAGCGAATGCTCTACCAGCCGTACAGCTTTCACGCCGGGCTCAACAGCAGCACCATCGTTGCGACCGTCAACAACATCCAGCGGCTGCTCACCAGCATGTTCCTGCCGGTAATGCAGGGCCTTTCCGCGGTGACGCTCAGTCTGTTCATCGTCGGCGGCCTGCTGCTCATCAAGCCGGATATCGCCCTTGCCGCGCTGTTCGGCTTCGGCGGCATCTATATCCTGACCTCGTTCCTGACCAAGTCCCGGTTGCGCAAGAATGCCAAGAAGATCGGCGTCATGCGCGGGATGCGCGTGCAGGCTGTCCAGGAGGGCCTGGGCGGCATCCGCGACGTGCTGATCGACAATTCGCAGCAGGTCTACATCAAGAAGTTCGCGGAGCTCGACGAGACGCTTCGCGATGCCCAGGCCGCCAACGCCCTGATCGCAGTCACGCCGCGCTTCGTCGTCGAGGCCCTTGGCATGGTGTTCATCGTCGGCATCGCCGTGGTGCTGAACGCCGTCAACGGAACGCTCGAGGGGTCTCTGCCCGTCCTGGCCGTTCTTGCCCTCGGCGCGCAGCGGCTGATGCCTCTTCTCCAGCAGATCTACGCCGCCTGGGCCAATGCGCTGAGCGAGCGGTCGCTATTCATCGGCGTCGTCGAGCTGTTGCAGCTTCCGCTGCCGCAGCGGTTCGTCGGCGACAAGGACATCGTTCCGATCCCACTCGAAGACACGCTGAGGATCGAGAACGTCAGCTATCGCTATCACGACGACGGGCCGTTGGTGATCCGGAACGTCGACCTGACCATCAAGCGCGGGTCATGGACCGGCCTTCTGGGCAAGAGCGGAAGCGGCAAGAGCACGCTCATGGACCTCGTCATGGGCCTCCTGCGGCCGACCGACGGGCAGATCACGATCAACGGCGAGCCTCTCGACGAGCACAATGTCCGCGGCTGGCAGAAGCAGATCGCGCACGTTTCGCAGCACATCTTCCTTTCCGACGCGTCGATTCTGGAAAATGTCGCGTTCGGCATTCCGCGTGAAAAGATCGATCACGGACGAGTCCTGCATGCCTGCCAAGAGGCGGAGCTCGAGGAGATGATCGCGGGGCTTCCCGAAGGGCTGAACACCACGATCGGCGAACGCGGGGTCAGGTTGTCAGGCGGCCAGCGGCAGCGCATCGGCATCGCCCGCGCTCTCTACAAGCAGGCATCGATCCTGGTGCTGGACGAGGCGACCAGCGCGCTCGACGACGCGACCGAAGCCGGAATCATGGACTCGATCCGAAAGCTCGGGCGAAGCTATACGGTGCTCATGATCGCTCACAGGACGACGACGCTTCGCGACTGCGATCGCGTCTACCGCATGGAACATGGCAGGATCACGCAGGCCGGCAGTTTCGCCGAAGTCGTGAAGGCCGTGCATCCGACGGCGCTTGCCAGCTAAGCAGCCGGTGCGTCCAATCGACCTTAGCGTCACCGGATTGCGCGGCATCCCGGGCGTGATGGGCGGCGTCGAATCCCATTGCGAGGAACTGCTGCCGCGAGTGGCGGCGCTGGCGCCAGATCTGCGCATCGAAGCCGTCGGCCGAAGGGCGTTTCTGCCGACCAGCCCCTATGATTATCGGGGGGTCCGCGTCGTCGGCGTGCCGGCGCCGAGCGGCGCAAGCACGGAAGCCATCGTCTCGACCTTCCTCGCCGTCCTCCGCGCCGCGCGCCGCTCGCGCGCCGTCCATATCCACGCGATCGGCCCCGCACTCATGGCTCCGCTGGCGCGCGGACTTGGCCTCCGCGTCGTCATGACCCATCACGGCGACGATTACGACAGGGCGAAATGGGGCGGTTTCGCGAAGGCGATGTTGCGTCTTGGCGAGCGCCTGGGGGTCGGCTGCGCCCATCAGGTGATTGCCGTCGCCCCGACCCTCGCCGAGCGGCTCAAACGGCAATTCCCGAAACGCGCGGATCGTATCCGCTACATTCCCAATGGCGCGCCCGAGCTGCCGCCCGACCGGTCCTCCGCGGAGGTCCTGGCGGACTTCGGGCTCGACCCGAAGGGCTACATCCTCGCGATTGGCCGCCTGGTCCCGGAGAAGGGCTTCGACCAGCTGATCCGCGCCTTTCGCGAGAGCCGGGATCCGCGCAAGCTCGTCATCGTCGGCAGCGACATCCACGGATCGCCCTTCTCGCGCGAGCTTCTGCGGCAGGCGGATGACCAGGTGCGCTTCCTCGGCGCGCAGCCACGATCCGTCCTCAGGCGATTGTACGAGCAAGCCGACCTGTTCGTCCTGCCGTCGCTCCACGAAGGGTTGCCGATCTCCGCCCTGGAGGCGGCCGCGTGCGGGACCCCGATGCTGCTGAGCGACATCGTCCCGAACCGCGACCTGGGGCTCGACGAGCGCAACTATTTCCCGGCGGGCAATGAGCGGGCTCTGGCGCTCGCGCTGAGCCGAAGGTCCAGCGAATATGCCTATGATGTCGACCGGATGCGGGAGTCGTTCGACTGGAATCGGATCGCGGAACGGACGCTCGAGGTCTACCGGGACGCCTTGGGTGGCGGCTAGCCGCCCGGCAAGCGCCGCTCAGTAAGCGTTCGGATGGACGATCACGCCGGCGGTCTTCAGGAGGATCATGATGTCCGCCCAGATCGACCAGCAGCTCATATATTCGAGGTCCGACTGAAGTCGCTGGCTGAGATCCTCGACTCGATGCGCGGTGCCGCGGAAGCCCCGCACCTGCGCAAGGCCGGTAATGCCCGGCTTCGAAAGGTGCCGGTGCGAATAACGCTCGTCGACGTCCCAGAACAGCAGGTTGCCCGCGAAGGAGCCGATGGCATGGGGACGCGGCCCGACCAGGCTCATCGTGCCGTTGAGCACGTTGAACAGCTGAGGTAGCTCGTCGAGGCTGGTGCGGCGGATGAAGCGGCCGACGCGGGTGACTCGATCGTCGGACAGACCGGTCGAGCGAGTGCCCAGCTGGTCCTCCTGCTCCACCGTCATGCTGCGGAACTTGTAGACATCGAACAGCTTGTTGCCGAAGCCGACGCGCTTCTGGCGGAAGAAGACCGGACCGGCGCTGTCCAGCTTGATCGCGATCGCAACCGCGGCAAGCAGCGGGCCGAAGAAGATCACAGCCGGAACGGTCAGCGCCAGGTCGAAGACCCGCTTGACGACGCGCTGCTGGGTCGAAAGCGGCCCCGCGGACACGACGAGGGTCGTTCGTCCGGCCATTCTACCGATTGCCACCGCACCGACTGACTGCACGTCGTCGGCAAGGATCTCGCCGCGGACGTGAGCGCATTTCAGCATGGTCGCCCAGCCGGGGCAAAGCTCGCGCCGGCAGACGACGACGACCCGGTCGGCGCCCGACAGGAGCTGGACGAGCCGGTGGATCATCGCCGGGTTGCGCGGCTCCGGGCGAAGGCCGGCGGCAACGGCATTGACGATGACCGCGCCCGGGATCGGCTCGACGAACGTCTCGTCGCAGATGACGACCGTCGCAGTCAGCGGCCCGAAGGTCCTGCGCAGGCGATTGGACACGATCGTTCGGAACGTGGTCGCAATCGCGAGCGTGGCGACCACCCCGACGCCGATCGAGAAGCGGGAGACATCCTGCTCCGCTTTCAGGAAGTAGGAGACGACGAACAGGACGGCGAAAGTGCCGACGAGAGCGGCCGCGACGCGGCGGATGCCCTTGGATGCCGAAGCGAGCGTCTCCAGGCTATAAGCCTTGCGATGCATGGCGCCCGCGATGAACAGCGGGACGGCCGCCATCGCGACCCGGATCCAGTCCATGCTGTGAAGGTTGCCGTATCGCGCGAACGATCCGGCCGCGAAACCCAGGAAGATCGCCAGGAGGTCACCGCCGAGCAGCAGACCGTAAGCCTGCACACGCCGAGTCTTGCTGCGCTGTTGAAGCGCCGAAAGGGCGCGCGGGGACTGCTCGCTATCATCCATCCGCAATGCCGGGCGCGAAGCAGGTGCTGCAGGCCGGGCCTCGGCGGGCCTGCGCTGGCTCTCCGCTTCGGGATCGGCCAGCTGTTGCTCGCCGTCGAAAAAGAATTCCATCCCCGCCACCGCTCCCAATACTCACGGCACCGCGAAACGCGCGGCGAAAATCAATTAAGAAACCGTTAACCGCAGCCCAACGCCCCGATCAATGCAAGGTTCCTTCTCGGATCCAAAAAACGGTTCCGCAACAGACACGTAACACACTGTTCTGCTTTGGAACAGCCAGCGCCTGGTGGAGCCAGGGCCGGCGGCCTTCTCAGCGGCGCGGCGCCGGCACGTCCTTAGTCAATGCGATGGTCGCTCGGGAACGCGCACGATTGAGCAGAAGTGCCTCATTCTGCTGCAAAACCTCCTCCTTGATCAGTCCTTGGGCGACTGCTTGCTGCTGGTCTGGAGGAACCGGCTCCGGCGCCGCGCTAATCTTGCGCACCGCCAACCAGCCGAACCCGGGCGGGTGAAGGACCAAGAGCTGATTGGCCGGTGCCTTCAGCAACAGCGAGGCCGAGTCGGGATCGAGCCGCGCCGTGTCCCACGTTTGCATCGTCTTCGTGCTCGCGAGACCGCGATTGCCCAGCGTCGCCGCCGCCTGCTCGAGCGAGGCCGCGTCCGAAATCGCCGCAAGCTGTGGCGGCGCGAGCGGTCCCGGCAGGCTCATCTGCTCCACGGTCACGACGCTGCGTTGAGCGAATGCCTGGGGATTGGCGGCAATGAAGCCGCTCACCTGCTGAGGCGTGGGCTGGCGTGCCGCGTGACCCGCGACTTCGGACAGTTGCTGTATCAGGGTAAGCTCCGCGGCCCGCCGCGACTGGAGGATGTAGTCCGGCGTGCGGTCGAGACCCTCCCTGCGGGCCGTCTGCGCAAGCAGGCGACGGTCGATCAGTTCATGCAGGAGAGCCTGGCGCGCGTGGGCATCGTTGCCGATCACGAGACCACGCGCCTGTGCTTCGGCGTTCAGCTCGGGGATCGTGATCTCCTCGCCGTTGACGATGGCCAGCACCTGCCCTTCCGTCGCCTCGCCGTGGCAGCCGGCGCAGAGCGCGGCAAGCGGCAGGACGACCCAGCGGGAGCTGCGGCGTTTGAACATGCGTCGATCCTGTGAGACAGCGGGAGTCAGCAATGGACACCGCATTCGACTGGATCACGATCATAATCTTCGCTGGGCTCGTGACCCACTTCCTCCAGCAATCCGCGGACCGCCGCGCACGCCAGAACCCACTGTGGCAGTATGCGATTGCGGCCGCAGGTTGCGCGGTCGGCGACTGGCTCGGCAACACGGGCCAGCGGGCCGCTGCCGTGGTCGTCATTGCCGCGACATTGGGCTTCATCGCCTACGTCCATTTTAGCCGTCCCGACGCTCGCGAGGATCATTAGGCGGTCCCGACCAGCATCGTGCGCAGCGCCGGCGGCGCGGACATCATCAGATCGCCAGCGAACTGCTCGAGAATCGCCAGCCCTTCCTCGCGGTCGCCGTTGATCGTCGACATCCGCACCAGCACGCCGTCGGGTACGGCGCCGCGCAGCATCTGGCGCAGGATCGACCAGCGCTGCGCGAGAGACGTGGTCGGGAAGTCGTGTCCAAGTCGGCTCCAGTAGAGCATCTGCTCGATGCGCTCCGGCGCCGATGCCGTCGTCACCGCGGCCCGGACCTGCTTGCCCGCGAAATCGAGCGTCACGTCCGGCCAGCGCTTCAGCCGGAATCCGGCGGCCGGATAGCAGACCTCCGGCCGATGCAGCTCGGTGTCGCCAACTTGCGCCGATCCGTAGGCGATCAGCAGCATGATGCCCGCGCCGCCAACATCCGCGTAATAACCGGTGAATAGATCGTCGTAGGTCTTGTCTTCGCCCGTCTCGCCGACCGGGATCAGGATGTCGGCAAAGGGTTGCCGAACCCAATCGCCGACGCGGTTCGGAATCATCTGGCCAAGGGCCGGCCGGGCAGTCGATTGAACGTCCACCGACCGGAACCGGACGACGCCCGCCGCGGCCGCGGTAACCAGCAGCGTGCCGCCGAGCAGCAGCTCGCGCCGGCCCGGGTCGATCGGCGCGGTGTCCTGCGCGGTCGTCATGCGCGCCTTGGCCGGCGAAGCGCGGAGAACCACCCAAGCGCCAGATCGAGCGCCATCAATCCGGCAAGCGACATCCCGAAGGTGACCATGCCGGCAAGCTGGTGGGCATAGCCCTGCGCAATACCCTCGCCCAGGTGAACCGTGAGCAGGATGAGGATGATGACCCGCAGCAGGTTGGCAAGCACGGCCATCGGAATGATCGCGAGCAGGAGGAACCCGCGCGTCCAGCCCCGGGCGCGCGATACCAGGTGAAGATACAGGAGGCCGATCGCAAGCAGGCTGAAGATCGAGCCTAGACCGGCGCATGCCTGCTGGACCATCAGCTCATATTGATCGACCTGGATGGTCACCCCGGAGCTTGCGATCGCATAGCCGAACTCCCGGAGCAGCCAGGCCGCGGTGGCCGAAATCCAGATCTTCAGCGGCTGAGTCGTCTCGGCAATCAGCCCAGACGGCGGCCGGATCAGGAATGCGAGGTAGAGGACCGGAAACCATAGGTGCCGCATGACCGTCGCGCCCCAGGCGGCGAATGCGACCACGACGAGGACCAGGTAGAGCGCCGCAGTCTCCGCCGTGAGCACATGGAGTGCCCGCCCGTAGACATAGAGCAACAGAAGCGGGAGCAGGACCAGGACCGGCCCGGCGGACCGCACCGCCCGCTCATTGGCGGCGATGAACACTCGCTCCCGCCACAAGAGCCAGGCACCCGTCGCGAGAAGGATGGGGCCGTGGACCCCGTTGTCCGTGCTCCAATAGTCGCTGGCGAGAGATAATAGGGTCGGGACGACCAGCGCCACGATCCCGAGAATGAGAAGAAGTCGCGGAAAGCTCAGCGCATGGCCAAGCAATCCCCGGCCCGCTTCGGTGCGGACGGGTTGGGCGTCAGGCCTTGTGACCACGGGATGCAGGCAGGATCATGACCTCGTCGCCTACATTCATGACAGAAAACAGGCGCCGCGCGAAGTCGACCGGAACGCCAAGACATCCGTGAGTCGCCGATCCGAGCTCGACCTCGCTGCCGTGGATCGCGACGCCGTCGTTCGTCAGCCGCAACGCATAGGGCATCGCCGCGTCGTAGGTGTGCGACCAATAGTCCTTGTTCTTCTCAAGGATCTTTAGGTCGCCGACCGGCGACGGCTTGCTATCCATGCCGAACAACAGGACAGCGGTGCCGATCTCGTGACCGGAGCGGAACACAGACATTGTCTGCGCGCCGAGGTCGACCAGAACCCATGTCGGCCCCTTCGGGATGCCGTCGGTGTTCCACACATATTCGCCGTAGCCGAGTGGCGTCGTAACGTTGAGGAGGCTTTTCACGTCGTGATGGACGTCGCCCACACCGGGCACCTTCAGCGGCTGCGGCGTCGCGAACTCGATCCGGTCGCCCGCCCTGTCGATACTTTGCACGGTGACCGGAGCCGCCGGCGCCTTGTGGCATGATGAAACCGTCAGGGCGCAGCTAACCAGCATTGCAATCGCGATGAGCCGGGGTCGCCCGCGCCACGGCCTGCGCGGCGGGCTCTCAGTGGTGGCCAGCATTGGACGCCGGGCTCGGATCTTTGGTGCTGAGCGCCGCTATTGAGCGGACGGCACGGCGCCAAGAGGAGCCGAGCCGGCTTCCTCCTCTTGCCGACGACGGCGACGAAGCAGCCCGCCGACGAACAAGAAGCCGGTGATCATCATCGCCCACGTGCTCGGTTCCGGAACGCCAGGAACCGGGGGCGGACCACCACCACCACCACCGGGAGGAGGGGGAGGAGTCAGGATGATTCCACCGCCGCCGCCTCCGGGCGGGATGAACAATGGCGGGATGAAGAAGCCGCCGTGCGACGCGGCCGGGATCACCGCAGGCGCGATCGGAGCGATCGCGGCGGGAATGGGCGTCGCTGCGCCGGCGATCGGCGGAACGGCGTCGACAGGCGCGGCGGCCGGAACCGACGTCGGAAGAACCTGCGAGACCCGCTTTTTCTTCTTCGGCTTCGGCTTGGCTTTGTGGACGACCTTGTGCGCCATCACCTTCTGGCGAGGATGCTTGTTGGATACCGCCCCCGCGGCGCGATGGCCCGGCGAACGGTCGTGCATGATCCCGAGGACGTTGGCGGCGCCGGCACCAATCATCGGTGCAACTCCTGAGAACATCATCGTTGACGCACCAGCGCTCGCGAGAACAGCCGCTGACAGGAAAGCGATCTTACGGTGAGCAAACGGAGCCCTCATCGCTCCCCCTTTCTGCACTCCAGCGAATCCGAGTTAGGTAAACACTTTGTAAACGCAGCGGTTCCACTTGTAAACGGAAGGAATTCCGGGGATCGGCACTGTGCTGAAATGAAACATGAACCGCTGTTGCCGCTCGGTTTTCCGCTGTTAACTAGGTTAACGCCGTCTCGAGACTCTGAAGCAAGCAGTAGCGCGATGCGCTGTAAAAGGGTCGATTAAATTTCCATTTACCCCAGATCAACGGAGAGAGCGTTGCTCGAGTCTGCCAAGACTCCATGCCTGTGCGAGAACTTGTCATTCGCCTCCGAGAAACTAGGGCCTAGGCCGGATCGATCGGCTCTGTGGTAGAGGAAGCATGCACCCTGTTCTGACGCCAAAAGACTGCACGACGATGACGGAGGTCCGCGCCGGCGTGGACGCCGTGGACCGCGAGCTTGTCCGTCTGCTCGGCCGGCGTTTCGGCTACATGGACGCCGCCGCCCGGATCAAGCCGACCCGCGATACGGTGCGCGACGAAGCGCGCAAGGCGCAGGTCCTCGACAATGTCCGACAGGCCGCGGCGACTGCCGGCGTACCCGTC
>NZ_JAFAVR010000084.1 GCF_019242355.1 Sphingomonas sp. | reverse complement strand
GATCCTCGCTGTCACCTTCACCAACAAGGCCGCGCGCGAGATGAAGGAGCGCGTCTCCGCCATCTCCGGCGGGGCGATCGAGGGGATGCCGTGGCTCGGCACCTTTCACTCGGTGGCGGCGCGCATGCTCCGGATTCATGCCGAGCTGGCCGGGCTGCAGTCGAACTTCACCATCCTCGACACCGACGATCAGCTACGGGTGCTGAAGCAACTCATCCAGGCCGCCAACCTCGACGAGAAGCGCTGGCCCGCGCGTCAGCTCGCCGGCCTGATCGACCGCTGGAAGAACCGGGGTTGGACCCCGGCCCAGGTCGACGCCGGCGAGTCCGAAGCCTTCGCCGCCGGCCGCGGCGCCGAGCTTTACGCGCAATATCAAGATCGCCTGCGCACCTTGAACGCCTGCGACTTCGGCGACCTGCTGCTGCACATGCTGGTCATTTTCCGCACCCAGCCGGACGTGCTCGAGGCCTATCGCGACCGCTTCAGATACATCCTCGTCGACGAATATCAGGACACCAACAGCGGTCAGTATGAATGGCTGCGCCTGCTCGCCGAACCCCGCCGCAACCTGTGCTGCGTCGGCGACGACGACCAGTCGATCTATTCCTGGCGCGGCGCGGAAGTCGCCAACATCCTGCGCTTCGAAAAGGATTTCCCCGGCGCGACCATCGTCCGGCTGGAGCAGAATTACCGATCGACGTCGCACATCCTGTCCGCCGCCGACGGCGTCATCACGAAGAACAGCGGCCGCCTCGGCAAGACGCTGTGGACCGACCGCGGCGACGGCGACAAGGTCCGCGTCATCGGCGTCTGGGACGGCCCCGAGGAAGCGCGCCGCATCGGCGAGGAGATCGAAAGCGCCCTCGCCCGCGGCCGGCCCCTGTCCGACGTCGGCATCCTCGTCCGCGCCCAGTTCCAGACCCGCGAGTTCGAGGAGCGGTTCATCGCGATCGGCCTCAATTACCAGATCATCGGCGGCTTTCGCTTCTACGAACGCGCCGAGATCCGCGACGCCATCGCCTACCTCCGACTGATCTCCCAGCCCGCCGACGACCTCGCCTTCGAGCGCATCGTCAACCAGCCCAAGCGCGGGCTCGGCGACAAGGCGGTTGCCGCCATCCACCGCCACGCGAGAGCCGCCCAGCTCCCGCTCCTCCTCGCCGCCGCCCAGATGCTCGACAGCGACGAGCTCACCCCCCAGGCCCGTCGCAGCCTCGGCCGCTTCGTCGCCGATGTCGCCCGCTGGCGGGGGATGCTGGCCTCTGGAAATCCTCCCCGGGACGGGGAGGGGGACCATCCGCAGGATGGTGGAGGGGGCCCCACTTCCCACGCTCGCTCCGCTCGCGACCCCTCCACCGTCGTTCCGACGGTCCCCCTCCCCGTTCCGGGGAGGAATTCGAACCTCCCCCACCCCGAGCTCGCCCGCATCGTCCTCGAAGAATCCGGCTACACCGCCATGCTCCAGGCCGACCGCTCGGCCGAAAGCGCCGGCCGGCTCGAGAACCTCACTGAGCTCACCCGCGCCATGGAGGAGTACGAAAACCTCGGCGCCTTCCTCGAGCACGTTAGCCTCGTGATGGACAATGACGAGGCCAAGCAGGGCGACAAGGTCACGATCATGACCATCCACGCCGCCAAGGGCCTGGAGTTCGACACCGTCTACCTCCCCGGCTGGGAGGAAGGCGTGTTCCCGTCGCAGCGCGCGCTCGACGAGGGCGGCCTCGCAAGCCTCGAGGAAGAGCGCCGCCTCGCCTATGTCGCGATCACCCGCGCCCGCTGCCGCTGCACCATCGTCCACGCCGCCAACCGTCGCATCTACGGCCAGTGGACGAGCTCCATCCCTTCGCGCTTCGTCGCCGAGCTGCCCAAGCCGCACATCGAGGAAGAAACCACGATGACCGGCGGCGAAAGCCTGTGGCGAGCGCAATGGTCGGAGCGAACCGACCCGTTCGCTCACCTCGCCGCCGCCCAATCCACTCGCGCCAGCACTCGCGGCCCCGGCTGGCAGCGCGCCTCGTCGAGCGGCCGCTTCAACCCCGAGCCCGCGCGCATCATCGAGGCCCGCGCGTCAGCGGTATCGCTCGGCAACCAGGGCCGCACCGACCTCGCCCTCGGCCAGCGCGTATTCCACGGCAAGTTCGGCTACGGCACCATCGCCGTGATCGAAGGCAACAAGCTCGAAATCGACTTCGAGCACGCGGGGCGGAAAAAGGTGCTCGACAGTTTCGTCAGCACGGAGTGAGCCGGCCTATGGCAGCTTTCGACCCATTGCGGACATCAGCCTAGCGCCTAAGCTGTCCGCATGCGCATCGCTCCCACCACGCTGCTGCTCGTTGCGCTTCTTGTCGCAACACTTGGCGCTTGCGGGGAGCGTCCACCGGCCGCCCAGCCACGAGAGAGTGCGGCATCTCAATGCCTCACGTCTGGCGGAAGGATGATCAGAGGGCCGCTCCGCCAAGATCGAGAAGCAGCCGTCTGCGTTCATCTGTTCGCGGACCGCGGAAAGGTTTGCAGCGATAGCAAGCAATGCGAAGGCGAGTGCCGCTACAATGACCGTTCTTTGCTCGCCGATCCCGCTGCGCAGGGCACGCCGTCATGGAAGCAGGAGGTATCCCACGGCCTGCCCTCAAGTGGCCAGATCGGAAAAGCCGGCGTCGGCCACTGTCAATGGTCGGATGATGACGCAAGGGGATGCGTCGCGAGGGTAGATGGCGGCAAGATACAAGCATGGACTTGCGTAGATTGAACGTCCGCTCTCCGCCCAACTCAAACCTAAGCCGCCACCTCGATCTCGTCCTCATGCGCGCGCGCCTGCGCCAGTTCGTGCGCGGCCTGCATCCGGACCAGCGTGTCCGCGCTGATTCCGAACGCCTTCTCGAACCGGATTGCCATCTCCGCCGACACGCCCGCGTTGCCGTTGAGCAGGTTGCTCATCGCCTGACGAGTCACATGCAGTCGTTCGGCGGCGGCCGTGACATTGAGGCCCGCCGGCTCGACGATCTCCCTCCGAAGCCATTCGCCCGGATGAACATAGATCGACGGATGAATCTTGATCGCCATCAGTGATAATCCTCCAGGTCCATGTCCTCGATGGCCCCCGCCGCATTGACGCGGAACGTCATGCTCCAGTTCCTTGTGACCGTGAGCGCCCATTCGCCCTCACGATCACCGGTCAGCCGGTGCGCACCGAAATTGGGTGGCGCGCGGAGTTCCTCGGCATCGGCGATCGCTTCGATATACATCAGCATCCGGCCCAGCCGCTCGATCGATCCGCTTGGCAGGCCCTTTCTTGACCCCGTTTCGGCGAACCGGCGCAGCGCCTTATGCCGGATGCTCTCGATCTGCATGGGCCGAAATAGGCGTGGACATGTCGACTGTCAAGTTACACTTGACGGGCTATGGCACGGCTCAGCCCTCGCCGCGTTCCGGTGCCATGACCATCCACATCGGCACCGCTGGCTGGACCATCCCGCGCAACGTCGCCGACCAGTTCCCGACCGAGGGATCGTCGCTCGAACGCTACGCCGCACGCTTCAACGCGGCCGAGATCAACAGCAGCTTCTATCGCTCTCATCGAGCGTCGACCTGGGAGCGGTGGCGCGACAGCGTGCCGGCTGGCTTCCGCTTCTCGGTCAAGCTGCCGAAAACGATCACGCACGAGGCCAAGCTCGCCGATTGCGAGGCGTTGCTCGATGCCTTCGTCGCGGAGGTTGAGGTGCTTGGAGACAAGCTCGGCGCGCTGCTTGTCCAACTGCCGCCGAAGCTCGACTATGACGAGACGGCAACCGACCGCTTCTTCACGGCGCTACGCGCCCGCGCCTCGACCCCCGTCGCCTGCGAGCCGCGCAACGCCAGCTGGTTCTCACCGGAAGCCGACGATCACTTACGCCGCCTGCGCGTCGCCCGCGTAGCCGCCGATCCCGCGCGCTTCGAAGGCGCCGACCGCCCCGGCGGCTGGCGCGGGTTCGCGTACTTGCGGCTGCACGGATCGCCGGTGATGTACCGCTCCAGCTACGCCGACCGCATCGGCCATTACGCGGCCCTGCTCAGCGAGCATCAGGACGCCTGGTGCATCTTCGACAACACCGCGTCCTCGGCGGCGACGGCCGACGCGCTCGCTCTTGCCAGTGCCGTCAGATCTCTTCCTTCACCTGCGCGTGGTTGAGCACGGCCACGAACACCACCCCGCCGATCGAATTGCCGATCAGCGCGGGCAATAGGAATCCGATCGCATAAGTGTCCCAGCCGATCGCACCGTGCATGGCGGCGAAGGCGGTCTCGATCGATCCGGCGATCACGTGGCTGAGTTCCGCAACCGAGATCAGCCAGGTGACCAGGATGACGATCACGAACCTCGCCGACGAAGCCGCCGGCATCAGCCAAACCATGAGGGCGATGAGCCAGCCCGCGACCACCGCCTTGATCAGCGTGAGGGCGAAACCCCACGATGCCGCCTTCACGCCAAGCTCGGTGAACGCCTGGACCGTCTCCGGCTTGAACAGATGCGGGATCGATGCCGCGGCGGCGAACAGCAATGTCGCGACGATGTTGGTCGCGAACACAATTCCCCAATAGCGCGCGACCGCGCTGAATCGATGCGTGCGATGAAGCACGGGAAGCATCACCGTCAGCGTGGTCTCGGTGAACAATTGCTGCCGCCCCATGGTGACGAACAGGAAGCCGAGGCTGTAGCCGAACGCCGACAGCAGCTCGCTCCACGGCGCGTCGCGCAGGCTGGCGCGAAGAATGCCCTGGCCGAGCATCGAACAGCCCATGGTCAGGCCCGCGGCCAGCCCCGACCAGGCGATCGACGCGCTCGGGCGGTCCAGCTCCTCGGTCCCTTCCATGCGGATGGCCTCGTGGACGACCTTGGCGCTGGTGCTGGACCGCTCGTCGGCTTCGTGGATCTCGCGGTCGGACAGTGGCGACACGCGTTTTTCATGGTCCACGATCTGCTGCCGGTCCGCCATTTGCGATGCTCCTTTGCAGCGACGAACGCACCGCGGCGGACGCTGTTCAGCCGATTTGCGGGTGATGGAGCGGACTTTTTCCAGTCCAGCCTCGGGACAGGTTGGCGGGCCGGGGCAGTCTAATTCAAGCCATT
>NZ_JAFAVR010000223.1 GCF_019242355.1 Sphingomonas sp. | reverse complement strand
GCGACGGCTTCTGGATGGCATGAGCCGACAATCCTCCCTGGCCATCGCCGGGGAGGATCAGCCGACCAGCGCGAGCCTGGGTTCCTGCGTCGAAAGCTCGACGCTGCCATCTCCGGTGATCCGCTCGATCCGGGCAGCGACCTCTCCGTCCAAGTTGAAGTCGCGGCCGGCGACCACGGTCGCGGTGGCGCCCGACGCGATGGGCACGACAAACAGCAGCTTGCCGTTGCCTCCCCGGGCATCGGCAAGCACACGCGCGACCTGTTCGATGGTCCCTGGATCGCCCACATGGACCGTCATCTGCAGCCGGGTGCGTCTGGCTAGGTCGCTGAGCGGCTGAAGCCGCTTGACGGTGACTCGCGGCGTCTCGTCGCCGGCGCGCCGATCCAACTCGACTCCGAGCAATCCACAGGTCTGCGCGCGCGCCGCAGCCTCGAGCGAGGCGCAAACGTCGTCGTCGAAGGCGGTCGCGACGAACTGGCCCGACGGATCACTCAGCGTTGCCATGAGATAGCGTCTGCCCCGAGCGGACACCCGCCACCGGGCTTCCTCGACCAGCGCAGCCATGCTTGCGTTGGCGCGCTCGCCTTCCGCGATCTGGACGTCGGCCAACTCGGCGAACGAGCGCACCTTGTGCGCGGCCAGCAGGTGCTTCTGCGCATCCACCGGGTGCGCGGAGAAATAGAAGCCGAACGCGTCCCGCTCATGCGCCATGCGTTGGGCGATCGTCCAGGGCGCGTCGCGCGGCAACCGGATGGGCGCCGCCTCCGACGCGCTTCCGCCAAACAGACCGGCCTGGCCAGTCGAGCGCTGATCGTGAGCGCTCGCGGCGTGCGCGAGCACCGTCTCCGCGCCGGCGTGCACGGCCGCCCGATCGCCGTCCAGCGCATCGAAGGCCCCCGCGGCAGCGAGGCTTTCCAGCTGACGGCGGTTCAGCAGACGCGGGTCAATGCGACCGGCAAAGTCCTCGAGCGACTGGAACGCCCCACCCCGGCTTCGCTCCTCGACGAGTTCTTCCATCGCCTTCTCGCCGACACCCTTGAGCGCGCCGAGGGCGTAGCGGACGCAATTGCCCTCTTCGAGTGGCTCGACGGTGAAATGCGCGTTGCTGGCATTGACGTCGGGCGGCAGGCAGTCGACTCCGCCGCGCCGCATGTCCTCTACGAACATCGCCAGCTTGTCGGTCAGTGCGATGTCGAAGCTCATCGATGCGGCGTAGAATTCCGCCCGATGATGGGCCTTCAGCCAGGCGGTCTGGTAGGTCAGAAGCGCGTAAGCCGCCGCGTGGCTCTTGTTGAAGCCATAGCCGGCGAACTTGTCGATCAAGTCGAACAGCTCGTTCGCCTTGGCGCCCGGGATGGCATTGTGGGTCGCGCAGCCCTCGACGAAGGTCGCGCGTTGGGCGTCCATCTCCGCCTTGATCTTCTTGCCCATCGCGCGGCGGAGCAGGTCGGCGCCGCCGAGGGAATAGCCGGCCAGGATCTGGGCGGCCTGCATCACCTGCTCCTGGTAGACGAAAATGCCGTAGGTTTCCTTGAGGATGCCCTCCAGGAGCGGGTGTGGAAATTCGATCTGCTCCTGTCCGTTCTTGCGGCGGCCGAACATCGGGATGTTGTCCATCGGCCCAGGCCGATAGAGGGCGTTCAGCGCGATGATGTCCTCGAACACCGTCGGCTTCACTGCCGACAGGGTCCGCCGCATGCCTTCCGATTCGACCTGGAACACGCCGACGGTGTCGCCGCGCTGGAGCAACTCGTAGACTGCCGGATCGTCCCACGCGAGCTTTCCGAAATCCACCTCGACGCCCTGTTCGGCAAGCAGCCGCTGCCCCTCTCTCAGCACGGACAAAGTCTTGAGACCGAGGAAGTCGAACTTCACCAGCCCCGCCGCCTCGACGTACTTCATGTCGAACTGAGTCACCGGCGTGTCGGAGCGCGGATCGCGGTAAAGCGGCACCAGCTCGTCGAGGGCGCGATCGCCGATGACTACGCCCGCGGCGTGGGTCGAGGCGTGACGCGGCAGGCCCTCAAGCTTCATTGCGAGGTCGACCAGACGTTTGACGCCGGGATCACCGTCATATTCCGCCTTGAATTCGGAGATGCCGTTGAGCGTCCGCTCCAGTGTCCACGGATCGGCCGGCAGGTTGGGCACGAGCTTCGCCAGCCGATCGACCTGGCCATAGCTCATCTGCAGAACTCGGCCGGTGTCCTTGAGAACCGCTCGGGCCTTCAACCGGCCGAAGGTGATGATCTGCGCCACCTTGTCGCGCCCGTACTTGCGCTGGACGTAGGCGATAACCTTGTCGCGATGCGTTTCGCAGAAGTCGATATCGAAGTCGGGCATCGACACGCGCTCTGGATTGAGGAAACGCTCGAACAGAAGGCCCAGCGCGAGCGGGTCGAGGTCGGTGATCGTGAGCGCCCAGGCGACAACCGAGCCTGCGCCCGAACCGCGGCCAGGACCCACGGGAATATCGTTCGCCTTCGCCCATTTTATGAAGTCGGCGACGATCAGGAAGTAGCCGGCGAACCCCATGCCGGTGATGATTTCGAGCTCGTAGTCGAGCCGTTCCGAGTAGCGCGCGAGCTCGTCGGCGCCGCGCCCCTGCAGCCGCGCAAGAAGTCCCGCCCGCGCGTCGTCGCGCAGCTGCTCGTCCTCGTCTTCGCCAAGGCGCGGAAGGATCGGCTTGCGCTTCGGCGCTGCCACGCCACAGCGCCGCGCCACGACGGCGGTGTTGGCGATGGCTTCGGGCAGATCGTCGAACATCGCGGTCACCAATGCCGCGTCCTTCAGCCATGCTTCCGGCGACGACGTCGCGCGATCGGCGCTTTCGACATAAGCCGAGCCGGCGATGCACAGCATCGCATCGTGCGCTGCGTGGAAGGCGGGGTCGGAATAAGCGGCGGGATTGGTCGCGACCAGCGGCAGGTCGCGCGCATAAGCCAGGTCGATCAGCGCATCCTCGGAATGCTCCTCGACCGGATCGCCGCGACGCACGACCTCGACATAGAGCCGCTGCGGAAACAGGTTTTGCAGCCGGTCCAGATAGGCCTGAGCCTTGTCAGCCTGCCCGGCCGCTAGCAGCCTGCAGAGCGCGCCGTCGGACCCTGCGGTCAGAACGATCAGGCCAGAGTTCAGCCGCTCCAGCGCTGCAAAGGCGACATGCGGCTCCTGCTCCACTGGACGGTCGAGATGCGCCGCGGATACCAGCTTGCAGAGGTTGGCGTAGCCCGTCTCATCCTGGGCCAGAAGCACCAGCCAGTCGATTCCCGCGTCGCCCCCGATCTCTGGCGGCCGCGCAACCCCGAGCATTGCGCCGACAATCGGCTGCACGCCCTTGGCAGTGCAGGCGTCGCTGAACGACATCGCTCCGTAGAGCCCGTTGCGGTCGGTCAGTGCGACGGCCGGAAAGCCCCGCCTCGCGGCTAGCTCGGCGATCGTCTTGGGCTCCATCGCGCCTTCAAGCATGGTGAAGGACGACAGCACGCGCAGCGGGACGTAGGGCTGAGTCACGTGGATCTTATGTGGCGACGACGGACCCGGCGGCAAGTTGCCGCTGCCACTTATCCCCACCTATCGCCGCCGCTTTATGGCTGACGCCAGGTCCCGGCCATGATGTCGCGGATCTCGCGCATTCGCCCCGTGTAGGCGTCGCCGATGCAGGCGCGCGTCGGGCAGTGGTCACGATAGTGCAGGAATCGCTCACCGGTCCCCTGCAGCAGGTCACGCTGATCGGGATCGGCCTGAGCCATCGCCCGTCCATATTGCGCGGCCATGCTGCGGTCGAGCGCCGCGAGACCGGCGTCGGAGCAGACCGCGGCCTCTCCCGCGGTGTGCGCGTCCGAGCAATCGAAGCTTGGCCGAGCCATGGCCGGACGCGGCGTCGGCGCTTGCGCCGGAGCAGCGGTGACAGCCGGGGGCGCCGAAGCCGGCGATTGATCCGCAGCTGCTTCATCTGTCGAGTTGGTGTCGTCCGGCTGCTGGGCCGCCGGCTGCTGCGCGTTTTGGTCGGTCCGTGACAAAGTCGCGAGCGGAGCGACCAGCGCATCGGCATTCTTCAGGACGATAGTATCGCTACCGCCATCCGCAGCGGGCTGGACCGTATAATCGACGTCCGACATCAGGTTGGTCCGCCCGCCGCCCGCTGCAACTCCGGGCGGAAGGTCGATCGACACCGATCCCGAGCAATTGATTGCGCCCGTTTGCTTGTCCTGGCTTTCCATCGCCGGATCCTCGACACGAAGCGAAGCGGCTTGGGACAGCTGGTCATAGGTTGCCTGGTCGCCGCCACGCTGCTGCGCCGCGTGCTGGAACAGAGCTCGCTTCAGAAGCTCGTAGGTGGCGTCGGACGAGCAGGCTTTCTCCGGATCGCCGTCGGCCTGGGCGGTCACCACATTGCCCGTCAATTTGTCCTGGTCGGCATTCCGCGTTCCTGCGAACACCCAGATGCCAACGATCAGGGCGATGAGCCCGAGAAGCGCGATCACCGTCGGATTGAGCCGGCGCATAGGGCCCTGAACGTCCGGCTCAGGTCCCGGCTCCACTATTGCAGCCGTCCTTCGTGCAGGCGCAGCACACGATCCATCTTGGCCGCGAGCCGCTCGTTATGGGTTGCAACGAGCGCAGCGCTCCCCTCGCCGCGCACCAGGTTCAGGAACTCGCCGAAAACCACGTCCGCGGTCGCCTCGTCGAGGTTGCCCGTCGGCTCGTCGGCAAGCACCAGCGGCGGCTTGTTGGCAATCGCACGAGCGACGGCGACGCGCTGCTGCTCGCCGCCCGACAGCTTGGCCGGACGATGGTCGAGACGATTGGCAAGGCCCAGCGTGGACAGCAGGCCGTCGGCCCGCTTGCTCGCTGCGTCGCGGTCGGCGCCATGGACCAGTTGCGGCAGGATCACATTTTCGCGCGCGTTGAACTCGGGCAGCAGGTGATGGAATTGGTAGACGAAGCCCAATGTCTCGCGGCGGACGCGGGTCCGGCCTTCGTCGTTCAGGCCGGCGGCCTCTTCGCCGCGCAACCGGATCGATCCTTCGAAACCGCCCTCAAGCAATCCCACGGCCTGCAGCAGTGTCGACTTGCCCGAACCGGACGGGCCGAGCAGCGCGACGATCTCACCCGGCTGGATCGCGAGGTCGACGCCACGCAGCACGTCGATCGTGACGTCACCCTGCGTGAAGCTTCGCGCGAGGCCACGTGTCGCAAGGACCGGCTCACTCATAGCGCAGCACCTGCACCGGGTCGGTGCTTGCCGCCTTGTACGCCGGATAGAGCGTCGCCAGGAACGACAGCACCAGCGCGATGATGATGATCGCCGCCATTTCCACAGGGTCGCTGTTCGACGGCAGGTCGGTCAGGAACCGCACCGACGGGTCCCACAGATTCTGACCGGTGATCGCCTGGATTGCGTCCACCACGTCCTGCCGGAAGTAGAGGAAGATTGCGCCAAGGATGATTCCAAGCACGATTCCGAGCGACCCGATCGTCACGCCGACGGTTACGAACACCTTCATCATGCTTCGGCGGCTTGCGCCCATGGTGCGCAGGATGGCGATGTCGCGGGTCTTGGCGCGCACCAGCATGATCAGCGACGACAGGATGTTGAAGACCGCAACCAGAACGATCAGCGACAGCACGACGAACATCGCCACCCGCTCGACCTCCAGCGCCTGGAAGAGGGCGGAGTTCATCTGTCGCCAGTCGATGACGACCCCCCGACCCCGAACAACCGGCTGGAGCGGCGCCAGGATTTCCTGGACCCGGTCGGGGTCGCTCGTCTGGATCTCGATGTTGCCGACCTCGTTGCCCATCATCAGAAGGTCCTGCGCGTCCTTCATCGGCATGATCACCATCGACTTGTCATAGTCGTAGATGCCCACCTCGAAGACTGCGCCGACCGTGTAGGTGACGATGCGCGGTACCGTGCCGACGACGGTGGAGCGCCCTTCCGGACTGATCAGGCTGATCTGCGACCCCGGATAGGCGCCGAGCTGGTCCGCCAGCCGCGATCCGAGCGCGATCCTGGAGGTCCCGGGCACGATCGATTTCAAGTCCCCGGCCTGGACGTTGCCCGCGATTGTCTTGTTCGCGAGCAGGTCCTGGACGCGCATGCCGCGAACTTCGACGCCTTCTACCCGCCCGTTCGCCGATGCCATCAGCGGCTGGTCGATCAGCGGCAGCGCGGATGTGACTCCGGGCACTTTCCGCGCGGCGTCGGCAATCGATTCCCAGCCCGACAGCCGCCCTTCATACCCCTGGACGACCGCGTGGCCGTTCAAGCCGACGATCTTGTCGAACAGCTCGGCGCGAAAGCCGCTCATCACGCTCATCACGATAATGAGCGCTGCGACACCGAGCGCGACCGCAATCAGGCTGATACTGGCGACCAGGAAGATGAACCCCTCGCCCTTGCCGGGAAGTAGATAGCGGCGAGCGACCATCCGCTCGTATCGATTAAGGATCACTCGGCCAGCCTTGCCAGCGCGGACTCGGCACTGAGCTCTTCGCGCTCGCCGGTGCGGCGGTTCTTGAGCTCCACCACCCCGGAGGCGACGCCGCGCGGTCCTACCACGATCTGCCAGGGCAGGCCGATCAGGTCCATCGATCCGAGCTTGACCCCACCCCGCTCGTCGCGGTCGTCGTAGAGGGTTTCGATGCCCGCGGCGCGCAATCGATCGTACAGCCCCTCCGCGGCGGCGACAGTAGAGTCGTCGTCGGCGCGCATCGTCACGATGCCGACCTTCCACGGGGCGATCGCTTCCGGCCACACGATCCCCGCCTCGTCATGACTCGCCTCGATCATCGCTCCGACCAGGCGCGAGACTCCGATGCCATAGCTGCCCATCATCGGCGTCACCTGCGAGCCGTCGCGGCCAGACACCTTGAGATTCATGGCGGCCGAATATTTGTCGCCGAAATAGAAGATGTGCCCGACCTCGATGCCGCGCCCAGTGCGCCGGCTCGCCTCCGGCACCTCAGCCCAGCGGCCCAGGTCATGGGTCTCGTCGGTCGCCGCATAGGTCGCATTCACTCGATCGAACAGGCCCTGCAAGCCCGCCTCGTCGCCGTAGCGAAGCTCGGACTGATTCCAATCGAATTCCTCGTACGCGCCGTCGTAGAAAACCTCGCTCTCGCCAGTCGGGGCAAGCACGATGAACTCGTGGCTGAGGTCGCCGCCGATCGGGCCGGACGCCGCCTTCATCGGCACGGCCCGGATGCCGAGCCGCTGAAACGTTCGCAAATAAGCGAGCATCTGCGTGTAATAGCTCTGCCGCGCCCCGGCCTCGTCGAGGTCGAAAGTATAGGCGTCCTTCATCAGGAACTCGCGCCCCCGCATCACTCCGAACCGGGGCCGCACCTCGTCGCGGAACTTCCACTGGATGTGGTAGAGCGTGCGCGGCAGGTCTCGGTAGCTCTTCACCTCATCGCGGAAGAGGGTCGTGATCATTTCCTCGTTGGTCGGGCCGTAGAGCATTTCGCGCTCGTGGCGGTCACGGATGCGAAGCATCTCGGGTCCATAGGCATCGTACCGCCCGCTCTCACGCCAGAGGTCGGCCGACTGCAGCGTCGGCATCAGGAGTTCCTGCGCACCCGCGCGGTCCTGCTCCTCACGGACGACCTGTTCGATCTTCTTGAGGACCCTGAAGCCAAGCGGCAGCCAGGCGTAGATGCCGGCCGCCGTCTGCCGGATCAGGCCGGCGCGAAGCATCAGCTGGTGGCTCACGATCTGCGCGTCGGTGGGCGTTTCCTTGAGAACGGGGAGGAATGCTCGTGACCAGCGCATGGCGCCGCGCTCTACGGTGGCGGCAGGGCGGTGGCAACCGGCACGGCAGATGTTGCGGCGGCGACACAGGCCTGTGACAAAAGCTGCTGGAATTGCTGTTCGGCAGTGACAGCACGGCCAAGCCCGCATAGCGTCCGTCCGTCCGGACAACAGACCCTTGGGTCAGGGTTCGGGGATCGCGGCACAGTGCAGGGGAACCTTGCCGCGTCATATCCAAGGGGGCTGACGAGCAATCGTCACGCAGGGCGCCCGGATCGGAAACGATCCGGGCGTTTGCTTTTGCGGAAGCTTAACAGGTCCCGCCGCGCCCTTCGATCTTCGCCACCCGCAGCATTGCCAGAGCCGCCGCCGCCATGACGAGCGCGGCGGCAAGCATCGTCCAAACTGGCTGGTCGGGAAACAACGCCTTCATGATCGTGCCCATCACCGTCGCCACCAGCAGCTGCGGCAGGACCACGAACACGTTGAACAGTCCCATGTAGATGCCAAGCTTTCGCTGCGGCAGCGACGACGCCAGGATCGCGTAAGGCATGGCGAGGATCGATGCCCAGGCAATCCCCACGCCGACTTCGGACAGGACCAGCCACGCCCGGTCGCGGATAATGAAGAAGCTGGCGAAGGCCGCCGCTCCGCACAGCAAACAGACGATGTGCGTGCGTGACTTCCCGATCCGCGCCGACAGCCACGGCAGCAGGGTCAGCGCGGCGACAGCGGCGACGCCGTTGTAGATTGCGAACAGCTCGCCGACCTTGTTTCCCGCGTCCTGGAAGATCGGACTTGCCTGGTCGGTGGTTCCGTAGAAGCGCTGCGCGACCACCGGCGTGGTAAAGACCCACATGATGAACAGCGCCGACCAGCTGAAGAACTGGACCAGCGCCAGCCGTTTCATCAGCCGCGGCATTCCGGAAAAATCCCCGACGATATTCGCAAGCATGTTCGTAGTGCTGCTAGAGCGGGCCAGCTGCACGGCGGCGATCCGGGCGAGACCGTAGGCGACCAGAAGGACGCCGAGTAGATACATCTCCTTCTGGAAGCCGAATCGCCACACCGCGAAGATGACCAGGGCCCCGCCGAGGATCCACAGCAGGCTCGGACCATGGCCGCGGCGAGCCAGCGTCTCGACCACTTCGTCGTCGAGCGGATGATCGGTTGCGTCGCCGAAGCGTGAAAGGTCCTCGGGGGAATGCTCGCGCGTCGTCAGCACGGTCCACAGGACGGCAAGAAACAGCGCCACTGCTCCCGCCCAGAAGCTCCAGCGCACCGTGTCGGGGATTCCGCCGCCCGCGACCGCGTTGGAGACGCCGAGCACATCGAGCAATCGCGGAAACTCCGAGCCAACGACGGCTCCTGCCCCGATGAACGCGGTCTGCACCGCATAGCCTGCAGCGTGCTGATCCTTGCGAAGCATGTCGCCAACGAACGCGCGAAACGGCTCCATCGAGATGTTGAGGCTGGCGTCGAGCGTCCAAAGCAGGACCGCGGCCATCAGCAGTTGCGTCGACAGCGGCATCAGAACCAGCGACAGGGTCGCAAGCAGAGCTCCCGTCAGGAAATAGGGCCGGCGCCGGCCGAGGCGGCCCAGCCAGGTGCGATCGGACATATGTCCGATGATCGGCTGGACCAACAGGCCAGTCAGAGGCGCCGCGACCCAGAGGGCCGGGAGATCGTCGACGCTGGAACCGAGCGACTGGAAGATCCGGCTCATGTTCGCGTTCTGAAGCGCGAACCCGATCTGGATGCCGAAGAAGCCGAACGAAATGTTCCAAAGGCCGGCAAGTGACTGCCTGGGCTTTTCGATTGTCACGGCCTTGTCCATGCGTTCGCTCTCTCCGCTCGCGCGAAACTTACAGGACGAATGCGGCGGCACAATCGCCGGTTGGAAAATGAAGCTCAGGCACCGCTGGATTCGCGGACGATCAGCTTGACCGGAAGCAGGCAGTTCTCCGCCTCTCCGCCCTCGATTTCGATGAGGAGCGTTTCGACCAGCGCTTCGGCGGCTGCGCGCGCGTCCTGACGTACCGTTGTCAGCGGCGGGCTCGACAGGCTTGCGACCGGCGTGTCGTCGAAGCCGACGATGGCGACATCCCCCGGCACCGACCGTCCCTGCTGCTGAAGCGCGTGCATCGCTCCAATCGCCGCCACATCGGACGCTGCGAAAAGCGCGTCGAAGCCGACTCCCCGTTCCGCAAGCTCGAGCATCGCGGCCCGCCCGGCAGCCTCGCTCGGATCGGCGTCGGCGCGCAATCGCGCGTCTGCCTCCACCCCGGCGGCGGACAGAGCGCGACAATGCCCTCGCCATCGCTCGAGGAACTCGGGATAGCGAGGCTCCGCGGTGCCGATGAACGCGATCCGCCGGCGGCCTTGGCGGAGCAGGTGCGCCGTCGCATCGAACCCACCCTGCTCGTTGTCCGAAGATACTGTCACGCCGACCTGTGCGTCGCCCGCTGATCCCCAGCGAACGAAATGGGCGCCGTGCGCGATCAGCTTCCGCAGCTTCGGCTGGCTCTCGATATAATCGCCATAGCCGAGCAGGATGATCCCGTCGGCCTTGCGGCTGTCCTCGTAATCGACGTGCCAGTCCGAGGAGAGCTGCTGCGTCGAGATCAGCAGGTCGTATCCATGCGCCGCACAGCACCGGACCATCGGCCCGAGCAGCGACAGGTAGAAGGGATTGATGAGCGCGCCATCCGCCGATGGCTCCTCGAAGAACAGCAACGCAAGAGTCCGTGAGTGCTGCCGCCGAAGCCCGGATGCATTCTTGTCGACCTTGTAGTTGAGCTGCTCGGCGGCGGCGAGGACGCGGGCACGGGTGCTTTCGCTTACCGACGGATTGCCGCTCAGCGCGCGTGACACGGTCGGCTGCGACACGCCCGCAAGCGCGGCAATGTCGAACGAAGTGGGCCGCTTTTGTGTCATTCCCGCAACGCTAGCATGCTGAATACGTATGTATAGCAGTGGTGCGCAGCTTCCGCGCGGCGAAAGCTCTGGTATCTCAAGCTTCGGGAGAGGGGTCCAAAAACCCCGACCAGAATCACGTCCGGCGCTCGGTGCCGGTTTGAGGGGGTATCGACACGATGTTCAACACATCTTTGCGTTCGCGCATGTTCGCTGCGACGAGTTCGTTAGCGCTTGCAGCCGTCCTCGGCGCGAGCCCGGCCTTTGCGCAGGATACCACGGCGGCGGCGCAGCAGGCCCAGCCCGCTCCTGACGCTCCTACAGCGAATGCAGTCGCGGCAGCGACGCAGTCGGCGCCTCCGCCCGCGAGCGATGCCGCTACCAATCCGTCGAATTCGGACCAGTCCGCCAATTCCATCGTGGTGACCGGCTTCCGGGGCGCTCTTCGCAGCGCAACGGCCAAGAAGAAAAACAGCGAGATGGTCGTCGAATCCGTGAACGCGGAAGACATCGGCAAGCTGCCGGACAACGGCATCGGCGAGTCGATCGCACGCCTTCCGGGTCTCGCGGCGCAGGAAGATCATGGTCGCGCAAGCGTGATCTCGATCCGCGGCTTCGGCCCGGACTTTTCGACCACCACGCTGAACGGCCGGCAGCAGACGACGAGCAACGACAGCCGCGCGGTAGAATTCGATACCTATCCGTCGGAAATCCTGGCCGGCGTCGACATTTATAAGACGTCGGAAGCAGACCATACGGCTGGAGGCCTGGTCGGCAACATCGATCTTCGCACCGTTCGTCCGCTGGACATTAGTCATCCGGTGATGGCCGTCGGCGTTCGAGGCACTGTCGTCGATCAGAAATTGATCCCGGGTAGCCGCAACAAAGGTGGCCGAGTCTTCGGCACCTTTGTCGATCAGTTCGCGAATGACACGATCGGCCTCGCCGTGTCGGCGGCCTATTCGACCGATCCCTACCAGACGCGGGACTGGAATGCTTGGGGCTACGGCGGTTTCGGCTCGGTCCCGGGTGCTGTCGGAATGAACGGCGTCAAGAGCTGGTACGAGGCCGGGCAGTACAAGCGCCTGGGCGGCAATGCGACGCTCCAGTTTCGGCCGAGCCCCAACCTGACGATGACGTTCGACGGCTTCTATTCAGACGTGAAGAACGGCACCGACCAAAAGGGTTGGGAAATGCCGATGAACTGCGGTGGCGGATGCGGTCATGATCAAATCTCCAACGTAACCGTAAATTCGGATGGCCTAATCACGGACGCGACCGTCGCCGGAACGCCGGTCATCGAAAACTACCGTGAAGACGACCACGTCAAGCAGTCGTCTTTTGGCTGGAATACGCGGTGGGACGGTCACAACGGCTGGCGCGCAATGGCCGACCTGAGCTGGTCGCGCACCAAGCGGCTCGACGATCGTTTCGAAACGACCGCAGGCTTGGTCAATGGTCATGAGTCGACAGGGCCGACGGCCACCGTATCCTATCATTTCACAGACCACGGGCCGGTCTTCACGAGCAATTATAACGGCGCGAGCCCGGATCTCGTACTGACGGACGTCGAGGGTTGGTCGGGTTCGCCGGTCCAGGCGGGCTACGACAAGATCAAGCATGTTCGCGATGACCTCAAGGAAGCGCGTGCGGAGATCGAACGCGACGTCGGCGGATTCCTCAAATCGGTTAAGATCGGCGCAGATTACACCGATCGGTCGAAGGACCTCACCCAGGACGAAGCGTTCCTTTCACCTCCCAACGGGGCCTCTCAGGCGGATATCCCGAGCGATATTCTGGAGCCGACGTTCACCCTCGACCGGGGCCTCGGACCGATCCTGTCCTATGATCCGCGTCAGCTCGTTCCCAACGGCATCCTGGTCTACGTGCCCAATCCGGCGGGTGGCCTCCCGCAGGCCTACCACGTCACGGAAAAGGTCTGGACGCCGTATGCGATGGCGTCCCTCGACGGATACCTTGGATCGGCCCACTTGACTGGCAACATCGGCCTGCAAGGCGTCCACACCTCGGTTGTTTCGTCCGGGCTCCAGCCGACGATCGGGGATAAATACTGGATGTGGCTCCCGAGCCTGAACCTCAACTTCAGGATGCCGGGCGATTTCGTCATTCGCTTCGCTGCGGCCAAGCAATACATGCGGGCTCGCATGGATCAGCTCAACAACCGTGTGACCGTCAGCGTCGACAACACTCAGACGCCTGCGATCTTCACGGGCAATGGTGGCAACCCGACGCTGCGGCCGTACCAGGCAAAGGCGGTCGACCTGACGTTCGAAAAGTACTTCTCGACGACCGGCTACATCGCCCTGCAGACCTACTACAAGCATATCGACACCTACATCGACTCGCAGGCGACTGATCCGAACTTCGATTTCACGCCGTTCCCGAAGCCGACAAATGTCACGTTGCCCACGTCACCAATCGGTGTGTTCAGCGGGCCGGTGAACACGCACGGCGGTCACATGTATGGCGCAGAGCTCGCCGCTACTCTGCCGTTCGAGGTGTTCTCTCCGGCTCTCTCCGGCTTCGGAATCACGGGCGGCGTCGGTTATACCAAAACGAGCGTCCAGAGGTTCAACGGCACTCGAACTCAGATTCCCGGCTACTCGAAATTCGTCGCGAGCCTTACGGCGTTCTATGAAAAGCATGGGTTCAGCGTTCGCGGCAGCATGACGCATCGATCGGGCTTCCTCGGCGAATTTCCGTCCTTCAACGGTGCGCCTGAACAGCAATATGTGCTCGCGGAAACGCATTTTGATGCTCAGGTCGGCTATGACTTCCAGCCCGGCTCGTTTCTCAGTGGTCTGTCCGTCTATCTCCAGGGCCAGAACCTCACCAACGAGCGATCGGCTACGATTGGCGTCATCACCGTTCCCAACTCTTGGTTGAAGTACCAGACCTACGGCCGGCGCTACACGATCGGTGCAACCTATAAGTTCGGCGCTCGTGCGGCTCCGCCCCCGCCGCCTCCGCCGCCGCCGCCTCCGTCCGCACCAGCGACGCAGACGTGCCCGGACGGAACGGTGATCCTGGCGACGGACGCCTGCCCGGCACCGCCCCCTCCGCCACCGCCGCCGGCGCCGGCGCCCGAGCGCGGTCTCTGATCCAACGGTCCCGGCAGCGACCGAGTTCGCTGCCGGGGCCCTGACCTTCGTTCGATGAGATCGACTTCCCGCCTCGATATCGTGATCGCCGGTGGTGGGACGGCAGGATGGATCGCCGCGGCGACTTTCGCTCGCTTTCTCGGCGATTGCGCTTCGATCACGCTGGTCGAATCGGACGAGATCGGCACCGTCGGGGTCGGCGAGGCAACGATCCCTCAGATCCACAATCTCGTCATCGGCCTTGGCCTGGACCAGGCGGAGTTCCTCCGCCAGACCAGTGCCACGTTCAAGCTCGGCATCGAGTTTGCAAACTGGTCGGGCGACGGCCAATCCTACATGCACAGTTTCGGCCTGACGGGCCGCGGTGTCGGCCTGATCCCCTTTCGCCAATTGTGGCTTCGGGGCCGCGCTCTCGGAGTGGCCGGCGACTTTGGCGATTACAGCTACAACATCGCCGCGGCGCGGCTCCGCCGGATGGCGACCAAGTCCGGCGCGGCGACGATGCCCGACTTATCCTACGCCTATCATTTCGACGCGTCGCTGTTCGGCCGGATGCTCCGCGACTACGCGGAAGAGCGCGGAGTAAAGCGCGTTGAGGGATGGATTCTCGACGTCGAGCGCGATGGCCGGAACGGCGACATCCTGGCTCTCGCGCTCGATGGCGATCGGCGCGTCCCGGGCGCCTTCTTCATCGACTGCACCGGCTTCAGGAGCCTGTTGCTCGGCAAGGCGCTTGACGTTTCATATGTCGACTGGAGCAATTGGCTGCCGTGCAACCGGGCATTGGCCGTTCCTTGCGAATCCAGTGACGCGTTCCGCCCCTACACCCAGGCGATGGCTCGGAAGGCCGGATGGCAGTGGCGGATTCCATTGCAGCACC
>NZ_JAFAVR010000222.1 GCF_019242355.1 Sphingomonas sp. | reverse complement strand
CGGGCGAAGCGGACGGCCTTCAGTCCGATCGCAGCGAATTCGCATTTCAATTGCTCTGGCGGGATCCCATGCCGCTCTGTGGGCCGGTCGGAATCGACCACGATGAACTGACCGCCGGGCTTCGTCGCCTCGCGCACGTGCCAAAGGAACGCGTAAGGCGACTGCACCTCGTGATACATATGGACGAGAAAAACGCGGTCGATGGAGCGAGCCGGAAGCATCGGATCGTCCGCCGTGCCGAGCTTGACCGCGACATTGTCCAGCCGCTCGCTCTGCACGCGCTCGCTCAGCTGGTCACGAGTCAGCGGGACGATATCCTCGGCCAGCACTCGGCCCTTGAGCCCCACGACCGGCGCGAGCCGGATGGTGTAATAACCCTGGCCGGCGCCGACGTCGGCAACCCACATGCCGGGCTTCACACCGGCAAGTCGAATCACTTCCTCGGCCTCGCCGAGCTTGTCGCGCGCATCCTCGGTCGAGAAGGTGCTGCTGACCGTCGGTGCGACCGGCCGGTTGGCCTTCGGGAACTGGGGCTGCGCGGACTCCTGCCGGCAGCCGCCGAGCATCAGCGCAAGCAGCGCGCCGATGGAAGCGGACTTAGTCCACATCCTCGACCTCGACCGTCTCGCCGGTCACGCGCTGCGACAGGGCTGCCGCCATGAAGCGGTCGAGATCCCCGTCGAGCACGTCGGACGGCGCAGTGGACGTCACTCCGGTCCTCAGATCCTTCACCAGCTGATAGGGCTGAAGCACGTAAGATCGAATCTGATGGCCCCAGCCGATGTCGGTCTTCGCGGCGTTGGCGGCGCTGGCCTCGGCCTCTCGCTTTTGCAGCTCGGCTTCATACAGGCGGGCCTTCAGCTGCTTGAACGCCGAGGCCCGGTTCTTGTGCTGCGAGCGTTCGTTCTGGCAGGCGACGACGATTCCGGTCGGAATGTGCGTGATGCGCACGGCGCTGTCGGTCGTGTTGACGTGCTGACCGCCCGCGCCCGAGGCGCGGTAGGTATCGATGCGCAGCTCCGCCTCATTGATCTGGATGTCGATATCGTCGTCGACCTCGGGATAGACCCAGACGCTCGAGAAGCTGGTGTGGCGGCGAGCGTTGGCATCATAGGGGCTGATCCGGACCAGCCGGTGAACGCCGCTCTCGGTCTTCAGATTGCCATAGGCGTTCTCGCCCTTGACGAGGATGGTCGCCGACTTGATTCCGGCCTGCTCGCCCGAATGATGGTCGATCAGCTCGACCTTGAACCGGTGCCGCTCGCCCCAGCGGCTGTACATGCGGTGCAGCATCTCGGCCCAGTCCTGGCTTTCAGTCCCGCCCGCCCCGGCGTTGATCTCGACATAGGCATTGTTCGCGTCGGCCTCCCCGGCGAGCAGCGCCGCGACCTTGTCCCGTTCGGCCCGTTCGGCGAGCTCGGCGAGCTGGCGGACGCCGTCATCGACCAGGTCGCTGTCGCCTTCGCTCTCGGCCATCTCCATCAGCTCGGTGGTGTCGGCGAGCTCCTGCTCGATGGCGCGGGTTGCGGCAATCGCCTCGTCGAGCCGGCGCCGCTCGCGCATGACGTCTTGCGCCGCCTTGGGATCGTCCCACAGCCCCGGGTCCTCGACCATCCCGTTCAGCTCCTCGAGGCGCCGAATCGCGCGGTCCCAGTCGAGGAACCGGCGGAGCAGGGCAGTCGCTGCGTTGATCTGGTCGATATGGGCCTGCGCTTCAGCGCGCATGATGAATCAGCTTTCGTAAGGACGGGTCGGGAACGCGGTTATTGAACGCTGTTCTGGGTTGGCAAGCCGCCGGTCATCGGCGGCGCCGGATTCGCTGTGGGAGCAGCGGGGGGCGGCACGGCGGGCTGTAGCTTCGGCGCCCGCGGACGCTCGCCGGCAGTCGTCGCGACTTGCGGCTGCGGCCTCGGCTGCGGTTGCTGCTGCGGGTTGGCGCCGGGCGCATAGGGATCGCCCATCGAGCCATGGAGGCTGCGCCTCGGCTCGGTCTCCGGCTGGAAGGCTTCCCAGATGACACTCGATGTCGGGTCTTCCGTGGTCGGGAACGTGCCGAACACCTTCTTGCCGCTCGCCCGGTCGATGCGCACCCACCGGATGCCCGGAGGGGCGATGAACGGAACCTTCGGCTGGTCCTTGAGCGCGGTCTGGGCCCATTGCCGGAAGACCGGCGCCGCGATCCGGCCCCCCTGGGCATAAGCGCCCATCGGCCGCGGATTGTCGTAACCCATGTAGACGCCCGCGACGATGTCGGGGGTGCCGCCGACGAACCAGACGTTGGTCGGGCCGTTGGTGGTGCCGGTCTTGCCGAACAGCGGCCGGTCGAGGTCGCGAAGGACCGTCGCCGTGCCGCGGATGATGACACCCTCCATGACGTGAACCATCTGAAAGGACGCCATCGGGTCGAGCAGCTGGCGGCTGCGGTTGGGCGGACGCGGCATCGCCTTGCCGTCCCAGTCGGGCGCGTCGCAATTCTCCATCAAGGCGCAGCGGTTGTCGGCGCGGTAGATGACCTTGCCGTGGCGATCCTGGACATAATCGATCGTCGTCGGTTTCACCGAGCGCCCCTGATTGGCGAGCACGGCATAAGCATTTGTCAGCCGGGCGACGGTCGTCTCGCCCGCGCCCAATGCATACGAGAGGTAGTTTCCGTAATCGCCGACGCCGAGCTTTCGCGCGGTATCCGTGATCTTCGGCATCCCGATCGCCGAGGCGGCCCGCACCGTCATCAGGTTGCGCGACTGCTCGAGGCCCCAGCGCAGCGTGTGCGGGCCGGCCGAGCGGTGGTCGAAGTTGACGAAGCACTTGTTGCCGAGGCCGGCGCCCTGCCAGACGCAGAACGGCGCATCGAGCTCGATGGTCGCCGGCGTGAAGCCGTTCTCCATCGCCGTCACGTAGACGATCGGCTTGAACGCGGAGCCCGGCTGCCGGAGCGCCTGAGTGGCTCGGTTATAGGCCGAGCCGACCACGTCGAACCCGCCCTGCATCGCCAGGATCCGGCCTGTGTGCACCTCCTCGGCCAGCATTCCGCCCGAGATCGACGGCACGGAGCGCAGCGCGTAGCTGCCGGGTGACGTCTGCTTGACGATGATGACCATGCCGGGATGGAGGAAATTGAAGGCGGCTCCGCCGACGCCACGCTTGGGCATCGATGCGCTCGAGGCCGGCAATGTGCCGCGCGAGCCGTTGGTGAAGCCGATCGTTGCCGCTCCGCCCGACTTGTCGAGGACAACTGCCTTCAGCCAGTCCGGATAGCCGGTTCCGACCGGAGCCCGATCGAGGGCCGCCGCCCAGTCCTTGTCGAGATCGAGGCTCATCCCGAGGTCGGACCAGCCGGAACCGCCATAATTGGCGAGGCCGTCGCGCAGCGCCTGGGCGGCCGCGTCCTGCATCGTCGGAATCATCGAGCTGCGCACCCACAGGCCGCCGCCGTAGAGGCTGTCCGGGCCGTTCTCCGGCGCCTCGCCGAACTGCTTGATCAGTTCGCGGCGGACCTCCTCCATGAAGTAGCCGCCCTGCTGCCGGAACTTGTCGCTGCTGCCGTAGCGGATGGTCCCGAGCGGGGTCGCAGTCGCGGCCTGCCAGTCCTCCTTGCTGATGTAGCCGTTCTTCGACATCTCCTCGAGCACGTAGTTGCGGCGGTCGAGGGCCCGCTGCGTTTCACGTTCCGGATCATAGTTGGCGGGCGCCTTGGGAAGCACGGCCAGATAGGCGGCTTCGGGCAGCGACAGCTCGTTGACGTCCTTGTCGAAATAGGCGCGCGAGGCGGCCTGGATGCCATAGGCGTTCCGGCCCAGGAAGATCGAGTTGAGGTAGAGCTCCAGGATCTGCTGCTTCGAAAGCGTCGATTCCAGGCGGAAGGCGAGGATCGCCTCGCGTGCCTTGCGCCCGACGTTGTAGCTTGAATCCCTGAGCAGATACTTGGCCACCTGCTGGGTGATGGTCGAACCGCCCCTCGCCCGGCCGCCGCCGGTGATGCTCTTGGTCGTATAGTCGAACACGGCGCCGATCAGCCCGGTGAAGTCGATTCCGTGGTGCGAGAAGAAGTCCTTGTCCTCCGCCGAGATGAAGGCGTGAACGACGAGCGGCGGAATCTCGTCATAGGCAAGGTCGACACGGCGTTCGCGGGCGAAGGTCTGGATCGGCTCGCCGTCATAGCCGCGAACGTTGGTCGGCAGCGGCGGCTCATAGGCCAGCAAGGTCTCGGACGAGGGCAGGCCGGCGGAGAAATAGAGCCACATTCCGGCGAACAGGGCGAAGAGGACGAGGAAGGTCCAGACCGGCCAGCGTACGCGCCGCCTCGCCCACAAGGGATCGACGCGATCGTGCATCCGCCGATTGAAGGCGACCAGGTCCGGAAGCTGCCAGGACGGGACGGTCAGTCGGTCGAACTTCATTCCGTTCGGCGTCTAGCGCCTTCCTGCGACGGAGAGAAGTCAGGACTCGATGCGGGACCGGGTCGCGACGTCGGCCTCGATCGCCTGAGCCAGCGCAAGGACGATCGCCTTGCGGTGCTCGGGGTCCCGGAGCAGCAATTCGTCGTCGGCATTGCTGATGTAACCGGCCTCGAACAGGATCGCCGGCGCGGCTGCTCGGCGGAGGACATGGAAATCGGCGAAGCGGTGCGGCTCGGGCCGAAGCTCGAAGCGCCCTGCGGATTTTCCGGCGACGCGCGTCGCAAACTCGGCAGACGCGTTCATCTGGTCGCGCATTGCAAGATCCGAAAGCATGGCCGCGACGCTGCCGCCGCCTGCCTCGTCCGAGCCGCCTCGATTGTCGGCCGCAGCCGCTCGCGCCGCCTCCGCGTCCGAGGCGACGTCGGACAGCGAATAAATGGTCGCGCCCCTCGCCAGCGGGTTGGGAGCGCTGTCCATGTGCAGCGAGACGAAGGTGCTCGCGTCGAGGCGCTGAGCGACAGCCGCGCGCTCGTCGAGGGTCAGGTAGCGATCGTCGTCGCGGGTCATTGCGACCCGGACGCGGCCGCGCTCGACGAGAGTATCACGAAGCTCCCGCGCAAGGGCGAGGGTCAGGTCCTTTTCATGGACCTGGCCAGAAACGCTGGTGGCTCCCGGGTCCTGGCCGCCATGTCCGGCATCGATGACCACGATTGGGCGTCCAACGGCGGAGGGTGCAGCGTAAATGCGGTCGGAGACGGCCGCCGGAAGTACCATCGTGAGCCGGCCCGTCCGCGCTTCGCCGACGGCAGCGACGGCGCGATTACGGTCAGGCGTCGCGCCGGTGCGCCCGGCTCCAGCGAGGAGCAGCGCGGCCACGGTCACGGCGCCGGCAATCGCCGCGCCGGCGGCCACCGTCCTCGTGATCATCGGCACCATCAACCAGTCCCCGAGCCCTTCCCTTCCGGCAACCTATCACGCGCGCATGGTTAATGGAAAATTATGCTGGCGTGTCCGGTTTGACGGCCCCGGCGGTTGCGGCGTGCACCGCCCGGTGCTAACTCCCCCGATGCCGGCCTCCGCCGGCGAATTGCCGCCTGTCGGTGCGAAAGACAGCGGCTCCCACGAGGTTGACGCTCGCATGATGCCACAGAACGCCCCGGCCGCGCTTTCAAGCGATGCCGCAGGCGCTTTTCCCGCGCCCGAATGCGCGATGGCACATGCAGCAGAGGCACTTTC
>NZ_JAFAVR010000213.1 GCF_019242355.1 Sphingomonas sp. | reverse complement strand
CGAGCACCTTCTGCTCCTCGATCGGGATGCCGAGCTTCTGGTAGGTCTTCAGGATCTCGGGATCGAGCTCGTCCAAGGAGCCGATCGTCTTCTTCTGCTTGGGCTCGGCGTAATAATAGGCGTCCTGGTAATCGATCGGCGGCACGTTGAGCTTCGCCCAATCGGGCGGCGTCATCATCAGCCATTGGCGATAGGCCTTGAGCCGCCAGTCGAGCATCCATTCCGGCTCGTTCTTCTTGCCGGAGATGAAGCGGACGATGTCTTCGCTGAGCCCCTTGGGCGCGAATTCCTGCTCGACGTCGGAGACGAAGCCCCACTCGTAGTCGGCGAGCTTTTCGGCCGCTTCATGCGCCTCGCGGTTGCGGACGGTGTCGGTCGCTCGGTCGGTCACTGGGCGAGCTCCGTCAGGGTCACCGCATTGAGCGCGCCGCGCACCGCGTTCGACACGACACCCATGTGCGGCTTCAGGCGGCAGTGGGCGTCCAGGGCGCAATCGGACGCGTCCTCGTGGCCGCTGCACTGGGTCATGGCGATCGGGCCTTCGACCGCCTCGACGATGTCGGCGAGGCTGATCTCCGGCGCCGGGCGCGCCAGCGTGAACCCGCCACCGGCGCCGCGAACGCTGCTCAGCAGGCCGGACACCGCAAGCTGCCCCATCAGCTTCTGCGCGGTTGGAAGCGGCACGCCGGTCTCGCCCGCAAGCTCGGTCGCGCTGAGGCGCGCAGCCGCGGGGCGGCGGGCGGCGGCGGTCATCAGGACGACCGCATAATCGGCGAGGTGGCTGAGGCGCATGATCCTAATTCGGAGCTTTCCGGTAGGATTTAGCAAGTTGCGACTGAAAACTCAACCGGTCGCGGGCAGCGGATTGCGTCGGCGGACCTGCAATGACAGACGAACGGCCGATGGCGCTCTACCCTTTCCTTCGTCCGCTGGTCTTCAGGATCGATGCCGAGAAGGCGCACCGGGCGACGATTGCGGCGCTGAAGCTTCGAACCGGCACCGGGTTCACGCCCGAGCCGCCGTGGACGCCGACGCTTAGAACCGAGGTCGCGGGGCTCGACTTCTGGAATCCCATTGGCCTGGCAGCCGGCTTCGACAAGGACGCCGAAGTGCCCGAGCAAATGCTCGGCCTCGGCTTCGGCTTCGTCGAGGTGGGCACGGTGACGCCGCGGCCGCAGGAGGGCAATCCGAAGCCGCGACTGTTCCGGCTGGCGGAAGATGAAGCCGTGATCAACCGCATGGGCTTCAACAATGCCGGGCAGGAGGCCGCCCTTGGCCGGCTTCGGAAGCGCTACCGCACCGCCGGCCTGGTCGGCGTCAACGTCGGCGCGAACAAGTCCAGCATGGCGACCGGCCGGGGTGTCGGTCGTCAGGATGGGCTCAGCGACGGCATCGCGGATTATGTCGCGGGCGTCCGGGCGATGAGTCCGGTCGCCGACTATGTCACGATCAACATCAGCTCGCCCAACACGCCCGGCCTGCGCGGCCTTCAGGACGAGGGGGCGCTGGAGGAATTGCTGGCCGCGGTGCGCGGTGTAGGGACCGACAAACCCGTCTTTTTGAAAGTCGCGCCGGACCTCGGCGAGGGCGATCCCGAGCGGATCGTGCGGGCGGCCATCGACCATGGCGTCGCCGCGATCATCGTCTCGAACACGACCGTATCGCGGCCGCAGCTGAAGTCGCGTTTCGTCGGCGAGGCGGGAGGCCTCTCGGGGCGGCCGCTCAAGCCACTGGCCCTCGATGCGCTCCGCCGCTTTCGGCGCGCGTCCGGCGGCGACATTCCATTGATCGGCGTCGGCGGGATCGCCAGCGCCGACGACGCCTGGGAACGCATCCGCGCCGGCGCGAGCCTGATTCAGCTCTATTCGGCGATGGTCTACACGGGGCCGGGAATCGCGCGGCGCATCGCTCGCGGGCTCGCCGATCGGCTGAAGCGCGAGGGCTTCGCCAACATTGCCGACGCGGTCGGGACGGAAGCCTAGCGCGGCAGCGTCAGAACCACGCCTTCGCGGCGCGGGTCGGCGGCGCCGTCGATTCGCCCGTTACGCATCAGGACCGCCGTGACGCCGGAATCCTCGCCGACGCCGGGCTGCAGGTCGATGCCTCGCTGTCGCAGCCCGGCGAGCACGCCAGGCGAGAATTTGGTGACCTCGCCATTGAACGCGTCACCGCGCGCGACGAGATTCGGCGCCGCCAGCGCCTCATGCATCGGCATGTGCCAGTCGATCGCGGCGACCAGGCATTTTGCGACATAGGCGATGATGGCGTTGCCGCCAGCAGACCCGATCGCGCCTGCGAAACGGCCGTCCTGGTCCAGCAGGATTGCCGGCACCATGGATGAGCGTGGACGCTTGCCGGCCCGCACCGCATTAGCGACGGGGCGGCCTTGATCGTCCGTCGGATTGAACGAGAAGTCGGTCAGCTGATTGTTGAGGAAGAATCCGTCGACCATCCGACCGGTGCCGAAGATGCTTTCGACCGTGGTCGTCATCGACACGACGTTGCCGTCGCGGTCGCGAACGATCAGGTGGGAGGTGCCGGTCGGGTCGATTGTCGCATCGACTCCGGAGACAAGCGCCCCCGATGGCACGCCGGCGTCGGGCGGATCGCCGGCGGTGCTGCCGATCAGCCGCGCCCGCGCCGCGGCGTAAGCGGGATCGATCAGCCCGCTCACCGGCACGTTCACGAATGCGGGATCGCCCACGTAGCGGTCGCGGTCGGCGTACATCAGGCGGCTGGCCTGGGCGAACAGGAACCAGGATTGGGGATCGCCCGGACCCCGCGCGGCGATGTCCGTCCGCTCAAGAATCTGCATCAGCTCGATGAGGCCCGCGCCGCTTCCGGGCGGCGGGTTGGTACAGAGCGTGTAGGCCCGGTAATGGCCGCACACCGGATCGCGCTTGACCGGGCGATAGGCCGCAAGGTCCGCCATCGTCATCGTTCCGGCGAGCGGTCCCTGACGAGTGCGTGCGACAATCTTCGCGCCGGTCGACCCGCCGTAGAGCGCGACGATCCCCTGCGAGGCGAGGCGGCGCAGGAAGTCCGCATAGGGCCGGTTGACCAGCCGGTCGCCGGCATTGAGCAGGCCGCCGTCCGGCCTCGAGAAATAGCGCAGGACATCGGGCGCCGCATTCTCCGGTTCATGACCGTGGATCAGCCGGCCGAGACGCGGCGAGACGATGAAGCCGTTGCGCGCAGTCCGCTCCGCATCGCCGAACAGCCCGGACCAGGGCAGCCGGCCGTGCTCGCGATGCGCGAGGTCGAGCATCCTCAGCACACCGGGAACGCCGGTCGCACGACCGCTCAGAACCGCGGTCGCGAACGGCAGCGGCTTGCCGGACGCGTCCTGGAACATGGTCGGCGACGCCTGCGCCGGCGCAACTTCGCGGCCGTCATAGATCGTGATCTTGCCGGTGCGTCCGTCGCGGTAGACCATGAAGGCGCCGCCCGCGACGCTCGAGCTCTGCGGCTCGACGAGCGAGAGCATCGCCTGAATGGCAATCGTCGCGTCAATGGCGCTGCCGCCGCGCTTTAGGACGTTCAGACCCGCCCGTGCGGCCAGTGGGTTGGCGGCGATGACGAAGGGCTGGGCTGAAGCCGGGCGCGCAAACGAGGTCGGGCGCGCCGGCGCTCCAGCAGCGGGAATCAGCGATAGACAGGCGAGGGCGGCACACAGCCGAGGGAAGAAACGCATCATCGGGCGCCTAACGCACAAGTGCGCCCCGCGTCCACGAGGAGTGGCGCGGCAACCGCAATCGGCTAAGACCCGTCCCTGGGAGGACCATCTTGGCGCGGCAGCTCGAACGGTTCGAAAACCTCGTTGCACTGTTCCTGGCGCGAGCGGCCGAGAAGGGGGACGCACCGTTTCTCTGGACGAAGCGCGAGGGCGAGTGGCAGGGGACCAGCTGGTCCGAGGCGGCACGGCAGGTCACAGCGCTCGCCGCAAGCCTGCGCCGAATCGGCCTCCAGCCTGGCGATCGCGTCGCCCTCGTCAGCGAGAACCGGCCCGAGTGGCTGATCGCCGACCTTGGCATCATGGCCGCCGGCTGCATCACGGTCCCGACCTACACGACCAACACCACGCGCGATCATACCCATGTGCTGGGCAATTCGGGCGCAGCCGCGGTCATCGTATCGAGCCAGAAGCTCGCACGGCCGCTGATCCCGGCGGTGCTCACTTCGTCCGACTGCAGGCACGTCATCGGCATCGATGACGTCCGCACCGGACAGGCGCCGGAGAATGTGGAGGTTCACCGCTGGGCCGACCTGGTCAGCGCGCCGCCAGAGACCGATGTTGCCCGCGAGCATGCGGAGCAGCTGGGCCGCAACGACCCGGCCTGCATCATCTACACCAGCGGGACCGGCGGCGCGCCCCGCGGAGTGCGCCAGCACCACGGCGCGATCCTCCATAATGTCGAGGGCTGCACCGACGTCATCTCGACCGACTTCAGCTGGGGCGACGAGGTGTTCCTGTCGTTCCTGCCGGCGAGCCATGCGTACGAACATAGCGGCGGACAGCATTTCCCGATCGCCCTGGGCGGGCAGATCTATTACGCCGAAAGCCTCGAAAAGCTGGCCTCGAACATCGAGGAGGTGAGGCCGACCATCATGGTCGTTGTGCCCCGGCTGTTCGAGATGCTGCGGACCCGCATCCTCCGCTCGATCGAGGCGAGCGGTGGCATCTCGGAATATCTGCTCGAGCGGGCGCTCGGGATCGGCAGCGCGCGCTACAACCGCAAGTTCAGGCCGTGGCACCTGCCGATGGACGCCTTCCTCGGCCTGACGCTGCGGCGCCGGGTGCGCGCCAAGGTCGGCGGCAGGGTCAAGGCGTGGGTTTCGGGCGGTGCACCGCTCAATCCCGAGGTCGGCATGTTCTTCCAGTCATTGGGAATCACCTTCCTGCAAGGCTATGGCCAGACCGAGGCGGGACCGGTGATCAGCTGCAACCGCCCCAGCCCCGGCATCCGCCTCGACACGGTCGGCGTGCCGCTGATGAACACCGAGGTCCGCATCGCCGAGGACGGCGAGATCATGGTTCGCGGCGAGAACGTCATGCATGGCTATTGGCGCAACCCGGAGGAAAGCGCGCGCGCGCTCAGGGATGGATGGCTCGCGACCGGAGACGTCGGGCATTTCGACGGCAAGGGCCGGATCGTCATCACCGATCGCAAGAAGGACCTTCTGGTCAACGACAAGGGCGACAATATCGCGCCGCAGCGGATCGAGGGCATGCTGACGCTTCAGCCGGAGATCGCGCAGGCCATGGTCTATGGCGACCGGCGGCCGCACCTCGTCGCACTATTGGTACCCGACCCAGAGATCGCGGATCGGTCCGACCTTCAGCAGCGGCTGCAAGAGGCGCTGGACCGGGTGAACGGCGACCTGTCGGTGATCGAGCGCGTGCGTCGCTTCATCGTCGCCGACGCTCCGTTCGCGATCGAAAACGAGCAGCTGACGCCGTCGCTCAAGATCCGGCGGCACGTCATCACCGGCGCCTATGGCGACCGGTTGAGCGCGCTCTACAGGCGCTAGCTGCCGGCTGGCTTAGCGCGGTACGGTATAGGGCGTGAACTCGCCGAACAGACAGCTGCCGACGTCCATCCGGCTGGCCGTGTTGACCATGCGCACGATGTCGCCGCGGCAGGACTCGGCTGGGCCGAACGTGCGCGTGACCATCGCCGCGTCGCCGCCGAGCCCGTTGCACGGGCCCTGCATGTGACCGATGTAGACGGTGCCGGCGCCGCGACGGTACGCGACGGTGCTTTCGTCGATGACGACCATGTCGTTCATTTCCCGGCTCGACAGGCACTGCATCGGCGGGCCGGCGACCTTGCCCGCGGTCAGCCGTTCGAATTGCGCCTGGCCCTCTGACGAACGCGCCATGGGGGGCGGAGCGGTCGTGCACGACGCCAGCGCGCCGAGCCCGATCATGACTGGAAGAGCAATGCTGCGCATGTTCATCTCCTCACCTTGCCGAGCCCTTATTCGGCGACCGCGTTCATGAACGGAAGCTGTCTTTCGCCGTACGCAAGGCCGCAAAGTCGCTTGCGTTTGCTGCTCGAACGAAAGGGTTGGTCGCCCGTTCCTGAGCGACCGTGGTCGGGAGTGTGATCGCGAAGTGGTCGCGCAGCTCCTGCACTTCGGCGAGTCGGCGTGCGATCGCGCCATTGCCGGGTTCCGCGTGAGCGGCGAAGCGGGCGTTGGCGAGGGTATATTCGTGCGCGCAATAGAGACGCGTGCCTTCCGGCAACTCGGCAAGGCGCTGAAGGGACCCATACATCTGCTCCGGCGTGCCCTCGAACAGCCGGCCACAGCCCATCGCGAACAGGGTGTCGCCGACGAAGGCCACTCCGTCCTCGTCGAAGATCAACGCGATATGGCCAAGCGTATGGCCGGGGACCTCGATCACCCGGCCGACGCGGCGGCCAAGCCGGATCGTGTCGCCCTCGGCCAAGGGAACGTCGATGCCCGGGATCGTCTCCCCGCCCGGGCCGGAAATTCGGGCGCCGGTAGTTTCCTTGACAACGAGGTTGCCGCCGGTGTGGTCGCGATGCCAATGCGTGTTCCACACCTGGCCGATGGCCCAGCCGCGCCGTTTCGCCTCACCGAGCGCGGCCGCCCCATCGCCCGGATCGACCACCGCCGTTTCGCGGCTCGCATCGTCGTGGACGAGCCAGATGTAATTGTCGGCGAAGGCTGGAACGGGAACGATCTCCATAGCTACCATTCGCCGACGTTGGGCATCGACGCCCAGGGTTCGGCTGGTGCCAGCGCCTCGCCTTCCTGGAGAAGCTCGATCGAGATTGCGTCCGGGCTTCGAACGAAGGCCATCCGGCCGTCGCGCGGCGGGCGGTTGACGGTGACACCCGCGTCCATGAGGCGGCGGCAGGTCGCGTAGATGTCGTCGACCCGATAGGCGAGATGCCCGAAGTTCCGGCCGCCCGAATAAGCGGCGTCCTGGTCCCAATTGTGGGTCAGCTCGACCTCACCGCCGTCATCGCCGGGCACGCCGAGGAAGATCAGGGTGAATCGGCCGGCCGGGTTATCCATCCGCCGCCGTTCCTCCAGCCCAAGCAGGTTGAAGAAGCGGATTGTCGCGTCTGGATCGCTGACGCGGAGCATCGAATGCAGGAAGCGCATTGCGCCTATCTAGGGGGACGGACGTCCGTTTGCACGGTGGGCGTGACCCCGAGCATCTCGATTGCCTTCGCGGCGGCCCGGCCGACATCGCCATTGGGATCGCTGGACGCGGCGCGGGTCCAGTAGGCGCGGGCCTGATCGTCGTCGCCGACGAGATCGGCAACGTGGCCCGCCTCGAACAGGATGGTCGCGTCGCTGGGAGCAAGCGCGAGCGCCTTTGCGATCGCCGATTGCGCCTTTGGCTGGTCGCCTTCGCGGATCGCCAGCGCTGCGTTGAAATACCAGTAGAAGGGATCGCCCGAGATCGTCGCTCCGGCTTCGTCGAGCCGAGCGCGCGCGGTGCGGATGTCGCCGTCGGCCTCGGCGGCACGGGCGCGGTCGAGCAGGGCCTCCCCACGCTGAGCCCCGGCAAGGCCGGGCGCGGCGAGCGCGTGATCAAGCGCGGCAGCCGCTTTCTCGGGCTGGTTGGCGGCGATCCACAGGTTGCCGGCCGCGGCCCATATGCGCGCGGCGCGGGGATCGCTCGCCGGCGTTGCCTTCGCCGCCTGCTCGAAGCCCTGGGCGGCACCAGCCGAGTCGCCGGCCGCCTGAGCCTGGAGCGCCCGGCAGACCAGGGTATCTGGCGTGACAACGCTGCCGCACGCACCCTTGGGCTGGACAGGAACGGCGGCGGACGCCGGTTCTGCGGCGGCAAGGACGGCGGTGAGAAGGAGGATCAAGCTCGTGGCTCCGCTAGGTCGGCGACGGTGCGGAGGATCGCAGCGATTTCGTGCGGCTCCGACAGGCGATGGCCGCCGTCCTTGATCACGGTCAGCTGGACATCGCCTGAACGGAGCGCGGCAAGAGTCCTCAACGCGACGCCCAGCGGCACGGCCTCGTCCTTCTCGCCGTGGATGAGGCGGACCGGGCAATCCACGCCGATCGCATCGCCGAGAAGCAGCATCCGTTGTCCCGATTCCCAGAAGGCGCGGCTCACCTGGCCATCCTCGGGCACGCCGTCGGGGAAGCCCCAGGCGGTAAAGTCCGCAGCGGCGGCGATCCCGACCAGGGCCTGCACCCGCTCCGGCCGGCGAATGGCGACATGGAGCGCGAGCCAGCCCCCCATGGACGAACCGACGAGGACCAGCGGCCCCTCCGTCAGCTGGTCGATCGCCGAGAGAACCTCCTGCAGCCAGGCATCCAGCGTGCCGTCCTCGAACCGGCCGCCGCTCGACCCCGAATAATCGAGGCGCAGCATCGCCAGTCCCCGCTCACCCGCGAATGCGTCCAGCGCCGTCGCCTTGGCGCCTTCCATGTCCGACCCGTAGCCGGGCAGGAAGACGATTACCGGGAATGCGCCTTCGCGGAGGCGGTAGCCGATCCGGCGGCCCTCGACCTGGAGGTGACGGACAGGCGGCGTGGTCATTCGGCGAGGATGTCCCGAAGCGCCTCCTTCAGCCGCGCGATCCGCTCCGCATCGACTGCTCGTCCGCGATACTGCTGGCCGGGCGGGAAGGCGGCGACCGGGTCCTCGCCGGTCTGGAAGACATAATGGTCGTAGAGCGCGCGCCACGCCAGGCGATGCTCGGCCGACATCGGGCGGAACAGCGAGTAGGCAAGGTGCAGGAGCGCCCCGTAGGGGTGTTGCGCCGCGAGCGGATCCTGATGCCACCAATAGTTCATCAGCACATTGAAGGCTCCGAGCGACTGGACCCCGTGCCACCACATATAGGGGATGTAGACCGCATCACCTGGCTCCAGCTCGGCAATGAGCGCTGCATCGAGCGCCTCGCGGTAGCGTGGGAACCGGTCGAAGTCGGGCCGGTCCATCGCGACCATGCTGATCGGGACGTTGGCGGGCGTGACGTCGATGGGTCCCGGATACAGGTTCGGCGTCTGCTCCGCCGGGAAGAGGACGAAGCGCCGGCGCCCGGCGACCACGCAGGCGAGATTGTCGGCAACGTCGAAATGCGGCGCGACCGTGACCTTGTTGCCGATCCAGACGCGCGCCCGTGTGCCCTCGGGGACCAGCGCGTTCGGGTTGTCCTCTTCGAGCCCAGGCAGGCAATCCGGCGCCGACACCGCCTGCATCGCGATCGCAATGGGCTGCTCGGCGCCCTGTTGCTGGAGCAGCCCCTTGAGCACGTTGGACACCAGCTGCGACGACTGCTGGAAGTTCATCTGCTTCGATCCGGGGCGATAGAAAAACCGTCCGCCCTCCGAATGTGGAGCGACGATCGTGCTGACCGGACGGCCGTTGTAGAAGCCGTCGAGATAGGCGACCGCGGCTTCATTCGAGCGCAGGCCTTCGCGCACGATCGGCCAGTCCCTGAAGGCGCCGCGGACAACGACCGGACGCCCGGCACGGACGCGCTCGTCGGGCAGGGAAGCGAGGCCGGCGCCGTCAATCTCGTCGGCGTGCTTGAGCTGTTCCAGCATTGCCGCCCCCTTTCGAGCAGAGTCCGGCAAAGCGCAATCCGTCGGAACGGCATCCGCGCAGGCTGGTTCTCCGCCTGCTCGACGGAGAATTTATCAATGCAGTACCGCAAGCTCGGCAACAGCGACCTCGAGGTCTCCGAGATCGCGCTCGGTTCCTGGCTCACCTATGGCGTCGGGGTCGAAGCCGATCAGGCGCGCGCCTGCCTGGACGAGGCGTTCGACCAGGGCATCAACTTCATCGACACCGCCAATGTCTACGGCCGCGGCGCTGCGGAGCGGTTCCTCGGGCAGGCCCTTCAGGGCCGGCCGCGCGACAGTTACATCCTCGCCATCAAATTGTTCTTTCCGATGAGCGAGACGGACCGCGGACTGTCCGCCGGCCAGGTGGAGAAGCAGCTCGACGCCTCGCTCGAGCGGCTGCGCACCGACCATGTCGATCTCTACCAATGCCACCGCTACGACGCGGACACGCCGCTCGAAGAGACCATGCATGCGCTCACCCGCGCGATCGACAGCGGCAAGACCCGCTACATCGGCTTTTCCGAATGGCCGGCCGACAAGATCAAGGCCGCGATCGACATGGCCGGAGTCGCGAGGTTCGTCTCGAGCCAGCCTCAATATTCGTTGGTCTGGCGAGCGCCCGAGGACGACGTGATCCCCCTGTGCGCCGCCAACGGCATCTCGCAGATCGTCTGGTCGCCGCTGGGCCAGGGCGTGCTCAGCGGCAAATACGACCCCGATCGGCCGCCGCCCCGCGACTCGCGCGCCGCCAGCCAGGAGATGGGCGGCTTCATGGACCGGCTGATGCAGCCCGACCTGTTGCGAGCGGTCCAGGAACTGAAGCCCATCGCCGACGACGCTGGCCTGACGCTGCCGCAGTTCGCGCTCGCCTGGGTGCTGCGCGAGCCCAACGTCGCTGCCGCCATCATCGGCGCGTCACGGCCCGAGCAGGTCCGCGAGAACGCCGCGGCGTCAGGGGCAATCGTCGATACCCGACTGTTTGAACGGGCCGAGGCGATCATCGACCGGGCGCTGGCGACGGAGCCCGCCTGAGCCGCTGTCTCAGATCGCGCCCGAGCTTCGCCGCGAAGGCGAGGTGAAGATCTCCTCGATCGTCCGGTCGAACAGCTCCGCGATACGAAAGGCGAGCGGCAGCGACGGATCATACTTGCCCGTCTCGATCGCGTTGACGCTTTGCCGCGACACTTCGAGCCGTTCGGCCAGGTCCTGCTGGCTCCAGCTGCGCTCGGCGCGCAGCACCCGGAGTCGGTTCTCCATCATGCCGCCTCCGGACGGCCGACGGTCAGCCGGTTCATGCACGAGCCAAGGCCGAGCCCGCCGAACCACAGGATGGCGATGTAATAGGACTCGACGTGACCGACGACGTCGAAGCTTTCGAGGAAGCCCCAGGCGGTCGCCACGCTGAGCGCGAAGCCGCTTGCCCACAGCGTCTGGCGAACCATCAGCATCCGGACATATTCGTCCTGTTCCTCGACCAGATAGCGGCCGACCGCGGCGAAGATGCCGATGATGGCCAGCGCCGGCAGCAGAGCGAGGACGATGGCCACCGGTCCGCTGACGAGATGATGCTTGAACCCGTAGACCGCCGTCAGGAGGAAGACTCCGTACGCAAGGCTCAACCACAGGACGCGCTTGTTGTAGCTGCGAAGTGCGGGACTGACGGTCATGGTCATTCTCCCTTCCGGAAGAAGAGCGGCGCGCAGCCCTGCGCGACGACCCACACGACCGGGATCCAGTAGGCCTCGATCAGCGGCATCACTCCGAACGCCTGCAGGAACCCCCAGACGGCGCAAGCCCCCATCGTCGCGTTGGTCGCGATGGCGTTGCGGCGCATCACCACCATGTGCTGATATTCGTCCTTCTCGTCGGAGAGGTAGCGGCCCCAGCTGGCGAAGATGCCGAGCACGGGCAGCGACGCGATGATCGCCATGGCGACTGCGGCGAGGGTTCCGACATCGCGATGCGCGCGGAGCCACACCAGCGGCGGCAGGAGGATCGCATAAGCGACCAGGAGCCAGATGATCCGGCGGGTGTGCGCCCGTTGCGCAGGGGTCATCGCCCCGACTGTTCTCGACGACTGCATTGCCAAGCTCCCATTACAAACTGACAAGCGACCTTTACGTCGTCGCTCATGAACTGTCAAGCGTGCTTTACTGGAAGGTTCGAATGCCGATTGATCGGTGGGGGCGGGTTCAGGAAGGCGCCTGGCCGTCGCACATGATCATCAGCGCCTTCCACTGCCCTGGAGTCAGCGCCGGCCGATACGCGACTCGCGGATCGTAGCTGGCGCTAAACTGCTTCGCTCTCGCGGCGCTGGCCGGATGGCTCTCGAGGAACTGCGCGCTGTACTGAGGGGCATCCTTCGACAGGCGCTGGAACAGCGCTCCCGTCGGCCTGGGTGAGACCTGCGCGCGGCGAAGCATGACAATCGCATCACTATCCGCCTGCGCCTCGTTCTGGCGCGTGTAGCTGAGCGAGACGATCTGCTCGGCATTGGCGCCGACATTGCCGGCAAACGTGCGAACCAGAGCCCCAATGCCCAGCTCGCGCAATAACGCCTCGGTCACATGCCGACGCCGGACGTGAGCGATCTCATGTGCCAGGACGCCGGCCAGAGCGTCCGGATTGGTCTCGGTAATCGCAGGCTTGAAGACAACGATGTAGCCGCCCGGAAGCGCAGCGGCGTTGAACACGTTGACGTTCAGCGCAGCGACCTTGAGTCCGTCCGGCCCCTGGGTGGCTCCCGGAGACACTCGCTCGACCAACGCCTCAAGCGCTTTCTGGCCGTCGGCATTGCGGCAGCGAAGGTCACCGAAGTCGCCGACGATGGCGCTTCCGACGTCGCGTTCCCAGCGCATCGGCACGTGGGGAGCGATCCAGTGCGGCGCGACGTAGCCGAAAGCGACGACCGCCGCCGTTATTGCGCCCCCCACGACGAGCGCCGGCAATAATCCGATCCGGTCGACCCAGCGGCCGTAACGCTCCTCCTTGCCCAGCAGAGACTTCACCTGGGTCGCCGATTCCAGCGGCAGGAGGAGGCGCCAGCCCGGCTGATCCTTGCGTCCGAGCCTCAATGTGTCGGGTCCAGGATCGTATCGGCGAAGGTCGGCTGCCGCGATCTCGTCCGACCAGCCGCTCTCCTGGCTGAGCCGAATGCCGGCAGGATCGAACGTGACAGCAACCGCGTGCGGGTGGCCGGTCACGCCGTCGTAGAGACGGCCCTCGACCAAGGCCTAGATCGCCCCGACGTCGAATGCGTCGGCAAAGCCCTCCGCTTCCCGCGGCGCATGGGTCGTCGACTGGGTCAGCTCGCCGATGTCGATCGTGCCGTAGACCCGCAGGTGACGGACCATGAACGACCAGTTGCGATAGCCCCAGTAGGTCATTCCGAATCCGAGCGTGATGATCGCAAGGCCGATATTGCCCAGGAACAGGCCGAGCCACTGCAGGGTCGTCGCTTCGAACGCGAACGAGAGCTCGCCGAGCGAGGTCGCGGCGGCCGCCTTGCGATAATATTTCGCGTACCAGTTGAGCGTCATCAGCGGGATCGCGAGATAGGCGACCAGGAATAGGATGACCGCGATCGCTCCGAACCCGATGCTGGCCACCGCGTTGGCATGGCCGCTCGCAAGGAGGCCGAGCGCGCCGAGCAACAGGAAGCCGAGGACGAGCGCCCCCAGCGGCACCAGGTAGATCAACGCCCACGGCCAGCCGAGCCCCTCCGCATCGAGGCGCGCGTCGAACTCGAGGGGCCCGAAGCTCATCTTGTTCCAGCGCTCGTTCCATAGCTCGGTCGCGAGCCACGGCCACGCGATCCAGACCGTGATCGCGGCGAGGAACACCCGGCCGAGATATTCGCGGCCGTAGGCCCAGCCCGGATTGTCGCTGCCACCGCGGATCCCGTGCCAGGTGCTGCGCGACAACCGATACCGCAGCGCCCGGAAGCGCGCGAAGCCCCCCAGATAGACCAATGCGGCGTAGAAGAGCAGAAGGACGCCCAATGCCTCAGCCTGCATCCCGCGAGCAATGAGCGCGGGGAACACGAACTGGAAGAACAGCAGGAACGGCGCGATCACCAGCATGACGATCAGGAAGCCGATGAACATCTCCTTGCCCGTGCCGGTCCATTCGAGGCTGTCATCGATGACGTGCGTCCGCGACCACAGGTAGCGCCGCTGCCGGGCGGCCGCCCAGAAACGATAGATGCCCAGCGTGCAGATGATCAGCAGCAGGTTGGTGACCGCGATCGGCAGGTACTCGCGCCAGTTACCGGTGAAGCGGATGGCGCGGCCATCCTCGGCCGCCGCGCCGGTATGTGCATCCATCGATTTCCCCCTTGCCCCCGAGCACCGGCGAAGCTGCAGCGAACGCAACGGCTTGGCAAGTCACGACGCTTGTGCGGTTGAGACGCTTGTCCCGCGCCGCTACATGCCGCTCACCATGACCAGGATGTTCAAGATCGCCCTTCCCGACGGCTCGGTTCGGGAAATGCCCGAAGGCTCGACGCCGGCGGACGTGGCCGCCGCGATCGGCCCGGGTCTCGCCAAGGCCGCGATCGCTGCGAAGGTCGATGGCGAGCTGCGCGACATCGGCCGCCCGTTCGAGGAGGACTCGAGGCTCGAGCTGGTCACCAACCGCGACGAGGCGGAGGCGCTCGACCTCGTCCGCCACGACTTCGCCCACATCCTCGCCGAAGCGGTGCAGACCCTCTACCCGGGCACGCAAATCACCTTCGGCCCGGCGACCGACGACGGCTTCTACTATGATTTCGCCCCGACTGCGGAGCGCGGCGCCTTCACCGAGGAGGATCTGCCGGCGATTGAGGAGGAGATGCGACGCATCATCGACCGCGACGAGCCTCTGGTCCGCGAGGTCTGGGACCGGCACGACGTCCGCGCGCTGTTCGAGAAGCAGGGCGAGCGCTTCAAGGCCGAGTGGGTGATGGAGCTGCCTGAGGGCGAGCCGATCACCATGTACCGCTCGGGCAGCAAGCCCGACGCCTGGATCGACCTCTGCCGCGGTCCGCACCTCGCCTCGACCGGCAAGCTCGACCCGCAGTCGTTCAAGCTCACCCGCGTGTCCGGCGCCTACTGGCGCGGCGATCCGAAGAACCCGATGCTGAGCCGCATTTACGGGACCGCCTGGCTCAACAAGAAGCAGCTCGACGCGCATCTCGTCCGGCTGGAGGAAGCGGCCAAGCGCGACCACCGCAAGATCGGGCAGGAGATGGACCTGTTCCATCTGCAGGCTGAAGCGCACGGCAGCGTTTTCTGGCACCCGAAGGGCTATCTCGTCTGGCGGCAGCTCGAAGCCTACATGCGCCGCCGCCTCGACGCCGCCGGCTATGTCGAGGTGAAGACGCCGCAGCTGATGGACGCCCGCCAGTGGGAGAAGAGCGGCCACTGGGGCAAATATCGCGAGAACATGTTCGTCGTTCCCGATGAAATCCCGTCGACCGAAGACGACAAGGCGATCCTGTCCGGCGACGCCGACCTGATGGCGCTGAAGCCGATGAACTGCCCGGCGCACGTCCTCATCTTCAAGCAGGGCATCACCAGCTACCGCGACCTGCCGATCCGCATGGCCGAGTTCGGCTGCTGCCACCGGAACGAGCCGCACGGCGCGCTGCACGGCATCATGCGGGTGCGTCAGTTCACGCAGGACGATGCCCATATCTTCGTGCGCGAGGACCAGCTGATCGACGAGATCAAGGCGTTCTGCGACCTGCTCGACAGCGTCTACCGCGACCTTGGTTTCGACCAGTACGCGATCAAGCTCGCGCTTCGTCCGGAGCAAAGGTACGGCAGCGACGAGGAATGGGACCGGGCCGAGCAGGTGCTCCGCGACGCCGTCGCCGCCGCGGGACGCGCGACGCCCGAGTTCGGCTGGGAGGAGCTGCCCGGCGAAGGCGCCTTCTATGCTCCCAAGCTCGAATTCCACCTGACCGACGCCATCGGCCGCACCTGGCAGGTCGGCACCATCCAGGCCGACACCGTGCTGCCCGAGCGGCTCGACGCGACCTATGTCGGCGAGGACGGCGCCAAGCACCGCCCGGTCATGCTCCACCGCGCGATCCTCGGCACGTTCGAGCGCTTCATCGGCATCCTGATCGAGCATCACGCCGGCAAGTTCCCGCTGTGGCTATCGCCGGTGCAGACGGTCGTCGCGACCATCGTGTCCGACGCCGACTCCTATGCCAAGGAAGTCGCCGCCAAATTGTCGAAAGCCGGCATTCGGGTCGAAACCGATCTCCGCAACGAGAAGATCAACTACAAGGTCCGCGAGCACAGCCTCGCGAAGGTGCCGCTGCTGCTGGTCGTCGGCAAGCGCGAGGCCGAGGAAGGCACCGTCGCGCTTCGCAGGCTGGGCTCCGAGGAACGTCAGCTGGTCATGACCGCCGATGAGGCGATCACCATGATCCAGTCGGAGGCCGTCGCCCCCGACCAGCGGTGACGCCACGCCGCCACAGGCCGCGGCGAAAATGACTCACGAATCCTCGCGCGGACTTTCCATCTGCCGCGCGAGTGCCTAATTCGGCACCGTCCAACAAGTACGATCGGAGACATCGCTATACCACCGCCCTATCCGCGCCGAGGAATGGCGCCGCCGCCACCGATGAGCGGCCCCCGCTACAACGAGTTCATCCAGTCCCAGAAGGTCCGGGTGATCGACGAGAACGGCGAAAACCTGGGCGTCATGTATACGCGCGAAGCCTTCGAGCAGGCGCAGTCCGTGGGCCTCGACCTGGTCGAGATCTCTCCCAACGCGGACCCGCCCGTCGCCAAGTTCCTCGACATCGGCCGCTACAAGTACGAGGCCCAGAAGAAGGCCAACGAACAGCGCAAGAAGCAGAAGACGCAGGAGATCAAGGAGATCAAGATGCGTCCGAACATCGATGACCACGACTATGACACCAAGATGAAGAAGGTGTTCGAGTTCATCGACGAGGGCGATAAGGTGAAGGTCACCATGCGTTTCCGCGGTCGCGAGATGGCGCACGGCGAGCTCGGCATGGCGGTGCTCCGCCGGGTCCAGGAACAGACCGCCGAAGTCGCCAAGATCGAGGCGCATCCCCGCATGGAAGGCCGCCAGATGCTGATGGTCCTCGCCCCCAAGTAAGCAGCAAGCCATTGCAGGTGACGGCCTGACATCGGTGTTGCAGCCGTGCGCCAGCCGGACGTGATTGTCGCGGTCGGTCCGGGAGCCATGCTTCCTTTGCCGGCCCATTGCCGTTAGCTCCTCCCGAGGTGCTCATTCGAGCAAGGGGGAGAGATCATGCGCAAATCGACGTGGCTGCTGTCGGCGGCCGTACTCAGCTTGGCCGCGCCGGCGGTCGGCCAGACGACCGCGCAATCGACTACCGACACCGACAAGGCGGCCGCCCGGACCACCCAGGGCGCCACCGAGGGCGCAGCGGTCCAGGACCAGGCGCGCGAGCAGCAGCCGGTCGATTCCAGCGACATCATCGTCACCGCGACCCGCCGCAACGAAGCCCTCTCGGACGTTCCGATGGCCGTCAGCGCGCTTACGGCGAAGACACTTCAGTACAGCGGCGCGACCGACATCCGGCAGCTCAACCAGCTGTCGCCCTCCCTGCTCGTGTCCTCGACGACGTCGGAGGCCGGCGCTGCCGTCGCCCGCATCCGCGGCATCGGGACCGTCGGAGACAATCCGGGCCTCGAGAGCTCGGTCGGCCTGTTCATCGACGGAGTCTATCGCGCGCGCACCGGCATCGGCCTGACCGACCTTGGCCCACTCGACCGGATCGAAGTCCTGCGCGGACCGCAGGGCACGCTGTTCGGCCGCAATACTTCGGCGGGGCTGATCTCCATCATCACCGCGAAGCCCCGTTTCCAGCCCGAAGTGAGCGGCCAGGTCGACGTCGGCAACTATAATTTCCGCCGCATCCAGGCGAGCGCGACCGGTCCGGTCAGCAATGCCGTTGCGCTTCGGCTCGACGGCGTCTGGGACAAGCGCAATGGCTTCGTCACCGATGTGATTTCGGGCCGCCGTGTCAACAACCGCGACCGCTGGATGCTGCGCGGCCAAATGCTGTTCAAGCCGAGCGACAACCTGTCGTTCCGCCTGATCGCCGATTATTCGAGGCAGAACGAAGAATGCTGTGCGGCGCCTTTCCTGCCGTCGCACGACGTGGTCTCCAACGGCAGCGGCGGCGTCACCGTGCTGCCGACTTCGTCCATCGTGACGCTCGAGCGCGCGATTGGCGGCGTCATCGAAGACAGCGCAAATGGCCGGAAGGTGTCGCTCACGCCCGGCCGGACCGACCGCTCCGACGTCCGCGACGGCGGGGTTTCCGGTGAGCTCGTGTACGACTTCGGCGGGGCGGAGCTGACATCCGTAACCGCCTACCGGTCGAACAAGTTCGTCGGCGGCATCGATGCCGACTTCAACAATCTCGACATCCTCTACCGCGATGACAATGGTGGGTTGGGCAACAAATTCACGACATTCAGCCAGGAACTGCGGTTGCAGGGCAACAGCTGGAACAACCGCATCGACTGGCTGATCGGCGGCTATTTCGACGACGAACGGCTGACCCGCCACGACAATCTCTCGGTCGGCGCCGATGGCGACCTCTATTTCGGCACGCTGGTGCGGGCGAGCAACCCGGCACTGGCCGCCTTCCCCGGCTTCAACCAGCTGAACCTGTTCGCCCAGGGCTTCGTGGCCAACCAGCTGGCGACCAACCCCGCGTTTGCTGGCATTCCGGCGCCAGCCTATCCGCTGGTCGTCAACGCCGTCGCCAGCCAGGTCGTCAACACGCCGCTGTCCAACCAGACCACGCAGGACGTGTTCCGGCAGAAGGATCGCAACTACGCCCTCTTCACCCACGACATCTTCAAGATCACCGACCAGCTCTCGCTAACACTCGGTGCGCGCTACACATTGGATCGCAAGTCGCTGAACGCCGATCTGCAAAGCAGCAGCGTTTGCGCGGCGTACGAGGGCAATATCCTGAGGCTCCAGCAACTCGCGGCAGCCGCAGCGGCGGATCCGACCGGCAATGGCGGGCTCAATCCGGCGATCGCCGGACTTGCCAACGCCCTCGCGGCGCAGGTGCTGAAACCGATCGGATCGGCGCCCTGCGTCCTCAACTCGGTGAATGGCAGCTTCGGGGGCGCTCGCAACAAGGAGGACAAATTCTCCGGCACCGCAGTGCTCAGTTACAAGCCCACGGACCGGCTGCTGACCTATGCGAGCTTCTCGCGCGGGTACAAGAGTGGCGGGTTCAACCTCGATCGTTCGGGGCTCAATCAGGCCGCGCCCAGCCTCGATCAGCTTCGCTTCAAGCCCGAAGTCAACGACGCCTTCGAGGTCGGCGCCAAGTACCACGGCCGCGCCATCGACGTGAACCTCGCCCTGTTCCACGAAGCCTTCCGCGACTTCCAGTTGAACACCTTTAACGGCATCAATTTCGTCGTCGAGAACGTGAACAGCTGCAGGCGGAGTCTGAGCGGCGCCGACAGCGACAACAACCCCGCAACCGGCGCGTGCACGGGCGGCCTCGGCAGCGGCGTCATCAGCAAGGGCTTCGAGCTGGAGGCGTTCACCCGCCCTCTCGCGGACGTCCAGTGGAACGGCGGACTTGTCATGGCGGACACACGCTATCGCCATAACCTGGTCGGTGCCGGCGGGTCGCCGCTGACCAACGTCCTGTTCCAGCTTCCCGGTCGGCAAATCTCGAACGCGCCGAGATGGACGGCAACGACCAGCTTCGCCTGGACACCTTCTCTGGGGTCGAACTTGCGCGGCCTTATCTACGTCGACGCCCGGTACATGAGCCAGTTCAACACCGGCTCCGACCTCGACATCGAGAAGACGCAAAAGGCATTCACGCTAGTCAATGCGCGGGTCGGCGTGCACGCACCGGACGACAGCTGGTCACTCGAATTCTGGGGACAGAACGTCTTCAACAAGCGCTATATCCAGGTCGGCTTCGACGGCCCCGTGCAGGGCTCGGGCACGACGCGCGGTGTCGCTGCGGGCTTTTACCCAATCTCGACGCAACTCTACGGTGGCTTTCTCGGCGAGCCTCGGACTTTCGGCATGACCCTGCGCGGGAAGCTTGGCTTCGACCGGCCCGCACCGGCGCCTTATGTCGCGCCGCCTGCTCCCCCGCCGCCGCCGCCCGCCCCGGCGTCCCAGACGTGCGCGGACGGAACGGTCATCCTCGCGACCGACGCTTGCCCGGCTCCGCCGCCGCTGGCACCTCCGCCCGCCACCAACGGCGAGCGCGGTTAGCGAGCACGTCGGCAAGGCTCGCTCACACCGGCGGGCCTTTTCCCTTCAGGCAGCTTCGGCCCGCGCCGAGTCCATGGCCGCCTCGAGCAGCGCCGAACGCAGCGCGTCGACCTCGCCGGCGTCGAGCTTCCGGCCGTCGGCATTGGTCAAATAGAAGACGTCGACCGCGCGCTCGCCGTAGGTCGCGATGTGGGCCGAGTGGATTCGGTGCCCCTGGCCGACGATTGCCCCGGCAAGCCGTGCAAGCAGCGCCGGCCGGTCGAGCGCATGCACCTCGACCACGGTCGTTCGGGTCGAGGCCTGATCGGCGACCGAGACCGACGGCGCGACGATGAACGCCCGGCTCTTCGCCGACGCAGCTTCGACCGAAGGCAGCGCCGGCGCCGCGCCATGTCCCAGCGCCTTCTCGACCGAGCGTACCAGCCGGCCGCGCAGGCGGCGGTCGGCATAGGCCCGGCCCTGAGCGTCGTGGACCAGCAGATTGTCGAGCGCCATGCCGTCGCGCGTCGTGTGGATGCGCGCGTCGATGATGTTTGCTCCGGCCGCGGCCAGCCCCGCGCAGATGCGATAGAACAGGCCCTCGCGGTCGGGCGAGAACACCGTCACCCGCGTCGCATTGCTGTCGGCGTCCGTCTCCGCGACCACTGTCGGCTCGGCCTCGCCGATGCGCGCTTCGGCAGCCGCGACCTGACGGGCGTTGGCGACCTGCCACTCGAGCGGCTCGGCCAGCCAGTAGCTGTCGGGCAGGCGCCGGCCATGGGCGCGGACCGCGCTCGCCTTCCAGCCGAGCCGCTTGCCGAGTTCCGCCTGACGGTCCTGCACCAGCTCGGCGCGCCCGTGCTGCTTATGGCCGAGCCGGAGCCGCTCCTCGGCTGCCTCGAACAACGTCCGCAGGAGCACCCGCTTCCATTCATTCCAGATCGTCGGGCCGACCGCCCGGATGTCGACGACCGTGAGGATCAGGAGCAGCCGTAAGCGCTCCGGGCTTTGCACCTGCCGAACGAAATCCTCGATCGTCTTGGCATCGGCAAGGTCGCGCTTGAACGCCGTCGACGACATCAGCAGGTGATGGCGGACCAGCCAGGCCACCGTCTCCGTTTCCGCAGCGTCGAGCCCGAGCCGCGGGCACAGCCGGAGCGCGATCTCGGCCCCCATCTCACTATGATCGCCGCCCCGGCCCTTGGCGATGTCGTGCAGAAGCACTGCCACATAGAGCACGCGCCGCGATCCGATCTGCCGAAACAGCGCGGTCGACAGCGGATGGTCGTCGCGGAGGTCGCCGCGCTCGATCGCGGCAAGCAGGCCGAGCGCTCGGATCGAATGCTCGTCGACCGTATAATGGTGGTACATGTCGAACTGCATCTGCGCGACGACGCGGCCGAAGTCGGGAACGAAGCGGCCGAACACGCCGGTCTCGTTCATCCAGCGCAGCACGATCTCCGGCGAGTTGAGCGACGTCAGCACGTCGAGGAACAAGGCGTTGGCGCGCGGGTCGTCGCGCACCTTGCGGCCGATCAGGGCGCTGTCGCGGGTTGCGGCGCGCATCGCCGCCGGGTGCACCTCAAGCCGCTCGCGCGCGGCCAGCGCGAACAATTCGAGCAGCCGCACCGGCTCCTTGCGGAAGAAGTCGTCGTTCGGGATGGAGATGCGTCCCCGATCGAGCGTGAAGCCGCTGAGCCGCCCCGGCCGCCGCCGGATGGTCGGAAGCGCAAAGCGGAAGCCCTTCTTGCCCAATTGCTCGTCGAGCTGCGCGAGGAAGACGCCGGTCAGATCGCCCACCGTCTTCGCGTTGAGGAAGTAGAACTGCATGAACCGCTCGACCGCCGACTTCCCCGGCCGATCGGCGTAATGCATGATCCCGGCGATCTGCGGCTGGTAGGCGAAGCCGACGCGCTCCTCGGCCCGGCCGGCAAGCAGGTGCAGGTGGCAGCGCACCGACCAGAAGAAGCGCTCGGCGCGATCGAAGCGTCGGAATTCCGCGGCGCTCAGGAGGCCCGCGCCGACCAGGTCCGAAGGCCGCTCGACGCCGTGCACATATTTGCCGATCCAGTAGAGCGTGTGAAGATCGCGAAGCCCGCCCTTGCCGTCCTTGACGTTGGGCTCGACGACGTAGCGACTGTCGCCCATGCGGATGTGGCGCTGGTCGCGCTCGGCGAGCTTTGCGGCCACGAACTCGGCCGCGGTACCCGACACCACCTCCTTGCGAAAGCGGCGGATGGCGAGATCGAACAAAGCGGAATCGCCCCACAGCGCGCGGGCTTCCAGCATGGCCGTGCGCACGGTCATGTCCGTCTTCGCCTGCTGAAGCAGATCGGGAAGGGAGCGCACCGAGTGGCCGACCTTGAGCTTCAGCTCCCAGAGCAGGTGGAACAGCGCCTGCGCGGATGCTCCCTGCTCGGCCATCGGCGCCTTGGCCGTCAGCACCATCAGGTCGAGGTCGCTGTAGGGAGCCATCTCCCCGCGGCCCGAGCCGCCGAGCGCGACCAGCGTGAGGCCAGCCGTGTCCGCCGAGCCGCCCGCCACATGCTCGAAAGCGAGCCGGACGATCTGGTCGTGGAGGAACGCCGTCGCATGCGCCGCCGCCCGACCGTTTCCAGGATGCCGGGCAAGGCGCTCAGCCACCTCAGCACGGCCGGCATCGAGTGCCTCGCGCAGGACCGCTGCCGCATCCCCGCCGGCCATTCGCTCTGCAACCGCTCGCCGGTCGATGATCGCGCGCCGGTTCTCGACGTCGTGCGAAGTCATCCGCTCTGCTCCGCCGCGAGCCGCTTCAGCCGATAGAGCTGCTCCAGCGCGTCGCGCGGCGTCAGGCTGTCGGGTTCGATTGCCTCCAGCGCCGTCAGCAGCGGGTCGGGCGCGGGTTCCGCTTCGGCGCTCGCGGCGAACAGCGGCAGGTCGTCGAGGCCCGCCGCGATCCCGCCAGTCGCATCCCGGCCCGCCTCGAGCTTCGCAAGCACCGACTTCGCGCGAGCGACCACTGCCGGCGGCAGCCCCGCGAGCTTGGCAACCGCGATGCCATAGCTGCGGTCCGCCGCACCGCCGGCGACCTCGTGGAGAAGCACCAGATCACCCTTCCACTCGCGTGCCCGGACGTGGTGGAGGGACAATGCGTCCAGCCGCCCGGCCAGCCGCGTCAGCTCATAATAGTGGGTCGCGAAAAGGGTTCGGCACTTCACCTCGTCGTGCATCGCCTCGACAACCGCCCAGGCGATCGCGAGCCCGTCGTAAGTCGAGGTGCCGCGACCGATCTCGTCGAGGATGACAAGGCTCCTGGGCGTCGCCTGAGCGAGGATCGCCGCCGTCTCGACCATCTCGACCATGAAGGTCGAGCGCCCGCGAGCGAGATTGTCGGCCGCGCCGACCCGGCTGAACAGGCGGTCGACGATGCCGACCGTGGCGCTCGTCGCCGGAACGAAACTGCCGCATTGCGCGAGCACCGCGACCAGTGCCGCTTGGCGCAA
>NZ_JAFAVR010000086.1 GCF_019242355.1 Sphingomonas sp. | reverse complement strand
GTTCGATTGGGCCTGATCCTCGCCTCCGGAAGTGAGATTCGCCACACGATGCTCGAGGCGGCCGGGGTTTCGCACCGTATCGTTCGGCCCGAGGTCGAAGAGGATGCCGTGAAGCAGCGTTTCGCCGGCGCGGAGGTCATAGCCACGGAGCTAGCGGCGACGAAGGCACTGGCGGTCAGCGTCCGGCAGCAGGGCGATTGGGTCATCGGCAGCGACAGTGTCGTCAGCGTCGGCGATCGGCTGTTCGACAAGCCAGCGAACCGCGGCCAGGCGGCGGACCATCTGCGTTTCTTTTCGGGCAAGGCAATGCGGCTGACCAGTGCTGTGGCACTCGCACGAGGAGGCTCGGTCGACTGGCGTCACGTCGAGAGTTCAGAGCTCCGGGTTCGACCGCTGAGCGATGCTTTCATTGCCGATTATCTCGATGCCGAATGGCCGGAGGTCGGATATTGCGTCGGCGTATTCCGGATGGAGGCGCGCGGGGTGCAGCTGTTCTCGTCGATCGCAGGCAGTCATTTCACGATCCTCGGAATGCCACTGCTTTCCCTGCTCGGCGCCTTGCGGGAACGCGGATTGTTGCCGTCATGATAACGCTCGCGCTCACCGGCTCTATCGGCATGGGCAAGTCGACCGTGGCTGCGATGTTCGCGCGCGCCGGCATTCCCCTGTTCGACGCCGACGCCGAGGTTCGCCGGATGCAGGCCGAAAACCCGGAACTGATCGCTGCGATCGGAGAGCGTTTTCCAGGCACCGTCACGGCCGGTGCGCTCGACCGCGATGCGCTTGCCGCCCAGGTTCTCGGTCGGCCGGAGGAGCTCGTCGTACTCGAGGCGATCGTCCATCCTGCCGTCCACGCGGCCCGAGCCCGCTTCCTCCTTGCTCACCAGGGTGCGCCGGCGCTGCTGTTCGACATCCCCTTGTTATTCGAAACGCATGGCGAGCATGCTTTCGACAAGATCATCGTCGTGTCCGCTCCCGCCGAGGTTCAGCGCTCGCGGGTGCTTGCGCGGCCGGGCATGACCCCGGCGAAGTTGGACGCGATCCTCGCTCGCCAGATGCCGGACCGAGCCAAGCGCGCGCGCGCCGATTTCGTGATCGACACCAGCGGGGATCTATCCACAACCGAAGCCCGGGTGGCCGATGTTCTTGCTTGTCTCGGAGTCCGCGCGGATCGATAATATCGGCATGCGGGAGATCGTCTTCGACACCGAGACCACAGGCCTGAGCCCGGCCGGAGGCGACCGCATGGTCGAGATCGGCTGCGTCGAAATCGTCAACCGTGTCGAGACCGGGCGGCATTTCCACGCTTATTTCAACCCGGACCGGTCGATGCCGTCCGAAGCGGAGGCGGTCCACGGCCTGTCGACCATCTTCCTCTCGGACAAGCCGCGATTCCCGGAGCTGGTCGAAGCGCTTCTCGATTTCATCGCGGATTCGCCGCTGGTTGCCCACAACGCTGGCTTCGACTTCGGTTTCCTCAACCACGAACTCGGCCTGTGCGGGCGCCCGAGCGTGTGCACGAGCCGGATGGTCGACACGCTGAGCCTCGCTCGTTCTCGCCATCCGGGGGCCAAGCACAGCCTCGACGCCTTGTGCATGCGGTTCGGCATCGACCGGAGTCAGCGCATCAAGCACGGCGCACTGCTCGACGCGCAGCTCCTTGCTCAGGTCTATGTCGAGCTTACCGGCGGCCGGCAGATCGGCCTCGGACTTGTCGCCGACATGCAGTCGCTGGATGTTGCAGCTTCGGCATCGTCCGTGAAGGTCCGAGAACGTCGCGAGCCGCGTCCCCATGCTCCACTCGTCGAGGAACTCAATCGCCACCGGGCGTTTATTGAGAAGCTCGTCAACCCGCTCTGGTCGCGTTTCGCCTGAGCTCCGGTTGACGGCGCTTCGGAGGCGGTCCTAAGCGCCCGCCGCAAGTACGGGAGGCGGCAAGAGTGGACGTTCGGGTCTCTGGGCACCAGGTCGATACGAGCGAGTCGCTGCGTGATCACGCGGCGACCCGCATGGCGGACATCAGCGAAAAGTACTTCGCGCGCGGCATTGGAGCCAACGTCACCTTCGGTCGCGGACCCAACAATGACTATACCTGCGACATCCTCGCGCCGGTGGGCCGTGGCATCGTCCTGAAGGCGACATACGACGGACGCGAGCCCCAGATCGCGTTCAACGGCGCCGCCGATCGCATCGAGAAGCAGCTCAGGCGCTATACCAAGCGCCTGCGTGAGCATAACAATGGCAGCGGCGATGACACCGTGCCTTATGTCGAGAACGCCGGCTACACCGTCTTTTCCGGACCGGCAGACGGCGGAGACCAGGACGAGGCGCCGGCTCCGACCATCGTCGCCGAAACCCGTGTGGACATCCCCGAATCGAGCGTTTCCGACGCGGTTATGCTGATGGACCTGCGAAATACCGGTGCCCTCATGTTCCGGAACAGCGCAACCGGCGCATTCAACATGATCTACCGGCGCGAGGACGGCAACATCGGCTGGGTCGAGCCGCAGGGCGAATGACGCGCAGGCCGCATGCAGCTGTCCGACATCCTCGATTTTGACGCGATCACGACCCGGCTGTCTGCCGGCAACAAGCGGTCCTTGCTGCAGCAGCTTTCGAACCTTGCCGCCCAGCGGATCGGAGTCGATGCCGCCGAAATCCAGGCCAGTGTCAGCGAGCGGGAACAGGTCGGCTCGACAGGATTCGGCCAGGGTGTCGCCATTCCCCACGGCAAGATAGAATCGCTCGGCCGGATCTATGGCCTTTTCGCTCGGCTCGCAGAGCCGATCGACTACAAGGCGATTGACGGGCGGCCCGTGGACCTTGTCTTCCTGCTCCTGTCTCCAGCCGACGCCGGCGGGGACCATTTGAAGGCCCTCGCCGCAATAAGCCGCGTCACCCGCAATGTTCCGACACTGGAGAAGATGCGTGGCGCGCGCAGCCGCGATGCGCTGGCAGCCGTACTGATCGGGGCGGATGAGCGCGACGCCGCCTGATCGGCGATGACCGGCGATCGGCTGCCCGCCGGCCTCGAGGCAGCCAGTCTGGTGCGCCGGGTGCAGGCCGCTGGTGACTTCGCAACTGTCCTGCGCAAAGGCGACCCGCACAGCGGCGCGCTGCTCCTCATAGTCACAAGCCGGGGCCGTCATGTCGGCTGTCTCGAGCGAGTCCTTAACCTCGATGGGACCTACGCGTGGCGCGCGTGCGGTCCCGCCGAATCGGCGGGTTCCGCGGAAGTGGTCGATTTCCTCGCAAGGCGGGCTCGGTTCGACCCGGATTCGTGGGCGATCGAACTGGACATCGCGGCACCCGAACGGTTCATCGCTGAAACGACCGCGTCAGGTTGACCGCCCGGTTCATCGGTCGGAAAGCCTGTCCAACAAGAAGAGCGGGGGGCATTTCCGGCCGGAAAACACCGGCGAGATGCCACGCGAGACGGGGAATCACAAGGGGCGCGAGCGGCAAGTCCGCAGTGTTATTTCTGCCCTAAATTATTGTGATTCACCGCATGTTTTGCGGATTTCATGTTCATTTCACTTCGATCGTCGGTGCTTGTTTGCCTCGCGCTCTGCGCGGGCTCGGTGACTCCGGCTCTTGCCGGTGAATCCAGCAGCCCAGCGGCCGCCGTGACGCAGGCGGTCCTGCCGCAGGTTGCGACGCCCGATGTTCTCGATCTCGACGGCAAGCCGCAGCTGTCCGGCGGCGACTCGCAGGCGGTCACGCCTGCTTCCCCGGCCGCTCCGGCCACGACGGAAGTTCCCGCGACTAGCACCAATTTCAGCAGGGCGGTCGAGCGCGCTGTCTCCCCGTCGGGCGACCTGCAGTCGGAAGTCGCCGAGCTTCGCGCCGCCGACGCCGGCAGCCACGAACTCGAATGTCTCGCGACTGGGGTCTATTTCGAATCCAAGAGCGAGCCGCTGGCCGGCCAGCTTGCCGTCGGCCGGGTGATGGCCAATCGCGCCGCCTCGGGTGGCCGCTTTCCGCCATCCTATTGCGGCGTCCTGTTCCAGCGGGGCCAGTTTTCCTTCATCCACGGGCGCTCGCTGCCTGTGGTGTCGCACGCCAGCCGTCAGTGGCAGACGGCCGTCGCGATCGCCAAGATTGTCGACCAGCGGTTGCAGGAGTCGGCGGTCGGCAATGCGCTCTTCTTTCATGCGCGGTACGTCTCGCCCGGTTGGCACCTGAAGCGCGTCGCGGCGATCGGCAACCACATCTTCTATCGCTAATCCGAAGCGGGTGGGCGAGCGGGGCCGCCGCAACGCGGCCCCGCTCCGTGTTTTGATATTCGCAAGCTTTGCGCGCGCACCTGATTGGCGGCGTTCTCTCGATGTTCTATCGCTCGGTCATGGCGACCCAGCTCGAGTCCTCCTGCTTCACCGATTCACCGCCGATTGCGGCCGACGTCGCGCGGGGTGTCACTCGGCTGCTATGCCGGCAGGATCTGTTCGCAATCTGCGAGGTGCCGCTGCCGAACGGCCGCCGCGCCGATCTCATGGCGATCGACGGCAAGGGCAGCCTGACCATCGTCGAGATCAAGGTCGCGAAATCCGACTTGGTCGGAGACGGCAAGTGGCGGGATTATCTGGACTATTGCGACCGCTTCTACTGGGCCGTCCCCGCGACACTCGCCGCGATATGCGACGAGGAGCGCTATCTGCCTGGAGAAGCCGGACTCATCGTCGCCGACCGCTATGACGCCGCGATCGTCCGATCGGCCGCCCATCGACCGATGTCGCCTGCACGCCGCAAGGCCGAGCTGTTGCATTTCGCTCGCCGCGCCGCGCGCCGGCTGGCCGCTCAGATCGATCCGACGCTGGGCGAAGGACGCTAGCTTCCGCTTTTCGGCATCTTCTGCTGGATCATCTGCAGGATGTCGCGTGAGTGAGCGTCGCGTGCTGCATAATCGCGTGCCGAATAGCCGGCGGCCGAGTCCGTCCTGTCCGGATTGGCGCCGGCGTCGAGCAGTATCCGCGCAATCCGGGGCTCATGTTGCTGTACGGCGACGATGAGGGGGGTCTCGCCCATCCGATTGGTGCCGTCCACCCGCGCACCCTTGCCGAGCAGCCAGCCGATGGCGTCGGCATAGCCGACCCGCGCCGCCGCGATCAGGGGCGTGTCGCCGCCTCTCCCGCCAAGATTGGGATCGGCGCCGTTCTGCAAAAGAAAGGCCGTGAACTGCTCGTCGCTGCTGGAGACGGCGACGACCAGCGCCGTGTCGCCCTTGGCGTCTCGCGCGTCGACAATCCCGCGCCCCGAGGAGTTGAACAATTGCAGCGCCTTGTCGCCGTCGTGGCTGCGCACGGCATCGACGAAGTTCTGGCCTTCGTACCCCGTCGATTGCGCGAGCAGCGGCGATGCCGGCAGCAGGCAAAGGCCGGCCAATGCGAATATCAAAGACTTCATGGACTTAGCCCCAGGCTGCACGCTTGATCGTCGCTCAATAGCAGAGCAAGGGTGGCGCTGTCATGAATGCTCGCGTCAATGCCGCCGATCCGCGCTTCTGGGAAAAGCCGCTCGCCGCGCTCGACGCCGGGGAGTGGGAAGCCCTGTGCGATGGTTGCGGCCGCTGCTGCATCCACAAGATCGAGGATGAGGAGACCGGCCTGCTTTATGCGACCAATGTCGCCTGCAAGCTGCTCGACCGCCGCAACGGACGATGCCTCGACTACAAGCGGCGCAAGCTTCAGGTCGCCGACTGCGTGAAGCTCGACCGCAAGTCGGTGACCGGCCTCGATTGGCTGCCCGAGACGTGCGCCTATCGCCTGCGCGCGGCAGGCGAGCCGCTGCCGGGATGGCATTATTTGATTTCCGGAAGCCGTGAAACGGTGCACGAAGCCGGGCAGTCGACCCGCGGCTGGACGGTCAGCGAAGAGGACGCCGGCGATCTGGAGTGGCATGTCGTCGATCGCCCGCTCTGACCTGCTGGTCCCGGCAGGCGACTTGCCCGTGCCGATCGAAATCCAACCGCTTCGCACCGCGCGCCGAATGCGCCTTCGCTACGACGAGGCGCGCGGCCTCCTGAAATTGACCTGTCCGGCCGCGATGAGCCGCCGCCGAGCGCTGAGCTGGGCCATCGACCAACGAGACTGGATCGATGAGCAGCTGCGCCGGGCCGAGCCGCTGCGTCCGTTCGTTCCCGGCGCCGCTATTCCCTTGTGCGGCGAGGAGGTGCGCCTCGTCTGGAAGGCTGATGCGCCACGCACGCCGTTCCGAACGGGCGATGAGCTGCGCTGCGGCGGGACTGAGGCCGGCTTCGAGCGTCGCATCGAAGGCTGGCTGAGACGCTCGGCGCTGGAGCTCATGGCGGCCGATGTCGCCCATTATGCGCTCAAAGCCGGGGTGACGCCCCGCAGCGTCAGGATCGGCGATGCGGGATCGCGTTGGGGGAGCTGCTCGTCGGAGCGCCGCATTCGCCTCAGTTGGCGGTTGATTCTCGCTCCGCCCGAGGTGCGCCGCTACGTCGTCGCCCATGAGGTCGCGCACTTGCGGCACCTCGATCACGGGTCGGAGTTCAAACGGCTTGAGGCATCCCTTTTCGGTCCCGGGCTCGCTGAAGCCAAGGCTGAACTACGTAGAGTAGGCGCTCGTCTCCGGCTGTTCGGACGGAGGCGCTGAGCCCTCCGCCGGCGGCTGCTGGTCTTGGTCCGGGTAGGCAGGCTGCGGCTGCCGCGGCTGGCGCTGCTGCGGCGCTGGCGGGAAGGCCTGATCGAGGTCCTGCTGGCTCGGATCTCCGGTCCCGTCCGGACGGATCATCGGCGGCGGACCGCCATTGTCGTCGGGTGCCGGCCGAGCGACCGGATTGCCGTTTTCGTCGACCATCGGCGCATCTGCGCTGTTCTGGTCCATGGCCTGGTCGCCGAACAGCTCCTCTTCCGGTGTGAGCTGCCAGTCGGGCATCGGCACTTGCGTCTGGAACTGCTCGACCGGCCGGTTGGCGACGGCGACGCTCATGAAGTCATGGAAGGCGCGGGCCGGCGCTGTTCCGCCCTGAAGCCCGGCAATTGGCCGCGCATCGTCGCGGCCCATCCACACGCCGGTCGTCAGCCCGCTCGAGAAGCCGATGAACCAGCCATCCTTGTTCGACGTGGTGGTGCCCGTCTTGCCGGCGACGGGTCGCCCGATCTGAGCGGCGCGTCCTGTGCCGCTCAGCACCGCAGACTGCAGGAGGTCGGTCATCTCGGCCGCGATCCACGGCGCGACCAGCACCCGATCCTCGGATTGCTCATGTTGGTAAAGAAGGCGTCCGTCGGCAGTGACGACCTTGCGGATCGCATAGGGCGTGACGGCGACACCCTTGTTGTTCACCGAGGCGAAAGCGCGGGTCATCTCGATCAACCGGACGTCGCTGCTGCCCAGCACCATCGCCGGATAGGTCGAAATCGGCGTCGTCAGGCCGAAGCGCCGGGCCATGTCGGCGATCGCCCCGAAGCCGACCTGCTGGCCGATCTTCGCGCTGACCGTGTTGATGGACCGGGAGAAGGCTTCGCGCAGGCTTACCGGTCCAAGGTTCTCGCGCTCCGAGTTGCGCGGGCTCCAGCCGTCGATCGTGACCGGCGAATCGACGATCGTGTCGGTTGGCTTCATCCCCGCTTCCAGCGCTGTCAGATAAACGAACAGCTTGAACGCTGAGCCGGGTTGACGGGTCGCCTGGGTCGCGCGGTTGTAGATCGAGTTGATATAATCCTTGCCGCCGACCATCGCCCGGACTGCGCCGTCGCGGTCCATCGCCACCAGCGCGCCCTGCGCTCCGTCCGGCGCATTGGCCGCAATCGCCTTGTCGGCCGCGGTCTGCATCCCGGGATCGAGCGTCGTCCAGACGTCGATCGGGTCCTGGGTCTGGTCGATCAGCGTGTCGAGCTGGGGAAGCGCCCAATCGGTGAAATAGCGCACGCTGTTCTGGCGCGTGGTCGGCTGGATGCGGATCTCGGCCGGGTTCACGGCGCTGGCCTCCGCCTCGTTGATGAAGCCGTTTTTGGCCATCGTTTGAAGCACCACGCCCGAGCGGTCGCGAGCCGCTTCGACATCGGCAGTCGGCGAATAATTGGAAGGCGCCTTCACCAGGCCGGCGATGATCGCGGCTTCGCCGAGGCTGAGATGGTCGGCGCCATGGCCGAAGAAACGGCGTGACGCCGCGTCGATGCCATAGGCACCGCCGCCAAAATAGACGCGATTGAGGTAGAGCTCGAGGATCTGATTCTTGCTGAACTTCCGCTCCAGCGCGAGCGCGAGGATACCTTCCTTGATCTTGCGCCCGAAGTTGCGGTTGTTGGTGAGGAAAATGTTACGCGCGAGCTGCTGCGTGATCGTCGAGGTCGCGCTGACCCTGTGGCCCGTCGTCACCGCCGAGAGGATCGCGCGGCCGATGCCAAGCGGGTCGACGCCGATATGGCTACGGAAGCGGCGATCCTCGGTCGAGATCATGGCCGCGCGCATTTCGGGCGGAATTTGGTCGTAGGACAGCCATTGGCCGAAGCTCGGGCCCATCTGCACCAGCACCTGGCCGTTGGCCGCGCGGACGCGGATCATCTGGCCAAGGTCGGAGCGCTTGGTTAGCTCGGAATAGCTCGGCAGGTAGGAGGTCGCGACCGCGACCGCGACCACCAGCGCAAGCAGCGCGACCAGCGCCGAATAGGCTAGCCACTTGAGGATCGACACGAAGATCGAGCCCCCTGCGGGTGCGCGTGCGGAGGGCGTTCGGGCCATGTGTTACGGTGGATAGAAAGTCCGCGGCGGCGGGACAATAGCCGTAACCTAGTCGTCATCCCTCTTGTCGAACTCCAGAGCGCCCGAATTGATACAATAGCGCAGCCCCTCGGGTCCCGGGCCGTCCGGGAAGACATGTCCGAGGTGCCCTTCGCAACGGGCACACCGCACTTCGGTGCGGACCATGCCGTGGCTCGAATCCGTGAGTTCCTTGACCGCCTCACCGGATTTGGGCGCAGTGAAGCTGGGCCAGCCGCTACCGCTCTCATATTTGGTGTCGGTCGAGAACAGGGGCTCGCCGCAGCCGGCGCAGCGGAACTCTCCCTTGTCCTTCACGTGGAGAAGCGCCCCGCTGCCCGGCGGCTCGGTGCCGCCCTGGCGAAGGATGCGATATTGCTCGGGCGTGAGGTTCGCGCGCCATTCGGCGTCGCTTCGGTCGACTTTGTCCATGGGCTAGTCCTGCGCTTGCGGATGTTAGCCGCGCATTAACCCTGTTTTAGCTCCTGCCCAATAGATCCGGCGGTATGGTCCGGCCAGCCATCCTCGCGCTTTCGACCGCGCTCGCCTGCCTTTCGGACGCGGGCACGGCATCCGCGCAATGCCGGTTGTGCTCGACGCCGACTACCGTGTCCGAGGAGACACGGGGCGGCGACAAGGTCGCCCTCGACGTGGAAACGAGTCTCAACTTCGACCAGCTGGTCGTCGACGGGCGAGGCGGCGGAACCGCGACCATCCGGCCGGACGGGTCGACCGAGAATGACGGCGCTGTCGCCGACGTCAGCCATCGGGCGATGGTCGGCACCGTCGTGCTCCACGGCCAGGCCGGCCGGGCGATCCGCGTCGATATGCCTGCCCGCATCCTTCTTCACTCGCTGGGAGGCGGAGAGATCAGTTTCGACGAGGTGGTCACCGACCTGCCGTCCCTCCCGCGGCTCGACTCGACGGGCACGCTGACTTTCCGATTCGGCGGGCGGCTACGCGTCACTGGCGACGCGGAAGGCCAGTATCGCGGCGACCTCCTCATCACCGCCGAATATCTATGAGCCAGCCTGCTCCGGAACGGCGACAATCCTAACGCCGTCGTAACCATCCCTTTGAGGGAAGCCGTAAGCGGGCAGGGTTAATGGGATCGCCACGGGTGACCGCGATCGGCCAGCCGCCAAACGTTCGAAACTTGTGGGGATAGACCAGATGACCAATTTCTTTCGCATGACGTCGCTGGCGGCGACGGTTGCGGCGCTCGCCCTGACGGCGACGCCGGCTATGGCCGTGACGGGGCCGACGATTGTCCAGCCGGATTCGCAGGCGAAGGCCACCGCCCGGATCGTCAAGCCGCTGACCCTCACGTGGGTGCGTGACCTCGACCTCGGCACGATCGTGCTTTCGGGTGCCAATAGCTGGAGCGGCGCGGTTGTCGGCATCGACAAGGCCGGCGTCTTCAGCTGCACGGACAGCAACGTCACCTGCTCCGGAACGACGAAGAACGCGGAGTACAATATCACCGGCACCAACAACCAGGTGGTCACGGTGACTGCTCCGAACGTCACGCTGACGGACCAGAACGATACCACGAAGACGCTGACCCTGGCGGTCGATGCGCCGAAGACGGTCACCCTGGCGAACTCGGGGACCAATCCGACGCCGCTGGACATCGGCGGCAGCGTCACGGTTGCGTCCAACACGCCCGACGGAACGTACACCGGCACCTTCGCCGTCACCGTCAACTATTGATTGTAAGTGGGGCGTCCCGGCTTCGGCCGGGTCCACGGGGAGGGGGTCGCCGGCAACGGCGGCCCCTTTCTTGTGCGCGTCGCCGGCGGCCAAGTCAGGCGTCAACAGCGATGGTTGACGGAAACTAAACCATTCCGGAGCTAATCCGCAGGCTCAAAACCATCCCGCCGCGGGAGGAGAGTCTTGCGTCCTGTCGCCCGGAAGGGCTTGCGAACGGTCGGAGCAATCGCCGTGGCCCTGGCCGCGGCCGGACCCGCGCGTGCGGTCACGCCGACGGCAACCGTCTCAGCGACGATCGTCAAGCCGGTCACGCTGACCTGGATTTCGGACCTTGACCTCGGCACTCTCACGCTCGGGCCGGGCACCTGGAGCGGCGCCAGGATCGCGATCAGCCAGGCCGGCGTTCTCACCTGCACGAACACCAACGTTACGTGCACTGGCGCCACCAAGGTCGCGCAGTACAACGTCATCGGCACCAACAAGCAGGTGATCACGATCAACGCGCCCAGCGTCACGCTCACCAATCAGAGCGATTCGACCAAGACGCTGACGCTGGTCGTCGACAGCCCAGGGTCGCTGACGTTGACCAATTCCGGCCAGCCCGGGTCGACCTTCAGCCTTGGCGGCTCGATCACGCTCAATTCCACGACCGCGGCCGGCACGTACAGCGGGACGTTCAACGTCACGGTGGATTACAATTGATCCGATCACGCGCTGCGCCGCTGAAATCCGCGAATTTCATGGTCATGGTTGACCGAAAATAAACCATTCCGGATCAAAGACTGAGCCCTTCGAAACAAGGACCTGACTGGGGGCTCGCGATCATGAAATTGTCTCTGCATTCGGCCATCGGCACTATTGTCGCGGCGCCGCTGCTCGCCGCGGCCACGCCGGCGGCGGCGGGCATCGGCGACTTGCTCGTCGCCCCGACGCGGATCGTTCTCGATGGGCGCAAGGGTGCCGAGGTCATCCTCAATAATATCGGGGACGAGCCAGCCACCTACCGCGTCTCGGTCGAGTTCCGCCGCATGACGGAGGACGGCAATTTGGTCGACGTCACCGAGCCGACCGCCGACGATAAGGCCGCCGAGGACATGATCGTCTATGCGCCGCGCCGAGTCACTCTCGCTCCGCACCAGCCCCAGTCGATCCGAATTGCCGCGCGCGCTCCCGCGGGCCTTGCCGACGGCGAGTATCGCGTCCACATGCTGTTCCGCGCGATTCCGCCGGCGACGCCCGTTGCTCCGACGCCTGCCAATTCCGACGGCAGCGGCAAGGGCGTCCATTTCCAGCTGATCCCCGTTTACGGCGTGACCATCCCGGTCATCGTCCGGCTCGGCAATCTTCAGGCGACTGCCGGAATCGCCAACGTCCGTTTCGACAAGGTGCAGGGCAAGCCGGTCGTCGACCTCGACCTTAGCCGGTCGGGCGCGCGCTCGACCTTCGGCGACGTCAAGGTGCTGAAGGCAGGCGTCAAGGATCCGATCGCGATCCAGAAAGCCGTCGCCGTCTACAAGGAAGTCGGCGTCCGTCATCTTTCCGTGCCGCTCGACGGAGCCTTTCAGGGCGACCCGCGCGGGCCGGTTACGGTCCAGTACGTCGAAACCTTTGACGATGGATCCCACGTCCTTGCCCAGACCGACGCGGTGCTCCGCTAGGAGAGCGAAGGGAACGGGAGGTTCCACCAGTGCCCGGCGGCCGCGACTGGCTGCGCAAGGCGGTTATGCTGCTGGCGCTCTGCGCCGGCGGCATCTCCGCGTCCACGGTCTCGGCTATTCCATCCGCCGCCGCCTCAGCTCCGGCCAAGCCTTGGTCGGCCGATCCCGACGATCAGTTCCTGCTCGATGTCGACATTCGCCAGCTCAAGCTCGGTGAGGGGGTTCGCGCGTACAACACGCCGGAGGGCACCTGTGTCGTCTTAGGCGACTTCATTACCGCCCTCGACGTCCCGGTCGCGATCGATCTCAAGGCAAGAAAGGCCACCGGCTGGGCCTTCAAGGAAAGCAACCGGATCGATATCGACACGGCCGCGAGGACCGCGACCCACGGCGGAGTGACGGACACGATCGCTCCAGGCACGATCCGCGAAACGCCGGACGGCTGGTGCGTCCAGACCACTGCACTGTCCCGTTGGTTCGGGATCGGCGTCAATCCCGTCACGTCCGGTTCGGTGCTTCTGCTCGAATCCGACGCCAAGTTGCCGGTCGAGTTGGCGATGGAGCGCCAGATTCGGGCCAAGAGCATCAAGCCGGCAAATTTCGACCTCAGCGCGTTGCCGCAGGTTCGCGTGCCCTATCGCATGTGGCGTGCTCCGGCGCTCGATTTCGTCGTTAGCGCCGGCGCCACTTATCGGGCCAGTGATGGCATTCGAGTCGACCGCGAGGCATCCGTCTATGCCGCCGGCGAGATCGCCCACTTGTCCTACGATGCACAGTTGACGACTACGAACAAGGGCGTGCCCGACAGCATTCGAGTCCGCGCCTATCGCTCGGACCCTGACGCCGGCCTTCTCGGTCCACTGCATGCAACACATTTCGGTGTGGGCGATGTGCAAGGCTTCGACAGCCCGCTCACGGGATCCTCCGCCAACGGTCGCGGTGCGGTCGTCACCAATCGGCCACTGATCACACAGTCGGCCTTCGACCGCACCCGCTTCGAAGGCGACCTGCCGATCGGCTGGGAAGCCGAGATCTATCGCAACGGCGAATTGCTCGGCTTCGCGAAGTCCGACGGATCACAGCGCTATGTGTTCGATGGCGTACAGCTGCTTTACGGGATCAACCATATCAGCATCATGCTGTACGGCCCGCAGGGACAGGTGAAGACCCGCGAGGAGTTGATCAACGTCGGCCAGGACAATGTCCCGAGGGGCCAGACCTGGTACTGGGCTGGCTTCAACGAGCCGGGCCGAGACCTCCTCACGATCCAGAAGCCGCCGGATGGGACCGTCGAGCCCCGGGCCCAGGCGACAGTCTCGCTTGAACATGGCATCGACGACAGGACGTCCGTCGGTGCACTCGCGCGTACGATGCTGATCGACGACGAGCGGGTCACCGTCGTCGAAGGCCGCGTCCGACGCTCTATCGGCCCGGCGATGATCCAGGTTTCGAGCGCTCGCGAAGCGAGGGGCGGATCGGCCGCCCAGGCGCAGCTGCTCGGCAAGTTCGGGCCTGTGAACGTGAGTGCATCGGCACTTGTTGCGGACGACTTTCATTTGCAGGGCGGTCGCCCGCAGAGCATTCGTGACGGCGTCGTGGCGCTCGATGCGCCGGTTGCTATCGGTCGAACGATCGTACCGGCGCATGTCGAGGCACATGTCACCGACCTGATGGATGGGACAACGCAGGTCGAGGCCGCGGCGCGGCTGTCGGCCAGCATTGACCGCTTCAACCTCGCCGCAGGCGTCACCTACACTCAGCAATATATCCGCGACGGGCAAACCCCGCCTGGCGAGCTCAACCTCGACTTCATCGGCAGCGGCCATGTCGGCGACATCCGCATCCGCGGCGAGACCAGTTTCGACCTGTCGCCTGCCGCCCGCTTCCGCGTGGCGGAGCTCACCGCTTACTGGTCCGCCTCGGAGAATGCCGATTGGGAAGGCACGCTCGCATACGACGGCGATCAGCATCGCGCGCGGACCGGGGTGACCTATGTCCGCCGCTTCCGGACCATGGCGGTCGCGCTGACCGGCGAGGCGGCCACCGACGGTTCGCTGGCCTTCGGCGTAAATCTGAACTTCTCACTCGATCCGGCGCATGGCCTCGCATTGTCGCGGCGCCCGATGGCGCAGGCCGGCATTGTCCACGCGCTGGTCTATCGCGACCTCAACGACAATGGCATCCGCGACCCTTCGGAGCCCGTCGAGAAGGGAGCGGTGATCACCACCGGCACGCGCCAGGCTGACCAGCCGACCGACGCCAGCGGCGCGGTGACCGTCGCCGGACTGAGCGCCTTCGTTCCGGTGACCGTCGGAGTCGACGAGACTAGCCTCGACGATCCAATGCTGGTGCCGAAGAAAGCGCTCCAGGTCGTCGTGCCGCGGCCCGGTGTCGCCGCCGATGTCGAGATCGGACTGGTCGGTGGCGGCGATGTCGAGGGCGCCGTCGTCAAGAGCGGCGGCGTTGGCTTCGAAGGCCTCAGCCTCGAGCTCGTCGACACCGGGGGCAAGGTTGTCGCTACCGCGCTCAGCGACTTCGACGGGTTTTTCCTGTTCGAACGGGTCCCTTACGGACATTATTCGGTGCGTGTTGCAAAAGCGTCTGCCGCCGCGGCCAAGATCTCGGCCGACCTCAACATCCAGGCGATGATCACCGCCGACAAGGCGATTGTCAGGCTTGGCGCAGTGCATGTGACGGGCTTGCCGGCGATCGCGGCCGCCGGGGTGGCGGCGGCGAAACCATAGTTCAACCCATCAGCCCGCCCAAGGGCCGAGCCGATCGAAGCGCGGGACAGTCCCTTCCGGACTGTCCTGAAGCGCCGCTTCCTGTTTTCGATGGTGCGGTCGAGAAGACTCGAACTTCCACGGCCTTTCGGCCA
>NZ_JAFAVR010000244.1 GCF_019242355.1 Sphingomonas sp. | reverse complement strand
GACCCGCGCCGACAGGATGAACGAGATGGCCCATCGAGCCAAAGCGGCGAGCACTATTCTCATCGCCGGCGCCCTGCTGGCTGCGCTGCTCTGGCTGACGCCGGCACGCGCGGTCGAGGATGCGCTCGTCGAGAAGGTCGAGTCGCTCTACAACGACATCTATCTCTACCGGCGCTCCGACGGCTATTACGTCCTGTCGTTCGGCGCGCGGCGATTGCATTACGTCGAATCGGTGGTCAATCCGCGTGACGAGCTGGAGCTTCCGGTCAGCTATACGCGGGCGATGACTGGCGTCTCGACCTATTCGGCCGGGCTGAGCGACGCGGCTATGATCGGGCTCGGGGGCGGGCGCACCTCCTGGTACCTGCACAAGTCGATCCCCGAGCTGCGCCTGAGCGCCGCCGAGCTCGACCCCGCGGTGGTGCGGATCGACGCGCAGTATCTCGGCGTGAAGAGCGAGCCCAATTTCGAGATCAATACGGTCGACGGCCGCGTCTTTCTTGCGCGCACCGACAAGACGTTCGATGTCGTGCTGGTGGACGCCTATCGCGGCCCGTTCGTGCCCTTTCATCTGCTGACACGCGAGTTCTTCACGCTTGCCAAGAAGCGCCTCAAGCCCGGCGGCGCCCTGGTCCAGAACGTCGAGCCGTCGACCATGCTGTTCGACAGCGCGGTTGCGACGATCTCCAACGTGTTCGCCAATCTCGACTTCTACAAGGGCGATGGGAATATCGTCATCGTCGCCTATGACGGGCCGCGCAAGAGCGCGGCCGACCTTCGCCGGGTCGCCGGCGAGCGCCAAGCCAAGTATAACTTTCGTTACGACATGGCCAAGCTGCTCGACCTGCAGTTTTCCCCGCCTGTCGACTGGACGAAGCAGCCGCTCACTGACGATTTCGCGCCGACCGAATACCTGAGGGCGATCGAGCGCCACAACGAGAAGCGCGGCGAGTAGCGATTGTTGCGGCGCGACCGGCGGCAGGGAGGCTGTTGTCCCGGTGATTCACCAAACATCGATCGAATCGCACCGCTGGACGGTGCTCGCCCTGGTGCTGTTCGACACGCTGACTCTGGGCTTCCTCACGCTGGGCTTCGAGATGGTCTCGAGCCGCCTGCTCACGCCGCTGTTCGGCAGCGGCATCTACACCTGGGCGACCATCATCTCGCTGGTGGTGGCCGGGCTGATGTGCGGGTACTACGCGGGCGGCTTCTTTGCCGACCGCTATCCGTCGTTCGGGCTGGTTGCCGCCATCAAGGTGGGGGCGGGCATCTATTTTCTGCTCGTCTATTACCTCACTGGTGGACCGCTGGAGTCGGTGCTGTCGATCGCCGATGGCGACATCGTTCCATTGTTCGTGTCCGGCTTCATCGTCTGCTTTCCTCCGCTCCTCGTGCTCGGCGCATACTCGCCGCTGGCGGTGCGCCTCGTTCTTCGCGATCCGGCGCTTGCCGGCAGGGTCGCGGGGGGCCTGTTCGCCCTGTCCTCGCTCGGCAACATCATCGGGATCCTGACGACGACGTTCGTGCTCATTCCCAATTTCGGCACGCGCGCCATCACGCTGTCGTTCGCGGTCTTCGCGCTTGGATCGGCGGTCCTGTCGATCTGGGCCTATTCGCTGGGCCGCCGGCAGCCCGGCGGGGCCTGAGTGCTGCGACGCCGGGCGGTTAAGCCATTCGGGCGTGAGCCGAATCCGCCGCATGACGCTGTGTCGCACGGCAAGGAATTCGACAAAATTGCACCGGTTTCGTCGTGATGGCATAAAACAAGTCCGCCGTCCCGACCGTGCCCGTCCAAGCGCGCCTCTGGACGGGGGCGGCCCTTCTGCAGGACAAGACCACCACTTTCGCGGAGTTGTTGCCATGCGAGGTTCATTGCTCGCCGTGCTGCCGGCCCTGTTTGTCATTTTCGCGCCCTGTGCTCAGGCAGCCGAGCCGGCGGCGGATGTCAAAGGCGTCTACCTGCTGACCGACTATCCGGCGCTCACGGTGCGGCCGGGCTCGACGTCGACGATCAGCTTGCGGCTGCAGAACTATTCGTCCCCGCCGGAACGCTTTGCGCTGTCCGTCGAGGGCGCTCCGGCGGGCTGGACCGCAACGCTGATTGGGGGCGGGCAACCGGTCGCTGCCGCCATGGCGGGCACCAACAGCAGCGTGAGCCTGCAGCTGCGCGTCGATGTGCCGAGCAATGCCGCAATGGGCACGCATACGCTGACCGTCCACGCAGACAGCGACGCCAACAAGGTGAGCCTGCCGGTCGCCGTCACGCTTGCCAAGGAGCTTCCGGCCAAGCTTTCGCTCGAGCCCAAGCTGCCGTCACTGCGCGGCAGCGCCAAATCGAGCTTCGAGTATCAAATCAGCATCAAGAACGACAGCGGCAAGCCGCTGCTGGTGAGCCTCGCGGCACAGGCACCGCAGAACTTCGACACCTCGTTCACCGAGGCCTATGGCAGCCAGGAGCTCTCCTCGATCCCCGTCGAGGCCGGCACGCCCAAGGACGTGAAGCTGCGCGTGCGGCCGCCGGCGACCGTCAAGGCCGGCCAATATCCGGTAACCGTGCGGGTCACCGCCGAGGACGCCAGCGCCGAGACCAAGGTGACGCTCGACATCACGGGCCAGCCGCAGCTTGGCATATCGGGCCGGGACGGCAGGGTGAGCGATCAGGCGTACGCTGGCACGGAGCGGGCAATTCCGATCGAGATCACCAATTCAGGCACGGCGCCCGCCGACGACGTGGAGCTGTCCGGCTCGGGTCCGAGC
>NZ_JAFAVR010000065.1 GCF_019242355.1 Sphingomonas sp. | reverse complement strand
AAGCGGTCCGCGGCGAGGGCGGAGTGCTGAAGCATCCGCTGACCGGCCACCGCTTCATGCCGGACTATGACGAGCGGGGTGAGCTAGCGCCCCGCGACATCGTCGCCCGGGCCATCGACCATGAGATCAAGCGCGACGGGCTCGACTTCGTCTTCCTCGATATCTCGCACCGCGACCCTGAATTCGTGAAGGCGCATTTCCCGAATATCTACGAAAAGTTGATCGGGCTCGGCATCGACATCACCCGGCAGCCCATTCCGGTCGTTCCGGCACAACATTACACATGCGGTGGCGTGCTCGTGGATATCGACGGTCGCACCGACGCCGTGGGGCTCTATGCGGCGGGGGAGGTTACGCAGTCCGGCCTGCACGGCGCCAACCGACTGGCGTCCAACAGCCTGCTCGAATGCCTGGTGTTCGGCGAGGCGGCGGCTAAGCACATCGTCGCTCATTTCCCCGACCTGCCGGAGGTACCGGACATCCGCCCCTGGGATGAAAGCCGGGTCACCGACAGCGACGAGGAAGTCGTCATTGCGCAGACGTGGGGCGAGATCCGGCGCTTCATGTGGAATTATGTCGGCATCGTCCGCACCACCAAGCGGCTGGAGCGGGCGAAGCACCGGATCGACATGCTGCGCCGGGAAGTCCGCGATTATTACGCTCACTTCCGAGTGACTCCGGACCTAATCGAGCTTCGCAACTTGGTCGACGTCGCCGACCTCATTATCCGGTCCGGGCTGTCGAGGCACGAGAGCCGTGGTCTCCACTACACGCTCGATTACCCCGAGATGCTGCCGCAGCCGAAGGACACCATCTTGGTGCCTTAGGTCTTTCGAATGGTGGACAAACGGCCCGTACCTTTTTTGCGCCGTCTCGCAAAAGTAACTCAGGTGACTCAAGCACCCGCAAAAATCATGCTATGTGGATAACTTCGAACGGCGACTCGGTACGTTCCTAACGCTGGCCATCGGGGGGTGGGCGCAATGGTTCCGGATGTCGAATATTACGGCCGCAGGGCTCGTGAGGAGCGGGAAGCAATCCTGCGAACCGCAAATCCACAGGTTCGGGAAGTGCACCGGCAACTCGCCGAAGCCTATGAGCTTCGCGTGCGGGGGCTCTCGCCCGAAGTCCGCAGGCTGGCCATGCATCTCGTGACCGCCGCCTAAGACCGATTGAGGCCGAAGGCGATAAATCCAGGGCCCGGTCGGCTGCCGCTAAGGCCGCCGCTGCTGGCATCAGGACGCGGCGCTCGCTAGATCAGGCGTTGATGCCCGACGCAGCCACATCGCAAGACCAGAGTCAGACCCCGGCGCAGGCCCAACCCCATCTCTATCTCGTCGACGGGTCGAGCTACATCTTCCGCGCCTATCACCGGCTGCCACCGCTGACCAACCGCCATGGCCAGCCGGCCGGCGCGGTCTACGGCTATACGACCATGCTGTGGAAGCTGGCCGACGGGCTCAGCAAGGCCGACGGACCGACCCATATGGCGGTCATCCTGGATGCATCCGAGCAGACGTTTCGAAACGATATGTACGACGGCTACAAAGCGCACCGGCCGCCGCCGCCCGAAGACTTGGTCCCGCAATTCCCGCTCATCCGCACCGCGACGCGCGCCTTCTCGATCCCGTGCATCGAGGAAGCGGGGCTGGAGGCCGACGACATCATCGCTTGCTACGTCACCGCGGCGCGGAACGCCGGCTGGAAGGTGACGATCGTCAGCTCCGACAAGGATTTGATGCAGCTGGTGTTCGATCATCAGGTCGACATGCTGGATACGATGAACGATCGCCGCATCACCGAGGCAAGCGTCGTCGAGAAGTTCGGGGTCGGGCCGGACAAGGTCGGCGACGTGCTGGCACTGATGGGCGACAGCGTCGACAATGTGCCAGGCGTCCCGGGCATCGGACCGAAGACGGCGAGCCAGTTGATCCAGCAGTTCGGCGACCTCGAGACTGTCCTGGCCAGCACCGACCAGATCACGAAGCCCAAGCTCAAGCAGTCGCTGATCGACCATGCGGGCGATGCCCGCCTGTCGCGTGAGCTGGTGCGGCTGGTCTGCGACGCCAAGCTGCCGGAGCCGCTGGATTCTCTGTCGCTGAAGGGCATCCCCGAAGAGCCGCTGCGCGAGTTCCTGACAGAGCAGGGGTTCAAGACGCTGCTCAACCGGCTCAACGGCGGCGGCAGCGCAATCGCCGGAGGAAGAAGCAGCAGCGGCGGCGGCATCAATGGCGTCATGGCGGCAATGGAGTCGAAGGCGATCGCACCGCCGCCGGCCGATCAGATCGAAGTCGATCGCTCCAGGTACGAGACCGTCACCGATGAGGCGGCGCTCGACCGCTGGATCGCCGAGGCGACGGCCCGGGGTTACGTCGCGCTCGATACCGAGACTGATTGCATCGACTGCATCATCGCCCGCCTTGCGGGGATAAGCCTTGCGACCGCGCCGAACCGTGCCTGTTACATCCCGGTCGGACACAGCGGCGCCGATTTGCTGTCCGACGCTCCGGACCAGCTACCCTTCCAGCTGGTGCTCGACAGGCTGAAGCCGCTGCTCGAAGACCCGGCGGTCACCAAGATCGGGCACAATTTCAAATATGATTGGGTGATGTTCGACAAGCTCGGCATCGACGTCGCGCCGATCGACGACACGATGGTGATGAGTTTCGCGCTCGATGCGGGCCGCTCGTTCGGGCACGGGCTCGACGAGCTGGCGAAGATCCACTTCGAGCACGAGTGCATCACCTTCAAGCAGCTGTGCGGGACCGGAGCGAAGCAGATCACGTTCGACAAGGTGCCGCTCGGCCCCGCCACGGAATATGCCGCCGAGGACGCGGACATCGCGCTTCGGCTATGGCTGCGGCTGAAGCCGCGACTTGCGCAGGAGAATGTTGCGCGGGTTTATGACCGCGTCGACCGGCCGCTGGTGCCGGTGCTGGGCCGGATGGAGCGGCGCGGGATCAAGGTCGACCGGGATTATCTCGCCGGGCTCAGCAAGACCTTCGCCGACGAGACCGCGAAGCTCGAGGAACGGATCTACGAAGCGGCATGCGGACCGTTCACGATCGGGTCGCCGGCGCAGCTCGGCGAAGTGCTCTATGGGCGCCTTGGCCTCAAAGGCGGCCGCAAGGGCAAGAGCGGTCAATATTCGACCGACGTCAACGAACTGGAACGGTTGGCGGCGGAGGGGGTCGAGTGCGCGGGGCTGGTGCTCGAATGGCGCCAGCTGACCAAGCTGCGGTCGACATACACTGAAGCGCTGCAGGCACAGATCAATCCGGAGACGGGCCGGGTCCACACCAGTTACTCGATGACGGGCGCGCAGACCGGTCGCCTGTCGTCGAACGACCCCAACCTGCAGAACATTCCCATCCGCACCGAGATCGGCCGCAAGATCCGCGACGCCTTCGTCGCCGAGCCGGGATACAAGCTGCTGAGCGCCGACTACAGCCAGATCGAGCTTCGGCTCGCGGCGCACATGGCCGACGTACCGCAGCTCAAGGACGCGTTCCGGGGCGGCATCGACATCCACAGCCTGACCGCGGAGGAACTGTTCGGCCGGGTCGACCGCGACACGCGCAACCAGGCCAAGACGATCAACTTCGCCATCCTCTACGGAAGCTCGGCCTGGGGAATCGCCGGGCGGCTCGGTCTTCCAAAGGAGGAAGGCAAGGCGATCATCGATCGCTATTATGAGCGGTTTCCGGGCATCCGGTCGTTCACCCACAGCACGCTGGAGTTTGCGCGGCAGCATGGCTTCACCAAGACCCTGTTCGGCCGGAAGACGCATTTTGAGCCCAACATCCGGTCGTCCAACCCGTCCATCCGCGCGGGGGCTGAGCGGGCCGCAGTCAACGCGCCGATCCAGGGCAGCAGCGCCGACCTTATCAAGCGCGCAATGGCGCGGATGGACGATGCGCTTGCCGCCGCCGGTCTCGACGGGGTGCGGATGCTTCTACAGGTGCACGACGAACTCGTGTTCGAAGTGCCCGACGGTCGCGAAGAGGAAGCCGCCGCAGTCATCAAGAAGGTGATGGCCGAGGCCGCCGAGCCAGCGATGACACTTGACGTGCCGCTCGACGTCGAGGTCGGGTGGGGAGAGCATTGGGGCGCAGCGCATTGAGCGACGCGGGGGGGACACAGGCCAGCGTCACGCCAGAGCCGGCGGTGTCCGCACCCGACGCCGACATGGCGACCCTGGCACGCGGCGGTCGGCTCAACATCTTCGGCTTCGTCCTTCGGCTGGCCGGGATGGTCCCGTTCCTGTTCATCGGCGGGCGTATCTACGGCGCCGCGGCGCTCGGACGGTTCGCCTATGCCGTACTGGTCGTCGAGTTCGCCGCGCAGATCGCCGCCCTCGGGCTGCGGCGCGGCCTTGCGCAGCTGCTCGCCGATGCGAAGAAGCCGCAAGCCTGCATCGTCGCCGACGCGCTGCTGGTCGCGGCAATGGGAGCGGCCCTTGGCATGGCGATCCTAATCGCGCTGCCCAAGGCGATGTATCCGACGACGCCCGTCGGGGGACTCGACCGCCTGCTGGCGATCACCGTCATCGCGATTTCCTGGACCGACATCGCGCTGGCAGGGCTGGCATTCCACCATGACGTCGCCTCGACCGTGCGGTCCCGATCCATCGTGCAGCCTTGGGTTATAAGCATCGCCGCCTTCGCCTTGTCGTTCGATCCGGTGATGGTCAGCCGGGGCGACGGCCTCATCATCGCATATGTGCTGTCGATGGTGGCGGCGCTCGTCGCGGCTCTGATCCCACTGTTCCGCTGCTATCGCTTGCCCCATGGCTGGAAGCCGGACCTTCGCACCGCCTGGGGCACGGCGGTTCACAACGCCCCCCTTGCCGCCGCCGATACGGTCGAATGGGCGTCGCGTCGGATCGACCTTGCCGTGCTTGGGGCGTTCGTACCGGCGAGCTTCGTCGGCATCTATTATGCGGCGCAGCAGGTCGCGACCCTGCCCGCGAAACTGAAAACGAGTTTCGAGCCCGTTCTCGGCCCGGCGATCGTCCGGCGGCTCGCGTTAAACGACCGCGCCGGGATCGCGAAGCAGGTTCGGCAGGTCACCTACTGGATCATCGCCGCGCAGGCCGGCATTGCGCTCGCGCTCGGGATTCCGGGACGCGCGGTCATGGGCCTGGTCGGTTCGGCCTTCACCGGCGGCACGGCCATGGTCAGCTTCCTGCTCGCCGCCGAAGTCATCGCGGCAACCGCCGTCGTCAGCGAGGCGGCGCTGATCTATGTCGCGCGCAAGCGGAACATGGCGATCAGCCTGGTGATGCTCGCGATCGAGGCCGGCCTCGCCGCCGCGCTAATCCTTGCGATGCGGAACGAAGGCCTGCCGCCCGCCTACCAGGCGACGGGGCCGGCAATGGCTCTTTGCATCGCGCTCGCCTTTTCATCGATCGCGAAGTCGTGGCTGCTCCGTCGCCAGCTCGGAGCACCGGTGTCCGGATGGCGCTGGGACATCGCCTGGGCCGCTGCCGCCGGTGTGCTGGCGGGGGCCGCGGTCGAATGGCTGCTCCCCGACATGCTGCAGCTGGCCGGCGTTCCGGCAATCCTGCTGGCATTCGGTGCCGTACTCTGGACGAAGGGCTTCGGGCCCGAGGATCGCGAGCTTTTCCGGATGGACAAGAGCGACGTGCGCGAGCTTCGCGAAGCCGAGCAGGCGGCAGTGGCGCGAGACCAGATCGAGGACAGCATCGTCTGAACGTTCCGCGCCCTGAGGGGCGGATCAGTGCCGGAAGTGGCGCATTCCCGTGAACAGCATCGCCAGGCCGGCGTCGTCGGCAGCGGCGACGACCTCGTCATCGCGGATCGAACCGCCCGGCTGGATGACCGCAGTGGCGCCGGCCTCGGCCGCGGCGAGCAGCCCGTCGGCGAAGGGAAAGAAGGCGTCCGACGCGACCGCCGAGCCGATCGTGCGCGGCTCGGCCCAGCCCTGGGTCTCGGCGGCTTCCTTCGCCTTGGCGGCGGCGATGCGCGCGGAGTCGCGGCGGTTCATCTGGCCCGCGCCGATGCCAGCGGTGGCGCCGTCCTTGGCATAGACGATCGCGTTGGACTTCACGTGCTTGGCGACCGTCCAGGCGAACAGGCAGTCGCGGACTTCCTGCTCGGTCGGCCGGCGCTTCGTCACGCACTTGAGGTCCTCACGCGTGATCGAGCCGTTGTCGCGGTCCTGCACGAGGATCCCGCCGGCGATGATCGACATCGTCTGGCCGCCGCGCTTCGGATCGGGCAGCTCGCCTGTAAGGAGCAAGCGCAGGTTCTTCTTTCGAGCGAAGATCGCCCGGGCCTCGTCGTCGGCGTCGGGGGCAACCACGACCTCGGTGAAGATCTGGGTGATCGCGTCGGCCGTTTGTGCGTCGAGCGGCCGGTTGCTGGCGACGATCCCGCCGAATGCCGAGACGCTGTCGCAGGCCAGCGCTTCCGTCCATGCGTCAAGCAGGCTGTCGCGTGTCGCCACGCCGCAGGGGTTCGCGTGCTTGACGATGACGATGGTCGGGGCAGCGTCGCGAAACTCCGCGGCAAGCTCGAGCGCGGCATTGGCATCGTTCAGATTATTGTAGCTGAGCTCCTTCCCCTGAACCTGTTCGGCCTGTCCGACGCCCTTCGATCCCGGACCGGCTGGAGCGTAGAGCGCGGCTCGCTGGTGCGGATTCTCGCCGTAGCGGAGCGGCATCTTGAGGGTGCTCGACTGGGTCCAGCTCTGCGGGAAGCGTTCGCCCTGGTCGGCGAACGCGAACCATTGCGAGATCGTCGAATCGTAGGCGGCGGTGAGCGCGAAGGCCTTGGCGGCGAGACGCTTGCGCAGCTCAAGCGTCGTCGCGCCCTTGTTGGCGTCCAGCTCCGCGAGCAGCGCATCATAGTCGGCCGGGTCCGTGACGATCGCGACATGCGCGTGGTTCTTGGCTGCCGAGCGGACCATCGACGGGCCGCCGATGTCGATATTCTCGATGATCGTGTCGCGGTCGGCGCCGCTCGAGACCGTCTGCATGAACGGGTAGAGGTTGACGACGACGAGATCGATCGGCGCGATGTCATGCTCCGCCATCGCCGCGACATGCTCCGGATTGTCGCGGACGCCGAGGAGGCCGCCATGGACCTTCGGGTGGAGAGTCTTCACCCGCCCGTCCATCATCTCCGGGAAACCCGTAAGGTCACTAATGTCACACGGTCGGGCGCCATTTTCGCGAAGTCTAGCAGCCGTCCCACCGGTCGAGACCAGCTCCACGCCGTGACGAGCGAGGCCGGCGGCGAGCTCGCCCAGGCCGCTCTTGTCCGACAATGAAATGAGTGCCCGCCGAACGGGTACCAGGTCCGTCATCACTGCTCCTTCTAGCTTGTCCGGCGGAACTGCCAGCCGATTTCGCCGCCGATGCCGGAGACCTCGCCGACCACGACAATCTGTGTGGCGCGCTGCGGATGGCCGCGGCCGTCGATCCACAGGCTGTCCTCGGTCGTCAAATTGCCGCCACGGCAGCGAAAGTTCCACGGCGGAGCGCCGCGAGACCGCAGGATCGCGCCCATGCCGTCGGCGGTCGTCGTCACCTCGACTCCCGGCGCGAGATGGAAGCGGACGGCGTACGGGACAGATTCGCGGATCTTGCGGCGGCCCCTGGCAGTCAGCTGGTCGGCGCCGCGCATTTCCTTGCCGTCGTTCCCGAGCATGATGCTGCGTTTGTGGACCAGGCCGAACGAGCGGACATAGCCGTCATGGCTCGCTTCCAGCCGGGTCGCGTCATTGTCGTCGCTGCGATCAATAGTGACGTCCTCGACGCCCTTGCCGAGCGATCCGTCCTGCTGAATGTTGGTCGAGTTGGTGTCGGACAGAACCAGGGTGCTGTGCGCGGCGGTGGTGCGCAGGGCCTGGACGAGCTCCGGCGAAAGATCGGCCGGAAGCGGACCGGGACCGCCGCAGTTGACAACCAGCCGCTGGCCGCCATCGGACATCTCAAAGGCGAGGGTCGAGGCGGAACCCTGCGCCGCGACACGCTGCGGCGGCGGCGGCGCTGCGTCGAGGACGATGATCGTGCCGAGCGCGGAGAGCCGCTGATATCCCCAGCCCCGGGCCTGGCGGAGCGGCCTGGCACGAAGGCCGCAGCCTTCGATCAGGGCGGTTAGCCGCGACGCCTCGCCCGGATTGCAGCCCTGCCAGCTCGAGAGGGCACCATCGCCTAAAGTGACGCCATGAAGCGCTGCCAACGCGGCCGCCGCGGCGGTCTCGATGCCTTCGGGGATCGTCTGCTTGGCGGCGGCGTAGCAGGCCCTCAGCATCCCCATTCGGTCAACCAGAAGGACCTGCTCGAACGGCGAGCGGCTGACGAGGCCGCCGTCGTCGAACTGCGCGCCGGCAAGGGCGCGGGCAAGGCCTGCCTCGCCCCGGGCGACGCGCGGAACTCCGCCCTGCACGAGAAGGCCGGCCGCGACCACCCCGCACCAGGCGGTGACGCGTTTGAGGCCCGGCGGCGCCTTCTCGGCATTGGCGTCGAGATGGCGGGCGCCCCGCGCAAGGGTGTTGAGGAGGGCCGAGCGATAACCCGAATCGCTGCTCGACAGGATGTAGGGCGCGTATGCCGTCCAGTAGAGGATGCGCTCGCCCCAAAGATGTGGCGCCCAGGCGTCGTCCACGCGGGTGCCGTGCGCGAGCAGCCACCGGCCGACGATCGCCTCGGCGGTCGCGGCGCCGCGCTCGCGCCCCGTGGCGGCGGCAAGATCGCGAAGCCAGGAGAATCCCTGAAGATTATCGCCGAGCGTTCCACCGCTTGCAGCAGCGAAGTCGAGGTCGGCCAGCGACAGGGTTTCGCTGCCCAAGGTAAAGCGGCCCATCGCCAGCGCTTCGCCGCGCGGCCGGTCGCCGGGGACATGATCGCGGGGGACGGCGACAAGCTTGAGCGGCTGGCGGCCCGCGCTGGTGAAGCGCGACAGAAGCGACCCGCGCGCGAGCTTGCGGACGATCGCCCGCTGCGCGGCCGAACCCTCCGCGGTCACTCCGCGGCCTTTAGCTTGGCGATGTTGCCGGCGTAGAAGTTTGGGCCACCAGTGAAGGCCGCGGTGCCGGCGACGAGAACGGTCGCGCCGGCGGCGACCGCCTGGCGTGCCGTCATTGGATCGATTCCGCCGTCGACCTCCAGGTGAACGGAGAGATTCTCCTTGGCGATGCGGTTGGCGATGGCTTCGATCTTGCGCAGCTGGCTGGCGATGAACTTTTGCCCGCCGAAGCCCGGATTGACGCTCATGACGAGGACAAGGTCGACCTCCTCGAGCACATAATCGAGCGCCTTGGCGGGAGTCGCGGGGTTCAGGGAAACGCCCGCCTTCTTGCCGAGCGCCTTCACCCTTTGGACTGTTCGATGGAGATGCGGCCCCGCCTCGGGATGGACCGTGATGATATCGGCGCCGGCCTCGGCAAAGGCATCGAGGAATGGATCGACAGGCGAAATCATCAGGTGGACGTCGAACGGCTTGGCGGTGTGGGGGCGGAGCGCCTTCACGACGGCCGGGCCGATCGTCAGGTTAGGGACGAAATGGCCATCCATGACATCGATGTGGATCCAGTCGGCGCCCGCCGCGTCGATTGCCCGGACGTCCTCGCCCAGCCTGGCGAAATCGGCGGACAGGATCGATGGGGCGATGAGCGGCGCGCGTGTCGGCATGGGGCCGATTAGACGGGTTCAGCCCTTGGCGACAAGGCGCGCCATGAAGAAGCCGTCGAGACCGCCCTCGGCTTCGAGCAGGCCGGGAAGAATGCGGACCCACCCGGGACCGGTCGGATTGGCCGCGGCCGGAAGCTCACCGGCCAGAGGCGGGCGCATTTCCAGAGTGGGATCATTCTTAAGGAGGTCGGCGAGCCGCTCCTCACCCTCCTGCGGTTCGAGCGAGCAGACGGAATAGACGAGGACGCCGCCGGACTTCAGCCATTTCGCGGCGCGGGCGAGGAGGCGGGACTGGAGTTCGCTATTGTCCGCGACGATGCGAGGCCGCGCGCGGTAGAGAACTTCGGGATGGCGGCGAAAGGTGCCGGTCGCGGAGCAGGGCGCGTCGAGCAGGATGGCGTCGAACCGGCGGTCCGGAGTCCATTGCAAGGCGTCGGCGACGACGAGCTGGGCCGTGAGGTGCGTGCGCTGAAGATTCTCGTTTAATCGTCCGAGACGACTGCGGGACGAGTCGAGCGCCGTTACGCGGTGGCCGGCGGCGGCAAGCTGCATGGTTTTTCCGCCGGGCGCCGCGCAGAGATCGAGGACTTGGGTCGCTTCTGCCGGGATCAGGCGCGCGGGGAGCGAGGCCGCAAGGTCCTGGACCCACCATTGTCCGGAATTGAAGCCCGGCAGCTCGGCGACATTGCTGCTGTCGACGCGGACGTGACGGCGGGCGAGCGAGCGACCACCGTTGGCCTGTGCGAACATCTCTGCGGCGGCATCGTCGGCGAAGGTGAGATCGAGGGATGGCCGTCTGGCGATCTGGCGGCGGGCGGCGAGCACCGCCTCCTCGCCCCAGGCCGATCGCCAGCGATCCTCGACGATTCCGGGGAGGCGGCAGGAATCCGTGGCCGTCACGCCGCGGCGGAGCAAGGTTCCGAGCACCCCATGAACCAGCCGGCGCGGGCCGCCGTCGACCAGCGGCAAAGCGGTGGCGACAATCGCATGGTCGGGCGTGCCAAGACCGATCTTCTGGGCGAGCGCGAGACGGAGAACCGCACGCGACTTCGAATCGTCTGGCAGGGGCTGGCGGGTCGCGCTGTCGATCAGGGCATCGAGGTCGGGCAGGCGGCGCAGCGTCTCACCGGCAATCGCGGTCGCGAGCGCGCGGTCCACCGGCGCGAGATTGGTCGCGCGGGTCGCGGCGGCCTCGATGGTCTGGCCACGGCGAAGCACGGCGTCCAGCATCTGCAGCGCGGCGCGGCGCGCGGGAACGCCTTCATCGCTTGGCATTGTCGCGCCCGATCATCATCTTGGCGTCATGAAACGCCCGAAGCACCTCGACCCGCCCACGCATCTCAGCCCGTCGCCGCCGGTGCCGGCGCCGGAAGCGAGCCCGGCCGCCGAGCCGCCGGTCGGCGAGGAGCAGAAGCCCGATCCGACTCGCTACGGTGATTGGGAAAAGAAGGGGATCGCGATCGATTTCTAGACTGCCTCGGTCCTGGGCGGCCGCGACAGGAGCGATCCGAGCACCGAGTCGACATCCGACCGGCCGGCGATGAGGTCCGCAACCGCCTGGACGATTGGCATGTCGATGCCCTCGTCGCGGGCGATCCGCGCAAGCACCGGGGCGGTGAAGGCGCCTTCGGCAACCGTGCGCCGGTCCGCGAGGAGCTCCGTGGCGGGGCGGCCCCCACCGATGCCGAGCCCAAGCGAGTAATTGCGGGAGCTGGTCGAGGAGCAGGTCAGGACGAGGTCGCCGAATCCGGACAGTCCGGCCAGGGTCTCGCGCTTTGCTCCCCTCGCCAGCCCGAAGCGGGTCATCTCGGCGAAGCCGCGCGCGATGAGCGCCGCACGCGCGTTCTGACCGAGGCCGCGGCCCTCGACCACGCCGCAGGCGATCGCAAGGACGTTCTTGACCGCTCCGCCGATCTCCGCGCCGGCGACGTCGTCGGATATGTAGATGCGAAATTCCGGCAGCGCGATGCGGTCGCGGAGCTGCTCGGCGAGGGCGAGGTCCTCCGCGGCAAGGGTGACCGCGGTCGGTAGGCCCTTCGCGACTTCATGGGCGAAGGTCGGCCCGGACAGGACTGCGATCGGGGCGTCCGGGCAGAGCTCGCGGGCGACTTCGTGGACGAGCTTTCCGGTGCCTTCCTCGATGCCCTTTGCGCAGAGGAGCAGGGGGGCGCCGGCGCGGCGAATCCCTCCAAGGACCGACCGCATGTGCTGCGCGGGGGTAACGACGAGCAAGACGTCACAGCCATCAAGGTCGGCGAGTTCGGCCGTCGCGCGAATCCCCTCATGGAGTGCGACGCCCGGAAGGAAGACGGCATTTTCCCGCGCCCCGTTGATGCCGGCGACGACATCCTCCTCTCGCGCCCAAATAAGGGTCTCGCCGCTGCTTGCCGCGACCTGTGCGAGCGCTGTGCCCCAGGCGCCGCCGCCGATCACACCAATCCTGGCGACGGTCATGCCTTAACCCCGGCGCCACGAACTTTCTCGGCATTCTCGTCCAGCGGCCAGCGGGCGCGGGCCGGCGCGTCGAGAGGATCACAGAGGCCGGCGCCAAAGCGCTCTGCTCCGACCCAGGCGATCATCGCGGCATTGTCGGTGCAAAGCCAGGCGGGCGGCACGCTGAACTGTCGACCGTTCGCCTCGGCAAGGCTTGCCAGCGCACTTCGGATTTCGCCGTTCGCCGCGACTCCGCCGGCAACCACCAGGGTGGGCGCATCGGTCTGCTGGAGGGCCAGGCGGGTTCGGTCGACGAGGCAGTCGATCACCGCTTGCTGGAAGCTCGCGGCGATGTCCTCGCGTCGGAAGTCTGCGCACGCGGCGGCGCGCTGGACCGCGCTCTTCAAGCCCGCGAAGGAGAAATGCGGCTCGGCGGAGCCGACGAGCGGGCGCGGCAACGGCACTTCACGCGAATTGCCCTCGGCTGCAAGCGCCTCGATGGCCGGCCCCCCGGGATAACCGAGGCCGAGCAACTTGGCCGCCTTGTCGAACGCCTCGCCCGCGGCATCGTCGATCGTGGTCGCGAGCCGCCGGTAGTCACCGACCCCACGAACCTCCAGCAACTGGCAGTGGCCGCCCGAGACCAGTAGCAGCAAATAAGGAAAGCCGAGGTCGGGATCGGCCAGGCGCGGGCTGAGCGCGTGGCCTTCGAGATGGTTGACCGCGATCAGCGGCTTGCCGGCGGCGAGCGCGAGGCCCTTGCCAGCGAGAAGTGCCACCATGACGCCACCGATCAACCCCGGGCCGGCCGTTGCCGCAATCGCGTCGACATCGCGAATCGAGAGCTCGGCCTCCGTGAGGACGTCGCGAATCAGCTTCGGCAGAATCTCGACATGGGCGCGCGCGGCGATTTCCGGAACGACGCCGCCATAGGGCTGATGCGCGCTGTTCTGGCCAACCACTGCTTGGGCAAGAATGCGCCGGTCGGCGGTGACAAGAGCCGCCGCGCTGTCGTCGCAGGACGATTCCAGGCCAAGAATGATCGTCATTTCAGGTTTGTTGGCCGATTTCCTTTGGCGGCCCTTTGCCTGAATGCCTCGCCATGCACTAGAGGTGCAGGAATGCAGGGACGGCTGAAGCTTGGAACACGAGGCTCGCCGCTGGCGCTGGCCCAGTCGCGCAAGGTTGCCGCGGCGATCGAAACCGCCCAGCGCTGGCCCGACGGCTATATCGAAATCGTGCCGATCAAGACGACCGGCGACATGGTCCAGGACCGGCCGCTGGCGGAGATCGGCGGCAAGGCCCTGTGGACCAAGGAGCTCGACCAGGCGCTGCTGAACGGCGACGTCGACTTTTGCGTCCATTCGATGAAGGACGTCGAAAGCGTCCGCCCCCGCGAAATCCACATTGCCGCCGTCCGTCCGCGCGGCGATGTCCGCGACCGTCTGATCGGTGGCGACCAGATCTCGAATCTCAAGCAGGGCGCGGTCATCGGCACCTCGTCGAAGCGGCGGCAGGCGCAACTCCTCGCGATGCGGCCCGACTTCAAGATCGTGCCGTTGCGCGGCAATGTCGAAACCCGGCTACGCAAGGTCGAGGAGGGCGAGATCGACGCGACCCTTCTCGCCTGTGCGGGCCTCAAGCGCCTCGGGATCGATGTCGGCACCTCGATCCCGACCGAAGTCATCCTGCCGGCACCAGCGCAGGCGGTAATCGGGATCGAGTGCCGCACCGACGACAACCGCACCCAGAGCGTGCTGACCACCGTCAACAACCAGATCACCTATTGGTGCGTGATGGCGGAGCGCGCGTTCACGCGAGCACTCGGCGCGACCTGCTCGTCCCCCGTCGCGGCCTTTGCGGTGCTGGAGGACGGCGACCTCAGGATTCGCGCCCAGATCTTCAGCGAGGACGGCAAGGACATGGTCGAGCAGCGCGGAGTCTTCGACTGCGGCGACGAGCAGGCGCCGGCCGCAATGGCCAAGGAGATGCTCGGCAAGGCGCCGGAGTCGATCCGGAGGCTGTTCTCGCCCGCATGAGCCGAGTGATCGTCCTGCGTCCCGAGCCGGGCGCGAACGAGACCGTGGAACGTGCGCGAGCGCTGGAGATCGATGCGCTCAGTGTCCCGCTGTTCGCGGTCGAGCGAGTCGATTGGGAAGTCCCGGAAGCGGGCGGATTCGATGCGCTGCTCCTGACCAGCGCCAACGCCGTGCGGTGCGCCGGGGATCAGCTCAGGGAGTTGCGCGGACTGCCGGTGCACGCGGTCGGAAAAGCGACCGCGGACGCCGCCCGGGACGCCGGCTTCGACATTACCAGCAGCGGCGACGCGGGGGTCGAGCGCCTGCTCGGCTCGCTCGAAGCGGACCTGAAGCTCTTGCACCTGTGTGGCGAAGATCGAGCAGTGACCGGCGAGACGCGCCAGGCGATTACCGCCGTGACCGTCTATCGCTCAGAGCCGCTCGAGCCGCCTCCCGACCTGACCGCGATCGCCGGAGGTGTCGCGCTGGTTCACTCACCGCGCGCGGGCAAGCGGCTGGCGGAACTCGCGGTCCGGCAGGGACTGGATCGCGGAGACGTCGCGATCGCCGCCATCAGCGCGGCTGCGGCGGATGCCGCCGGACACGGGTGGAAGAGCGTCGATCATGCCGACCAGCCGACCGATGAGGCGCTTCTGGCCGTCGCCGGGCGACTGTGCGACAAACGCCGGCAATGAACGCGACAAGGTATCGAAGCGGAGCGGGCTGGGGCGCCCGGGTGGGCCTCGGCGTTGCGCTGCTCCTCGCCGGAGCGGCCGCGGCCACCTGGACCCTCGCGCATTACCAGCCGGCCGCTCGGCTACTCGGCGTAGCTCCTCCCGCGTCGCAGGCAGGACCGGTGCGCCTAATCCAGCCACAGCCTGCGGCGGTGGCAGTCACTGCGCAGCCGCTTCAAAGCGACGACGAGCAGAAGATCGCCGACCTCGAGCAGCGGCTGGCACGGGTCGAAAGCGCGACCCAGCGCGCGCAGGGTTCGGCGGGGCGCGCGGATGCGCTGGTCGTGACTTTCGCTGCGCGCCGCGCAATCGATCGCGGAGTGGCCCTGGGTTATCTCGAGCCGCTCCTGGCGAGCCGCTTCGGGCCAGACCACCAGCCGGCGGTAGCGACGGTCATCACCGCCGCCCACCAGCCGGTCCGTCTCAACGACCTCATCACCGAATATGAGGCGCTCGGGCCCAATTTGCGAAGCGGCGCTCCGACCGGCGGTTGGTGGGCGAAGTTCAAGAGCGGGCTCGGCAATTTGATCGAGATCCATCGCGCCGGGCGTCCCGCGACGAATCCGGATGCTCGCTACGCCCGCGCGCTCCAGCTCCTGTCCGGCGGCGACGTCGACGACGCGCTGGCCGAGACGATGCGGCTGCCGGGCGCTCCGGCGGCCGCCGCCTGGACCGACAAGGCGCGACGCTATGTGACCGTGCATCGGGCGCTGGACGAGCTCGAAAGCGCCGCTCTGATGGGCGGGGCCGGTACCCAGGGATGATTCGCCGCCGCCCGGCAGGGGAGCAACTTGCGTCATGAGGGCCTTTCGCAGGCAGGTCGGGCTTGCCGTTGCGCTTGCCGCGGTGACTGCTGCCGGTGGTTGCGCGACGACCCAAATCCCGGGTCGGCCCGGCAAGTCAGCCCCGGCGAGGCGTGAGGTGCACCGCGACCGGGCAGCCGCGCCTTCGATCCTCAATGATCAGATTGCCGAGCTCGGACGCAGTTTCGACGGCAAGGCCGGCATCGCCATCGTATCGCTCGGCAGTGACTGGGAAGCCGGCTGGAACGCGCGGATGCTGTTCCCGCAGCAGAGCTGCTCCAAGCTGTGGGTGGCGCTTGCGACCTTGGATGCGGTCGATCGCGGCGAGGTCAGCCTGGATCAGCGGGTGCCGCTGACCCGCGGCGACATGACCCTGTTCCACCAGCCGCTCGGCGACCAGATCCTCGCCGGAAGCGTTCAGTCGATTACCATCGGTGACCTGTTGTTCGCGGCGATCACGCAAAGCGACAATACCGCCAACGACAAGCTGCTGTGGTCGATCGGCGGCCCGCCCACCGTACGCGCGATGATCGCCCGCAAGAACCTCGGCGCCATCCGCTTCTACGACGGCGAGCGCGCGCTCCAGTCGAAGATCGCGGGCCTTGCCTGGAATCCGGCCTATTCGATCGGTACGGCTTTCATGGACGCGCGGACGGCGCTTCCAATGCCGGTGCGGCAGGCGGCGTTCGACCGCTATGTGCGGGATCCCGATGACGGCGCGGCGCCGCATGCGATCGCCAACGCCCTCGCGGCGCTCAAGAGCGGCGAGCTATTATCGCGAGAATCGACGGCGAAGCTCCTGTCGACCATGGGCCAGACCAAGACCGGCGGATTGCGCGTCAGGGCCGCGCTTGCGCCTGGATGGGAGTGGAATCACAAGACCGGCACCGGCCAGGTCCTCAACGGCCAGATCGCCGGGATCAACGACATCGGCCTGCTCACAGCGCCGGACGGGACCGTCTATGCGGTGGCGATCATGACCGTTCCGAACAAGAGTGACGGCAGTGCTCAGCAACTGATGCGCAACGTCACGACGACAATCGAATCATACCACGCGACCCACCCGTTCGGCGGCTGAGCATCATTCCACCCGGTTGTGGGCGGCGTCTTCGAGCGGTCGCACGTGCACGCTCTTGATGTTGACGAACTCGCGGATGCCATAGTCGGCGCACTCTCGACCGAAGCCCGAATGCTTGACTCCGCCGAACGGCATGCGCGGGTCGGAACGAACGTTCTCGTTGACGAAGCAGAGCCCCGCCTCGAGCTCCTCGGAGGCGATTCGACGGCCGCGGTCGACGTCGCGAGTGAGCACGCCGGAGCCGAGGCCAAACTCGCTGGCGTTCGCGATCCGGATGGCGTGGGCCTCGTCCTCTGCGGCGATGATTGCGGCGACCGGCCCGAACACTTCCTCGTCATGCGCGGGCTGTCCGGCGCGCACGTCGGTCAGCACCGTCGCTGGATACCAGGCACCTTGCCGCTCGGGAACGTGGCCGCCAAGCAGGAGTCGCGCCCCGGCGCGAACGCTGTCGGTGACCTGGCGATGAATCTCGTCTCGCGCCTTCACGCTCTGCATGGGCCCAAGCTTCGTGCCCTTCTGCGTGGGGTCGCCCATTTCATAGCCGCGCATTTCCTCGACCACCGCCTGCTCGAAGGCATCAAGGACCGAGCGGACGACGATGAAGCGCTTGCCGGCAATGCAGCTCTGGCCGCCGTTGACCATGCGGGCGGTCGCGGCGACTTTCGCCGCCGCTTCGACGTCCACGTCTTCGAGCACGAGGTAGGCATCCGAGCCGCCGAGCTCGAGCACGCATTTCTTGAGGACGCTACCGGCGGCCATTGCGACGCTTTTGCCTGCGGCGACGCTCCCGGTCAGGGTAACGGCGGCGATATTTTCGTCCTTGATCAGGCCCTCGACCTCGCTGCTCGGGAGCAGCAAAGTCCGGAACAGGTCGCGAGGCACGCCGGCCTGGTGGAGCACCTCCTCAATTGCGAGCGCGCAGCCCGGCACGTTGCTGGCGTGCTTCAGGAGCGCGCCATTGCCGGCCATCAGTGCCGGCGCGGCGAAGCGGAAGACCTGCCAGAATGGGAAGTTCCACGGCATCACCGCAAGCACGACACCGAGCGGGTTGAAAGTGACGAATGCTTCTGGGCCGCCGATGTCGACCGGCTGCCGCGCCAGATAATCGGCCGCGTGATCGGCGAACCAGTCGCAATGGACTGCGCACTTCTCGACCTCGGCGCGGCCCTCGTCGAGCGTCTTGCCCATCTCCTCAGTCATCAGCCGGGCGAACTCATCATGCCGAGAGCGGAGGATCGCGGCCGCCTTGTGGATGACGGCCGAGCGGTCGGCGAATGAGGTGCCGCGCCAGTCGCGGAACGCCGAATGCGCGGCTTTGGCCGCCGCTGCAGCCTCTTCGCGGCTAGTCGTCTCATACGACTTTCCGGGCTGATCCGTCGCGGGGTTGACCGCACGGACCGTGTCGCGGCTCTCGGGGCGGGCGAGTTCAGCCTGATCGGCCATGTCGAGTCTCCTTCCAGGCCGATTGTGGCCAGGGTTTGCGAAGACAACGGCTGCGGCGCGACTTCGCTGCTGAATCGCGAGGGAACGCTCCAGCGCTTCGACATTTCCAATGGATCGGTCGGCGCTGGAGCGGGCGAAGGGATTCGAACCCTCGACCCCAACCTTGGCAAGGTTGTGCTCTACCCCTGAGCTACGCCCGCTCTGGCCTGGGCGCGGTCTGCCGCGCGCCGCGGGGCATTAGCGACGGGCTTTGGCGCTTGCAACCCCGACCGCCGATAAAGCGCCCAGCCGGCGCCATCGCGATAGGAAGCGGGGCGAGTGGCGAGCAAGCGCCAGACCGCGCCGCAATACTGGACCTCCCGCTTTGCCGCCGCGCCCCACTCGCGGTCCCCGAGCAGATAGTCGGCCGGAATACATGCAGTCGCCATCCGGAGCCGCATGCCCATCCGCTCCGCGGCGAGCTCGATCGGGGCCGACAGCCTCGACGAGGCTAAAATTATCGCCCCCGGACGGCCCTGCTGCGCAGCGAGGATCCGGACGGGCAGGTCGGGCTCGCTCCGCTGCGCCTCAATCAACGCACAGTCCCGCCACAGCATCGTCGCAGCGATGGACGCGAGGACGAGCCAGCCGATCCGATGGGTTGTGCAGCGGATCGCGGCCAGCGCCAGCAGGGCGAAAGCCGAGGGCAGGTAGTAGCGCGCGATCTCCGCATTCGGCGGGCGCATCAGCAGCGCTCCGAACGGCAGGCCAAGCCCAACGAGGAGCCATAGCGTCCAGTCTGCCCGGGACGGTCTCGGCGTGGCCAGGAGCAGCGCGAGCAATGGCAGCGCGAGCCAGATCGTCCCGAGTGAAAGTCCGGCCGCCTCGCTTACGCCGCCAGCCCAGCCCGCGAACGTGAACGGAGCCGCGCTGCCGAGCGTCATTCCGCCCTGCACCGCGTACGCCGCGCCGACAACGATAATGACGACCGTGAACGAGGCAATGAGCGCGGGCGCGAGGCGATCGACGGTTCGCCCAAGCCGCCCTCGAAGCGATTCCTCCGGGTCGCGCACCGCAACCTGCCAGGCGGCGATGAGCAGCAGCGTCGGAAAGAACAGCAGATGAGCGAGGGTCCCAAGCAAGCCGGCCGTCGCCAGGACCAGCGGTGAGGGAGCTTCGCCCTGCCGCTCCGGATCGAGCCGGTCGATGAGCCATGCCTCGGCCAGCAGCGCGGCCGCATACCCGCGCGCCTCCGAGCCGACCAGCACCAGCATCGGCGAGAACGCAAACAGGGCTGCGGCGGCTGCTCCGTAGCCACCGCCGCGACGACCGGCGAAGCGCGCCGCGATCGGGATCGTCAGGGTCGAGCAGGCGATCGACAGCCCGCGAAGCGCGAGGACAGGGGCGCCCGGGCCGACAAGCTGGATCCACCAGCTGTTGAGCGGATGGTTGTTGTCGTGGTGGATCTGCGCAAGGACACCGATGAACGGCTTCACCTGCCGGACGAGCACCACGGACCAAGCTTCGTCGAGCCATAGCGCGCCGCGCGCCATCGCCAGGCGGAGAACCAGGCCGAGCACCACGAGCAACCAGACCGCTCGCCATTGCCAGCGAGATACCTGCCGTCGATCGAGAGTTGCCAGTGTCATGCCGGAACTGTGTAGATGCGCGACGCAGCCGCGCAATGGCGGCCCTTGCGGGAGCATCCGCGGCTAGCCCATATGAACGGCCAAAGGAGCAATCGGGCGTGGCAACTCTGGGCTTGAGCGAAGCGGAACGGGAAGAGGTCGAGCGCTTTCAGCGCGATGTCGTGACGCCGTCGATGGATGGGCTAGTGATCGTCGATTTCTGGGCCGAATGGTGCGGGCCGTGCAAGCAGCTGGCGCCGACGCTCGACAAGGTCGCCGAAGATTATGCGGGCAAGGGCGTGAAGCTCGCCAAGATCGACGTCGACAAGGACCGGTTCATCGCCTCGCAGTTCCAGGTTCAGTCGATTCCGACCGTTTACGCGATGCATCGGGGCCAGCCGGTCGCTGACCTCACCAACCATCGCAGTGAGGGACAGCTCAGGAAGGCGCTCGACCAGCTGCTTGGCCAGTTCAAGATTGAAGGCGAAGACGCTGCGGCGGAGGCGGAGATCGAGCCGCTGGTGGCAATGGGTGAGCAGATCCTCAATGAGGGAGATGCGCCGCGCGCGGTCAATGTATTTCGGCAAATCCGGGAAATGGCGCCGCAACGCCCGGACGTGATCGGCGGGCTGGTGCGTGCATTGATTGCCGCTGGCGAAACCGTGGAGGCGCGCGAGGTGCTCAATTCGGTGTCCAACGATCTCGGCGGCAAGCCGGAAATCGCGCGGGCCAAAGCGGCGCTGGAGCTCGTGTCGGCGGCTCCGGCCTCCGCGGAGACATCGGGGCTCGATGCCCGGCTGGCCGCCGATCCGGACGATCACGAGGCCAGGTTCGAGCTTGCCGGAGCGAAGATGGGCAGCGGCGATCGCGACGGAGCGGCCGATGCGCTGCTGGAGCTGATCAGGCGCGATCGGGACTGGAACGAAGGCGCAGCGCGCATCCGCTTCCTGCAGCTCCTCGAAGCGCAGGGGCTCGGCGATCCCTGGTCAAGCGCTCAGCGGCGTAGGCTTTCCGCAATCCTGTTCACATGAGCCGGGCTCTGGTCGTCCCGATCTTCCCGTTGCCCGGAGCGATCCTGTTCCCGCGCGCGCAGCTGCCGCTGCATATCTTCGAACCGCGGTACCGCGACATGGTCCGGGATGCGCTCGACGGCTCCGGCAGGATTGGCATGATCCAGCCGCACCGGCTCGACGACGACAACAAGGCGCCGCTCTACGCCGCCGGCTGCATCGGCGACATCGTCGGCGTCGAGGAGCTCGACGACGGGCGCTACAATATCGTGCTTCACGGCACGAACCGCTTCCGGGTCTTGGGCGAGCGCGAGACGGATGCGCTCTATCGGTGCGCGGAGATCGATATCACGGCTTATGACGACAGCGAACCGGAGCCCCTTTCGCTCGGCGAGCGGGCAGAGGTCGAGCGGGAGGCGCGGCGGCTCGGCGATGCGCTCGGCCTTGCGGTCGACTGGGAGTCGGTCGGTCGGCTTGACGATGAACTGCTGGTCAATTCGATCGCTCAGGTTGGGCCGTTCGACGTCGGCGCGAAGCAGGCGCTGCTGGAGCAGGCCAGCCTTGACGGGCGCGCCGATCTCCTCGTTCAGCTGATGCAGTTCCACCGCGCCGCGGTCAGCGGCGGCGTCGAGGCGGAACCGACAATTCAGTAATCAGATAGGCAGCCCGCGCAGAAGCAGCGGCAGATCGCCGCTAGTGCCGCGAGCTTCGGCCATGAACCTGTCTCGGAGCGGGGAGATGCGGTCGACCAGGCCCATGCCAAGCCGCCGAACCGCCGACGCGGTCTTGCCCGGCACACCGTAGAGGCGGGTCAAGCTATCCGTGGCGAAGGCGACGGACAAGGCGTCGAGCGAGCGCCAGCGCCGATAGCGGTCAAGCAGCTGGCGGTCGCCGAGGTCGAGACCGAGGCGGGCGCCGTCGACCAGCACCTCCGCCAGCGCGGCGACATCGCGAAAGCCGAGATTGAGGCCCTGCCCGGCGATCGGGTGGATGGCGTGGGCAGCATCGCCGATCAGCGCCACCCGGTCGCCAGTGATTTGCGCCGCGTGATGGAAGCCAAGGGGATAGGACGATCGCGGCGCGAGCATTGCGACCTTGCCGAGGAACTCGCCCATGGCAGCTTGCGCTTCGCCCGCGAAATCCTCGTCGCTGAGCGATAGCCAGCCGGCGGCATCGGCATTCGGCACCGACCAGACGATCGCTGATCGATGGCCGCCCGCGTCGTCAGTCATCGGCAGGATGGCGAACGGCCCGCCCGGATAGAAGATCTCATAGGCGACATGGTCGTGCGCCGACTCGTGGCGGAGCACGGAAACGATCGCCTGATGATCGTATCGCCAGCGCGCGACGCGGATGCCCGCCTCTTCCCGCGTTCGCGAGTTGCGTCCGTCGGCCGCGACCAGCAGCGGAGCGGAAACCTTTCGACCGTCCTCAAGCGAGGCCGTGACGCTATGCGTGCCGCGATCGACGTCGGCGACCTTCGCTGCCCACAACAACTTCGCATTCTTCGCGGTCTCGGCGCGGGCGAGGAGCGCAGCGCGAAGGTGCCGGTTCTCGTTCATCCAGCCAAGCGGCTCATCGTCATCCGGTTCGAAGTGAAGCCCGCCGGGTCGAAGTCCATCGGCGACCGCGATCTGCCGGATCGGACAGCCGGGCACGAGATGCCCGGCGACGCCAATCGCCGTCAGCATTCGCATCGAGCTCGACGACACGGCGCTCGTGCGCCCGTCGAAAGCAGCATTGGCATGCTGGCGAGGGTCGGCGGGGTCGATGACGATCGCGGTGAGGCCGCTGCAGTCGAGCGCGGAAGCCAGGGCAAGGCCCACCATCCCGCCGCCGAAGATGATGACGTCCGCCCGGTCCATGACCCCCGTCCTAGCCCTCCGGCGCAATGACGCCAAGAAGTTCGCTTGACCGAGGAGTCCGCGTGGGGGATTCTAGGACTGTAACTGACCGGGGTGGAAGATGGCGACCGTAGCAGCCCGCGCTTCGAAGCGCGACCTGGCGCCCGACTGGCGCGATGCTTTGCGCGATGCCGTGCGCCGCGTGTTCGTCCGCGCCGTTGGACTGCTTCTGCTCGGCGTTGCGATCGCTTGCGCGATCGCGCTCGCCAGCCATAGCCCTAACGACCCGTCGCTCAGCACGGCTGCCGGCGGACCGCCCGCAAACTGGCTGGGCAGCGTCGGCGCCTACGCCAGCGACCTGCTGCTGCTGCTTTTCGGCCTGGGTTCAATCCTATTCTTGCCAGTCATCGCCCTCGCCGGGTCGCGGATGATGCGCCTGCGCGATCCGGGTCGCATCGGCCGCGGGATGCTTCTGGCTGCCCTGGGCGCCGTCCTTGCCGGGGTTGCGCTCGGACTGACGAGCGGCTCGGCGGTCTCGGGCTTGCCGGGCGGCTGGGGCGGCGCCCTCGGACTTGCGGGAGCGCACGGGGTCGCGTCTGCGGTCGGCCTGATCCCAAATCCCGCGATTGCCGGACCGCTTCGCCTGACATTGCTGCTGCTGTTCGCCATTGCCGGCCTTGCGCTGGGTTACTTTGCGCTTGGCCTTGCGGACGAGGAGCGCGGCTGGCTTGCGGGGCTCGCCCGGATGCCGGCCCCACGCCCGCGCCGCGCCGCGCCGCGCGCGACCGAAATCCGCGACGATCGCCCGGCCCCGGCTGCTCCGCCGCGTTCACGTCCTTCGGTTGCCGTGGTCGAGCCCGTAAAATCGGCCGCTGCCGCGAGCCGCTCGCAAGCGCGCAAAGCGGCCGCCCAGACGAGTCTCGCACTCGGCGACCATTACCAGCTGCCGACGATGGACCTGCTCACCGCACCGCCGGAGAAGGGCAAGCAGCAGATCGATCGCGCCGGTCTTGAGCGCAACGCCCGCTTACTCGAGGCAGTGCTCGATGATTTCAAGGTGCGCGGCGAAATTGTCGAAGTCCGTCCTGGACCGGTCGTCACGATGTACGAGCTCGAGCCGGCCAGCGGCACGAAGGCCAGCCGCGTCATCGCGTTGGCCGACGACATCGCCCGCAACATGTCCGCTCTTTCGGCACGCGTGGCCACCATCCCGGGGCGCAGCGTCATCGGCATCGAGCTTCCCAACCCAAAGCGGGAAGCAGTGAGCCTGTCCGAGCTGATCGGAAGCCAGGCGTTCGAGGACCAGAACATGTCGCTGCCGCTGATCCTCGGCAAGAACATCGCCGGTGACCCGGTCATCGCCGACCTCGCGCCGATGCCGCACCTGCTGGTTGCCGGAACGACCGGATCGGGCAAGTCCGTCGGGCTTAACTGCATGATCCTGTCGCTGCTCTACCGGTACGGCCCGGAAGACTGCAAACTGATCATGATCGATCCCAAGATGCTGGAATTGTCGAGCTATGACGATATCCCGCACCTCTTGGCGCCGGTGGTCACCGAGCCCGGTAAGGCGGTTCGCGCGCTCAAGTGGACGGTCGAGCAGATGGAGGAGCGTTATCGCATGATGGCGAATCTCGGCGTCCGCGCCCTCCCGAGCTTCAACGCCAAGGTGCGCGAAACCAAGGCCAAGGGCTCGAAGCTCGGGCGGCGGGTCCAGACCGGCTACGACGCCGCCAGCGGCCAGCCGATCTACGAGGTGGAGGAACTGGAATACGAGGTCCTGCCTCAGATCGTGGTGGTGGTTGATGAGCTCGCCGACCTGATGATGACTGCAGGCAAGGAGGGCGAGTTCCTGATCCAGCGTCTCGCACAGAAGGCGCGCGCCGCTGGCATTCACCTGATCATGGCGACGCAGCGGCCGTCGGTCGACGTCATCACCGGCGTTATCAAGGCCAACCTCCCGACCCGCATCAGCTTCCAGGTAACCAGCAAGATCGACAGCCGCACCATCCTTGGCGAGCAGGGCGCTGAGCAGCTGCTCGGCAAGGGCGACATGCTCTACATGCCCGGCGGTAAGCAGATCATGCGCGTCCACGGCCCGTTCGTCAGCGACGAGGAAGTCCGTGCTGTCGCCGAGCATTGGCGCAAGCAGGGCGCGCCCGATTACATCCAGGCCGTGACCGAGGAGCCGGAGGATGGCGGCTATCTATTCGACGGCCAGCCGACCCAAGAGGACGATGCCGAGACCCAGCTTTACCGCAAGGCGGTGCAGACGGTCGCCGAAAGCCAGAAGGCATCCACCTCCTATATCCAGCGACAGCTGCGCATCGGCTACAACAGCGCTGCACGTCTGATCGAGCGCATGGAGAAGGACGGTCTCGTCGGCCAACCCGACCACGTCGGCCGCCGCGAGGTGCTGATCGACCCGGACGGGCATCCGATCTGATGCCCGCGACCTGAGCCAAAAACCGTTCCTGAACCGCACGGAACTGCCAAGTTCAGTGCGCATTCAATGGCGGATGGCCAGTCCGGCCTGCCAAATCCCGGAGTGTCGCAGATGAGTTTCGCAAGGAGTTTCGCGCGCGTGGCCGCGCCCGTGGCGATCGTTGCCGGGGCCGTGCCCGCCGGCGCCGCGCAGGACAGCGCCGACCTCAGCCACGTTCGCGACCACATCTCCACCGTCCAGACAATGACCGCCGACTTCGTCCAGACCGATGCGCAGGGTCGTTCGGCTGCCGGTACGCTCCAGCTTAAGCGACCGGGGCACATCCGATTCCAGTACGGCAGCGGCGACCTGCTTCTGGTCGGCGACGGCAAGAGGCTGTGGTTCCTGGATTACCAGGTCGGGCAGAAGAACAGCTGGGACATCAACAAGACGCCGCTCGGCATGCTTCTGGCCGCGAATCCGGACGTGAGGCGCATCGGCCACCTCGTACCCAATCCCGATAAGCGCATCGTCGTCGTGCGCACCAGCGGCAGCGGCATCATCGGCACGGGCACGCTGGTCCTGGCCTTCCTGCGCTCGCCGTCGGCGCCGGCGGGCCTTCAGCTCTACGGCTGGACGGCGATCGATGCGCAGAACAAGCGAACGACCGTCCGGCTGTCCAATGTTCGCTATAACGTGCCAGTGCCCGACGGCGCCTTCACCTTCAGGATGCCGGTCAAAGCGCGTTGAAAGCGGGGCAAGACGGGGAAAAGTCCGTTTCAGTTCGGGACTTGTTCATCGCTGCGTCAGGCGAGCCCGCGTAAACGGAAGATCGATCCGCAATGGCTTGGGGTTTCCCCCTGTTACCCGGGCCGCGGATCCCTTGCGTGACGAACGCTAGGCGGCCCTCGCTCCATGCCCCCGGAGCGGGGGCCTTTTGCTTGTCGGGGCGGACAGGCTAAGCGGCAGCGGGTGAGCAAGACGCTGAAGATCGCATCCTGGAACATCAATTCGGTGCGCGCACGTCTTGCGCTCGTAGAGCGTCTGATCGCCGACGAGCAGCCGGACATCCTCTGCCTGCAGGAGACGAAGGCGCTCAATGACGTCTTCCCGGTCGAGCTGTTCCACGGCCACGGTTATCGCCACCAGCAGCTGAATGGCCAGAGGATGCACCATGGCGTCGCCATTCTGAGCCGGGTACCGCTTGCCGATCCCGGCAAGCACGACTGGCAGGACAATGGCGAAGCGCGCCATATCGGAGTTCGACTCGAGTGCGGCATTCGGCTCGAGAACGTCTATGTGCCAGCTGGCGGCGACACGCCGGACCGCCTGGTGAACCCAAAGTTCGGACAGAAGCTCGACTTCATCGAGCGAATGACGCGCTGGTCCGAAGGCTTGAAGGAGCCGTCCATCATCTTGGGCGACTTCAACGTCGCGCCGCTCGAGTGCGACGTCTGGAGCCACAAGGCGCTGCTCAATGTCGTCAGTCACACGCCGGTCGAGGTCGACGCGCTTAACCGGCTGCGCGACGCGCATGACTGGATCGACATTGGCCGTCGCTTCGTGCCGGCGCCGGAGCGCTGCTTCACCTGGTGGAGCTATCGTTCGCCGGACTGGACCAAGAACGACCGTGGGCGGCGACTGGACCACATGTGGGCGTCGCCGGAGCTTGGCGGTCATTTGAAGGCGCATCGCGTGCTCGAGCCGTGCCGAAAGTGGGAACGGCCGTCCGACCATGTGCCCCTGATCTGCGAGATCGAGGCTTGAGCGACCCCACTGCGCGTGTCCGGCGGGCGATTGCCCTTCTGCGGGCAGGCCGGCCCGTGCGAATCGACGGCGTTGGAGCGATGGCCGTGCTGGCGGTCGAGACAGCGACGCCGGACATGCTGGAGGTCGTCGACTCGGATCGAGCGGCGCGGTTGCTGATCAGCGGTGAGCGCGCGGCCGGTCTCGCACTGGCAAATCGACGCGACGCCGCCGATTCCGCAGTGCCGGTGCTGATCGCCCGCGAGGCGTGGCTCGACGGGCCGGCGGCGCTCGCCCTCGCCGACCCAGGTCGCGACCTCGATCGCACCCTGATTGGGCCGTTGATCCCCGGACCACTCGACTTTCCCGACGTGGCCCGGACAGGACTCCAGCTCGCCAGGTCCGCGGGGCTGCTGCCGGCCCTGTGGGTGCTTCCCCCGACCGAGGGCGCCGAATCGTTCAGCGTCGACGATCTCCGGAAGAGCGCCGGCGCCGTTGAGCTCCTCGCCCGCGCGAAACTGCCGCTCGATGATATGCCGCCGACCCAGATCGTGGTCTTCCGCACACTTGCCGACGGGCAGGAGCATGTCGTTCTCGTAATCGGCGCGTTCGGCGGTCAGCCGCCGCTGGTCCGCCTGCACAGCGAATGCCTGACCGGCGACGTCTTCGGCTCATTGAAATGTGATTGCGGCCCGCAGCTGAAGGAGGCGTTGCGGCTGATCGGCGCTGCAGGAGGCGGCATCCTTCTCTATCTTCGCCAGGAAGGACGAGGCATCGGCATCGCCAACAAGATCCGCGCCTATGCCTTGCAGGACCGGGGACTCGACACCGTGGATGCCAACCGGCGGCTGGGCTTCGCGGACGACGAGCGCGGCTATGCCGAAGCCGCGGCGATGCTGAGGGCGCTCGGCGTCGATCGGATCCGGCTCCTAACCAACAATCCGAATAAGGTCGCCGGGCTCGAAAGCGCCGGCATCGGCGTGGTCGAGCGCGTCGGCCATCACATGCCGGCGAACCCGCACAACGCCGACTATCTCGCTACCAAGCACAGCCGCAGCGGCCACCTGGGTTAGAGTTCGAGCAGCCTCCGCACATCGTCGAAAGTGTAGGCGATCTCACGAACGCCCACGTCCTGGAGGAGCCTGTCATGCCCGTCGGAGCAGTGGGCTCCGGCGGCAAGTCCGATCACTCGCGCGCCCGACGCCAGCGCGCCGGTGGCGCCGACCACCGAATCCTCGAGGATCGCGCTATCGGCGATCGGAACGCCGATCTCCTTCGCTGCATGCAAATAGATGTCCGGTTGCGGCTTGCCGCGATCGACGTGTTCGCGTCCGCTATAGAGGTGATCGCCGAAGTCTTCCGCCAGGCCGAGATGCTCGAGATGGCCGCGGATCCATTGGGTCGAACTGGACGAGGCGACCGCGCGCGGCAGATCCCGCGGAAGCGAGCGCACGAACTCGACGGCGCCCGCGACCGCGGCAATCCCGTCGCGCAGCAGTACCCGGCTGCGTGCTCGCACTCGGTCATGGAAATCAAACGGCAGCTTGGTACCGATCCGCCGCTCGATCGCGGCGACGAAATCGGGGCCGGAAAGGCCTGTATAGTGCCGATTCGTCTCGGCAACGCTGTGATCGTGACCAAGTTCGGTGAGGAGCTGGGCGAGGTGACGATTGCCCTCATACTCGCTTTCGAGGAGCACGCCGTCGAAGTCGAAGATCAGTCCGCGCGGCCGCACCGTCATTCCTCGAACAAGGCCGTGCCGACGCGGACCGCGGTCGCTCCGAGCATGACGGCGGTGCGATAGTCGGCGGACATCCCCATGCTGAGCCCACTGACGCCATGACGGCGGCCAAGCTCGGCAAGCAGAGCGAAATATGGTGCGGGATCGAGTTCATGCGGCGGGATGCACATCAGCCCGGCCAGTGGCAGCGGCGAGGCCCTGACCGAGGCGACCATCTCGCCAACGTCGCCGATCGCGCAACCGCCCTTCTGCTCTTCCTCGCCAATGTTCACCTGGACATACACTTCAGGGAATCGGCTTGCCTTCTCCGCTTCGGTCACGAGAGCCTGGAGAAGCGATGTCCGGTCGAGCGCGTGGATGACATCAAACAATCGTATCGCCTCGGCTGCCTTGTTCGATTGCAGGCGGCCGATCGCGTGCAGTCGGACGCCCTCGTTGCGGGCGATCAGCGGCGGCCATTTGGCAATCGCTTCCTGAACCCGGTTCTCGCCGAAGTCCCGCTGGCCTGCCGCGAGAAGCGGCGCGATCTCATCGGGGGTCCGGCCCTTGGTGACGGCGACGAGGCGAACGTCCCCCGGCTCGCGGCGTGCGAGCCGGGCCGCGGCGGAGATCGTGTCGAGAATGTCTCGCCGGCGGCCGGCAGCGTTGCTCATCGGAGGCCGCTATAAGAAGGCCCATGACCGCCCGCCAGACACGTTTGCCGAGACAATGGCTGATGACGGACGAGCGGCTCGAGTCGCGGTTGTGGGAAGCGATCGACCGGCTCCCCGACGGCCAGTCCGGAATCGTCTTCCGCCACTATGCGACGCCGGCAGAGGATCGGCGGACGCTGGCGCGGGACATTGCGGCCGCCTGCCGATCCCGCGCGATCGCGCTCGCCATTGCCCGGGATTGCGTCCTCGCGGCGGAGCTCGGAGCAGCACTCGTGCACAATCCGGACGGCCCGTCGGCGTTGCCGATATCCATGGCCGTGCACGACATGGCCGATGCCGCCCGGGCTCGGGATCGTGGCGCTGCACTGATCTTTGTCTCGCCCGTTCACGCCACCCGGTCGCATCCCGGGCGGCAGCCGCTGGGGCCCACCCACGCCGAGGAGATCGCGCGGTCGGCAGGCGTGCCGGCCATCGCGCTCGGCGGAATGGATGAACACGCGTTCGCCGCCTTGTCGGCAGGCGCATTCCACGGCTGGGCCGGGATCGACGCGTGGCTAGTGAGAGATGGCCCCGGCGAGTAAAGTTAGAACTTGAATGCGGTGCCGACGTAGACGGCCTGACTGTCGCGCCGGTCGTCACGAAGGGCCGACAGCCGCTCGCGGTCCACCTGGTAGCGGACGCCTCCGGTTAGGTCCAAATGCCGCGACAGCGAATAAGAACCGCCAACGTCCAGCGAGTAGGCGTCGCCTTGGCGAAGCGCGGCGACAGGCCGGCCGTCCGCCTTATCGGCACCGACCGCCACCCGGCCTGTAAACCGCGGGATGGAATAGCTGACGCCGACGACGGCGGTCTCGCGTCCGCCAAGCGCCTGGTCGGCGGCCTTGGTCTTCGCAACGTCGCCCGAAACTGCAAATCGTCGCCAGCCGAGCGCCACGCCAAGATTATAGCTGGTCGCAGTCAGAGTTGTCAGGGGCGCCGGAGCGCTGGCCGCGACGACGCCGGTCGCTGCCGGAGTGACGGCGCGGGCGCGTATCGCAACCCGCAGCTGGGACGGACGGCCCTTCGCCGCGGCGGGCGTGAAGGTCAGGTCGGTGAGCGAGAGCGGCCGGTTGGCGAACGCCCTCGCAAGCCGCGGGTCGCCGTTGGCCGGCGTAAACGAGGAAATGGGATCGAAACTGAGCGCCACGGCGGGCGGCCGCTTCTTAGCCTGGCTTGTGGCCGCGAGCGCCGGCGACAGCGCAATGCCGGCGACGGCGCAGAGCGCCGCCCCCAGAAATGCCGCCGATGTGCGCAGGCTACTCAACCTGTCAGACTCCCCGATTACCGAGTCGATATAGTCCGGCCGGCCTGAAGGTTCCATGAGCGGAATCGATTCATCCTGGCGCTGTTGCTGAGTCACAACAATCACGCTCCGGGACGGGACATGCTTGCGAGCGGGCCTTGACCTCTTATAACGCACGCCAACCGCGTTGACGCTCTTCGAGGACGACCGAATGCACCGCCTGCCCAAAGCCGCCGCCGCACTGATCGCCCTTGCATTGGCGACGGGAGGATGCACGCACCGCCGCGTCGCGCCGTCCACGGCTCTGGCGCCGGCGCGGATGACGACGATCGGCGTCAACGCCTATTTGTGGCGAGCGGCGGTGGACACGGTGTCTTTCGCCCCGCTGCTTCAGGCCGATCCAAGCAGCGGCGTCATCATCACCGACTGGTACACCAGTCCGCGGGCCCCCGGCGAGCGGGTCAAGCTGACGGTCTCGATCCTCGACCCGGACCTGCGCGCCGATGCGCTTCGCGTCGCTGCCGCCCGCCAGGTCCAGCAGAACGGCGCCTGGGTCGATGCGCCGGTCACCGCCGCGACGACGCAGAAGCTCGAGGACATCATCCTGACCCGGGCCCGCGATCTGCGCCGCGCCGCACTCCCCGAGTAACGGGCCGGCATGAACGGGCGCTTCGACCCGAGCGTGGCCGACCGCCGCTGGCAGGCGCGCTGGGCCGACGAGGGCTGCTTCGCCGCCCACAGCGAGAGCAACAAGCCCAAGACCTACGTGCTGGAGATGTTCCCTTATCCGTCGGGACGCATCCACATGGGCCACGTCCGCAACTACACGATGGGTGACGTCATTGCCCGTTATCGGCGTATGCAGGGGCATGAGGTCCTTCACCCGATGGGATGGGACGCGTTCGGAATGCCGGCTGAGAATGCCGCGATGGAGCGCAAGGTGCACCCGGGCGAATGGACCCGGTCGAACATCGCGAACATGCGGGGCCAGTTGAAACGCCTCGGGTTTGCACTTGACTGGGACCGCGAGCTCGCCACCTGCGACCCCGATTATTACGGCCATGAGCAGGCGCTGTTCCTCGACCTGTTCGAGGGCGGCCTGGTCTATCGCAAGGAGAGCGAGGTCAACTGGGACCCGGTCGACATGACCGTGCTCGCCAATGAGCAGGTGATCGACGGCAAGGGCTGGCGGTCGGGCGCGGCCGTCGAGCGGCGCAAGCTGTCGCAATGGTTTCTGAAGATCACCGACTTTGCCGAGGATCTGCTGGAGGGCCTGGGTACGCTCGACCAATGGCCCGACAAGGTTCGGCTGATGCAGGAGAACTGGATCGGCAGGAGCCAGGGTCTCCAGTTCGACTTCCGGATCGCCGAGCCGGTCGGCGGGATCGACACGGTCGCGGTCTTCACGACTCGGCCCGACACGATCTTCGGGGCGAGCTTCGTCGCCGTAGCGGCTGGCCATCCGCTCGCCGCAGCGGCGGCCGAGCGCGATGACAAGGCCCGCGCCTTCGTCGACGAATGCCGAACCGGCGGGACGAGCGCCGCCGAGATCGAGACTGCGGAGAAGAAAGGCTATCGCACGCGGATCGAAGTCGTCCACCCGCTCAACCCCGACTGGCGGCTGCCGGTCTACATCGCGAACTTCGTGTTGATGGACTATGGCACTGGCGCGATCTTCGGGGTCCCCGGCCACGATCAGCGCGATTTTGAATTTGCGACGCGGTATCAACTTCCGATTCGCCGCGTCGTGGCGGCATCGCCGGAACTCGCATCCCAGCCGATCGGGACAGAATCCGAGAACGCGCCGGGCATTGCCGTTAATTCGGATTTCCTCGACGGTCTAACCACATCTCAGGCCGTGTCCGAAGTTGTTCGCCGGGCCCAGACCACGGGTTGGGGCGAGGGAAAGGTGCAGTACCGCCTGCGCGACTGGGGTGTGTCCCGACAGCGGTACTGGGGCACGCCGATCCCAATCATGCACTGCGCGGGCTGCGGCGCCGTCCCGGTGCCGCGCGACCAACTTCCGATCGAGCTGCCACAAGACGTCAGCTTCGACGTGCCCGGCAATCCGCTCGACCGCCACCCCACCTGGAAGCATGTCACCTGCCCGAGTTGCGGCGGCGATGCGGTCCGTGAGACCGACACGCTCGATACATTCGTCGATTCGAGTTGGTATTTCATTCGCTTCGCAAGCCAGCCGAAAGACAAGCCGTTCGACCGCGCCGAAGCCGAGACGTGGCTTCCCGTTGCGCAATATATTGGCGGCGTTGAGCACGCGATCCTGCACCTGCTCTATGCACGTTTCTGGACTCGAGCGCTGCAGCGCATCGGCCGCCTCGGCGTTGGTGAGCCGTTCCGCGGCCTGTTCACGCAAGGGATGGTCACGCACGAAACCTACAAGGCCGGCGACGGCAGCTGGCTAAGCCCCGACGAGGTCAAGCGCGACGGCGACGATTGGGTCCACATCGAGAGCGGTCATCCGGTCACGCCCGGCCGAATCGAGAAGATGTCCAAGTCGAAGCGCAACACCATCGACCCGGAGCCAATCGTCGACCGCTACGGCGCCGATGCGGTGCGCTGGTTCATGCTGTCCGACAGCCCGCCCGAGCGGGACCTCGAATGGTCGGAAGCAGGGATCGAGGGCGCCTCGCGCTTCGTCCAGCGTGTGTGGCGCTTGGTCATCTCCGGTCGAGCCGGCGAAGGCGAGGACGAAGGGCTGCGCCGCAAGCTTCACCGCACCACAGCGGCGGTGGGCGAGGCGATCGATGGATTGCAATTCAACAAGGCCGTCGCTGCGCTTTACGAGCTTGTCAACGCGATCGAAAAGGCGCCGCCCTCCGCCACCCGCGCCGAGGCGGTCCGGACGCTGGTCCTGCTGACCGCTCCAATGGCGCCTCACCTTGCCGAGGAATGTTGGGCGACTCTCGGCGGGCAGGGTCTCGTCGCCGACGCGCAATGGCCCGCGTTCGACCCCGCTCTTCTCGTTGACGACCAGGTCACGCTCGCGGTCCAGGTCAACGGCAAGCTGCGCGACACCCTTTCCGCGCCGCGCGGGCTCGACCGTGCAGCTGCCGAAGCGCTCGCCCTGGCGTCAGAGAAGGTCCAGCGCCAACTCGACGGAGTGGCGCCGCGCAAGGTGATCGTCGTGCCCGACCGTCTCGTCAACGTTGTCGCATGAGGCGCTCGCTGGTCCTCCCTGCGATCGCGCTGCTCCAGGCCTGCGGACTGCAGCCTCTTTATGGTGGCGGCAGCTCGGGACCAGTGGCGACGACGTTGCGATCGGTCGAGGTGTCGCCGATTCCCGAGCGCACGGGCTGGCTCCTCCACAACAAGCTGGTCGACCGCCTCGGCGAGGGCGGCGCTGCGCCACCCGCCTATCGACTGGATGTCACTCTCGACGACAACATCACCTCGTTCGGCATCCGCAGCGACCAGGCGGCGACCCGCGAGCGGCGGACCTTGCGTGCCCGTTACCAGCTTGTCGACCTCGCCACCGGTACGGTCGTCCTGGATGCAACAGCGGGTTCGGATGCCGGCATCGACATCGTCAGCTCCGAATATGCCACCGTCGCGGCCGAGCAAACCGCCGCCGAGAATCTCTCGGACGTCGTCGCCGACCAGATTGTGGCCCGCCTCGGTGCCTTTGCCCTTCACGCGTCGGCGCGGTGAAAACCAGCAAGGCGGCGATCTCCCGGGCGGTTGCGCAGCCCGACCCAGCGATTCGATTCTACCTGTTCCACGGCCCCGACGAGGCGCAATCGCGCGGGTTCGGCGAGCAGCTGCTCATCGGGCTCGGTGCCAACAGAGAGATGATCACCGGGAGCACGCTACGCTCGGATCCGGCACGCCTGACCGACGAGGCTGGCGCCCTGAGTCTCTTCGGGGGCAAGAGTCTTGTGTGGATTGAGCCGGCAGGCGACGAGATTGCTCAGGCGGTCGAAGCCCTGCTCGCCGCGCCGGCGGTCGAGAAGGCGGTGGCCGCCATCGCCGGCGATCTCCGCAAGACCTCCGCGTTGCTTAAGCTCGCGGAAGCCGCGCCGGGGGTCGTCTCCTTCAAATCCTACGTCCCCGAGGGGCAGGATGCCCGTCGCATGGTCACGGACGTGGGCCGGCGCTTCGGCCTCAAGGTCGAGCCTGGTGCTGCCGCTCGGATCGCCGATGCCTGCGGCAACGATCAGGCGATCGTGACTCGCGAGCTCGAGAAATATGCCTTATACGTGGATGCATCGCCGCAATCCCCGCGAGTTCTCGGTCACGACGCCATCGATGCGGTCGGCGCGGCTTTGCCAGAGGGCGAATTGCTCCACCTCGCGGACCTGGCTCTGGCCGGGCGGATCGAGCAATTGTCGCAGGAGTTGGCGCGCCTGCCGGGTGCGCTCGAGGCGATCCCGGTGGTGCGATCGCTGCAGCGCCGTCTGCTGATGCTCGCTCCCGCGCGCGCGCGGATCGAGCGCGGCGAACGCAGTGACGCAGTCATGACGTCAGTCGGCAGGTCCTTGTTCTGGAAGGATAAAGCGTTGTTCGAGACGCTTCTTCAGCAATGGTCGTCAGACGACCTCGCCCGACTCTCGGAGCGCGCCGGGAAGCTGGAGCGATCATTGATCTTCAGTTCCGTGCCGGACCAGGCGATGCTCGGCGAAGAACTGCTTGCGATCGCCCGTGCGGCGCGCGGACGCCGCTAGCAGACAGCGTATCAGATCGGCTCGCCCGACAGCCGCTGGCAGATCATGTCGAGCTGATCGAGCGTGCTGTAATGGAGCAGTACGCTGCCGCTGTTGCCATGATGGTGGACCTTGACCCGCAGGCCGAGCAGGTCGCCGAGCTGCCGCTGCAGCGCTTCGAGGTCGGCGTTGGCCGCCTTCGCGGCGTTGCGGGCACTGGCGCGGCCGATCGCGTCAGCAATCCCGGGTCGCGCCTTCTGAGCGAGCCTTTCCGCTTCGCGAACCGAAAGTCCCTGCGCGATGATCTCACGCGTCAGGCCCTCCGGGTCTTCCGCCGAGGCAATCGCACGCGCGTGGCCCATGCTGATCTCACCACGGACCAGCGCCTGACGCACGAATTCGGGCAAGTCCAGCAGCCGGAGCAGGTTGGCAACGTGGCTCCTCGACTTGTGCACGATGCGGCCGACATCGTCCTGGGTGTGGCCGAACTGCTCGATCAGTTGGCGGTAGCCCTCGGCTTCCTCAATGGCGTTGAGATCCTGTCGCTGGACGTTCTCGATCAGCGCGATCTCTGCGGTCGACGCATCGTCTATGTCGCGGACGATCGCAGGAATGGCATGAAGCTGTGCCAGCTGTGCCGCTCGCCAGCGTCGCTCGCCGGCGACGATTTCGAATCCGTCTTCTTCGACCGGCCGGACCAAGATCGGCTGCAGAACTCCCCGAGCCGCAATCGACTTAGACAATTCGTCGAGCGCGGCCTCGTCGAAATAGGTGCGAGGCTGGTTCGGATTGCGTCGGATACGCGCGATCTCAATTTCTCGCACGCCGCGATCCTGTTCGGCTGAGCTCCCGCCCGGCCGAGCTGCTTCGCCGAGAAGCGCGGAGAGGCCCATCCCTAGCCCACGGTTCGGACGCTCGCTGCTCATGCCGCCTCCGCCAGTTGCGGGCACCGCCGAATCAACTCGCGGGCAAGATTGATGTAGGCTTCCGATCCCGGACACCGCAGATCGTAAATCAGCGCCGGCAGCCCATGACTCGGCGCTTCGGATAGGCGTACGTTGCGCGGCACGACTGTCTCGAAAACGGCATCGCCAAGGCAGGCACGGACATCCTCCGAAACGGCCTGGGACAGGTTGTTACGCCGGTCAAACATCGTCAGCGCCACGCCCAGGATCGACAGATGAGAGTTGAACGACGATCGTATCCGATCGACCGTTTGAAGCAGCTGGCTCAGCCCTTCCAGGGCAAAGAATTCGCACTGGAGCGGCACGAGCAGGTGCTGCGCGGCGACCAGTGCATTGACGGTGAGAAGACCGAGCGACGGCGGACAGTCGATCAGGCATATATCCCAACGGCCCTCGGGAACGACGACCAGCGCGCGCTCCAGCCGACGCGCCCGGTCTACAAGCTCGACCATCTCCACCTCGGCGCCCGAAAGATCGACGGTTGCTGGCAACAGATCGAGGCGGGGGACCCGCGTCGGCATTGCGCTTTCAACAACGCCGGCTCGTCCGATCAGGACGTCGTAGCTCGACCGAGCGCGAGCTGAAGCTCCAACGCCCACGCCTGTGGAAGCATTACCCTGCGGATCCAGATCAATCAGGAGCACCCGGGATCCGATTGCCGCAAGCGCTGTGGCGAGGTTAATGGCGGTGGTGGTCTTCCCGACGCCGCCCTTCTGGTTCGCGATCGCGATGCGGATCATGTCTTCGCCCTCACCCCTTTCCCGACAACGATGAACGACTGCGCGTCAGTGACACTTCGTTCCACGTGGAACATACCTTGCCACGTCCGCTTCGCTTCGGCCAGTTCGGATAACGCGCCTCGTCCCTTGGGAAGCACCCACCGTGTCTTTCTTGTGGACAGATGCTGGGATATTCCGAGCAGCTTAGCCAGCGGAGCGACGGCGCGCGAAGTTATAAGGTCATATTTGCCGCTCACGTGTTCGGCTTTGCTACAGAGAACCTCCGCTTCGAGTCGCAGCGAATCGACGACCCTGTGGAGAAACTCCGCGCGCAGTCGCCGCGGTTCCAATAACGTGCAACGCCCCGCGACAATACATGCGATCACGATTCCCGGGAATCCTGCCCCGGACCCGATGTCGAGCCACGACGCTTCGGGCCGCGTTTCGTACCGGCAAAGCTGTGCCGAATCGAGCACATGCCGTTCCCATAGAGTGTCTAGGGTTGCACTGGACACAAGGTTTTGGCGCGAACTCTCCTCGCGGAGCAGATGGGCATATCGCTCGATTTTCTCGAGTGTTTCACGTGAAACGGGCCGTCCGGCGGCCTTCGTGAGCTCGTCGATCACGCGGTCTTTCCGGACGCTCCGGCGGCTACATACAGCGCCGACAACGCAGCCGGCGTAACGCCGGGGACGCGCGATGCCTGGTTAAGCGTCTCGGGCCGCGCATGCTCTAGCCTCTCGGCCATCTCCGTTGAAAGACCAGGAACGCGGCGATAGTCGATCAGCGGACCGAGTACCAAGGCCCGATCACCGGAAAGCGCGTCCCACTCACGCTGCTGCCTTCCAACGTAGGGCGAATAGAGCGCGTCCGCTTGCCCTTCCTGCGTCTCGGCCCAAGCTGGTAACGAGCGCCGCCGCTGATGCATGATAATATGCGCACGGCGGTCTTGCGATACGCAATCAGCCTCTAACGCCGCTTGCCCGAGGCGGGACGTGGCATTGTCGGCGCGTAGGGCTAACCGGTGCTCGGCGCGAGCGGTCAACATCCGGTATGGCTCCGTGACCCCCTGGATCGTGAGGTCGTCGATCATTACGCCTATATAACTTTGCTGTCGGTCAAACCGCACAGGAGCGAGGTGCAGAGCGTGCGCGGCGGCGTTCAGGCCCGCAGCGAGCCCTTGCGCGGCCGCTTCTTCATAGCCCGTAGTGCCGTTGATCTGCCCAGCGAGGAACAACCCCGGAACGTCGCGAACCTCGAGCGTTGAGCCGAGCCGGCGGGCGTCGACATACTCGTATTCGACCGCGTAGCCCGCTCGCACCATCTCTACGGTTTCCAGGCCTTCGACACTGCGAAGGAAGTCGAGTTGGACGTCCGCCGGCAGCGAAGTCGAAATGCCATTGGGATAGACCAGATGATCGCTCAATCCTTCAGGCTCGAGGAAGATCTGGTGCGAATCCCGTTCCGCGAATCGGCGAACCTTATCCTCGATCGATGGGCAATAGCGCGGGCCGCGACCTTGGATAGCGCCACCGAACAGCGGCGAGTGATCAAAGTTTCGCCGAATGATTGAATGCGATTTTTCATTTGTGCGCGTGATTGCGCAACGTATCTGAGGCTGCCGCACGCCTTCATCGAGGGCCGACATGGTCCACGCCTCGCTATCGCTTGACTGCTCCTCGAGGCGCGCCCAATCGATCGTCCGGCCGTCAAGCCGCGGCGGAGTGCCAGTCTTTAGACGTCCTTCAGCCAGACCGATCTCTCGAATCTGTTGTGCCAGGACCGCAGACGAAGTTTCACCCCACCTGCCGCCCGCGACCACTTCGTTACCCAGGAACATCCGGGCATCGAGAAACGTGCCGGTTGCGATCACAATCGCGTGACATCCTACCGCGCCTACGCTCGTCTCGAGCCCCGTTACGCGACCGCGGGTTTGCACCACGCGTAGCGCTTCAGCCGGGAGCAACTCGACATCGCTTGCGGCGAGTAAGTCGGCAACCGCGCGCCGATATAGCTTGCGGTCAGCTTGAATTCGGGGACCCCAGACCGCCGGCCCCTTGCTCCGATTGAGCATGCGGCGGTGGATCGCCGCTCGGTCCGCTGCACGGGCCATGAGCCCATCGAACACGTCAAGTTCACGGACGAGATGGCCTTTGCCCACCCCTCCGATCGACGGGTTGCATGACATCTTACCGACGTCGTCCGGGCGAAAGCTTAGAAGGCCCACGCGCGCACCCCGACGCGCTGCTGCTGCAGCAGCTTCGCAGCCCGCGTGGCCAGCGCCGATCACAAGAACGTCGTGCATCAGGGGGCTCTTAGACTAGGCATGTTCCACGTGAAACTATTTGCCCAGGCAGAATCGCGCGAATAGCGCGTCGAGGACATTTTCGACGCCGGCGCGGCCAGTCAGACGATCGAAGGCGCTGCGGGCATGTCGCAACTCTTCCGCCAAGATCGAAAGCTCGGTCGCGCAGGCGGCAGCGCGGAGTGATCGCTGCGCTGCGCCGATCAGGTCTGCCTGCCGCCGGTTCAAGGCGATCGCGCCTTCGCCCGGCAAAATCGTCCCTGCCAACTCCGCGAGCCGCTCAAGCAAGGCGGCAACGCCCGCGCCCGTCAAGGCAGAGACCGGAATCATGCCCGCCGGTACTTCCTCGCGCCCAGCCAGGTCGGCCTTCGCGTGAACGAGCACGAGCCTAGGGTGGACAGGCGCCTCCGTTGCAGCTCCGAGCCAGACGACGATATCGGCAATCTTGAGCAAGCTCCTCGCGCGTTCAACGCCGATTGCCTCAGGCTCGTCCTCGGCCGCGCGGAGGCCGGCCGTGTCCGTAAGTCGCACCGGAATGCCTGCGATCGACAAGGGTACCTCGATATGGTCCCGCGTCGTACCTGGAACATCGGTCACGATCGAGCGCTCCTCGCCCGCTACGAGATTCACCAAACTTGACTTGCCCGCGTTCGGCGGACCGGCGACGACGATCAGCAGGCCGTCCTTAAGCGGCTCAACGCGAGGACGGCACAGCCACTGCTCAAGATCTGACGCCAAGGCGTCACAGCTGGCGATAAATTCGGGGTCCAGTGCCTCGTCCACGTCGTCATAATCGATCGCCAGCTCCGCGATCGCCGACAGTTCCAGGAGCCTGGCCTGCCACTGCTCGATCTGGCGCCGGAGCCCGCCCTCGGCGATGGCTAGCGCTGCCTTGCGCTGGCTTTCGGTCTCTGCCTCGAGAAGGTCCGCGAGGCCCTCGGCTTCCGAGAGGTCGATGCGCCCACTCTCGAACGCGCGGCGTGTAAACTCGCCCGGCCGCGCCTGCCGAAGCCCATCGATCGCGGCGAGACGGGACAGCACGACTTCGACGACGGCTCGGCCGCCGTGGCAGTGGAATTCGACCACGTCCTCTCCGGTTGCGCTGGCGGGCCCGTTGAAACGCAGCACGAGCGCCTGGTCGAGAAGCTCATCCGTCGCCGGGTCACGGAGCTCACGAACAGAAGCGACGCGTGGCACGGGCAGGTCACCGGCGATCCGACTCGCCGCGGCATGCGCCTGAGGCCCGCTGATCCGAATCAGGCCGACGGCGGCAGGCGGTCGCCCGCTCGACAAAGCGAAGATGGTGTCCAGGGTGCGCATGGCCCGCTGCCCTCAGGCAAGCAGCGGCGCGACGTCGTGCCACCCCTCCCAGACCATCTTTACTGCGACGTACAGGATCATCGCCAGTCCAGCCCAGGCAAGCAGCGGAAAGCGGTGAACCAACCGCGCAACAAAACTGGCCGCGACGCCCATGAACGTCACCGACAGGACCAGCCCCACGAACAGCACTGCGGGGTGCTCGCGCGCCGCCGCAGCGACCGCAAGCACGTTGTCGAGGCTCATCGACAGGTCGGCGAGGGTGATCTGGATCGCTGCCTGAAGGAATGTCTTGCTTCGGGCAGGCCCCTCAATAGCGGGCGTTGTGGGATCGTCGGCAGGTACGTCCTTCCCTCTGCGGAGCTCGCGGAACATGTTGTAGGCGACAACCAGCAAAAGCAGACCGCCGGCAAGCAGCAAGCCTTTGATTTTCAACAGCTGAGTCGCGACCAACGCGAATCCAATGAGGAACACGACCGCAATTGCGACCCCGAGCATGATTACCCGCCGCCGATCTCGCGGCGGCAGTCCCGAAGTCAGTGTCCCGATGATGACGACATTGTCGCCGGCCATGGTCAGGTCGATCAGGATAACCTGCGCAAGCACGGCGAGCCCAACGGGCGTCAGCAGTTCCGCGAAGTCGAGCATGCCATGCGGCACGGCCGCCCCCTTACTGATTCATCGACGCGAAGAAATCCTCATTCGACTTGGCATCCTTCATCTTGTCGAGCAGGAACTGCATCGCGTCGACGGTTCCCATCTGCATGAGGATCCGGCGCAGCACCCACATCTTGGTGAGCGTCGCCTGCTCGACAAGCAGCTCTTCCTTGCGGGTACCGGACTTGCCGACGTCCAGCGATGGGAAGATGCGCTTGTCGGAAACCTTGCGGTCGAGCACGATCTCGCTGTTGCCGGTGCCCTTGAACTCCTCGAAGATAACCTCGTCCATCTTGGAACCGGTATCGATCAGCGCAGTCGCGATAATCGATAGGGACCCACCCTCCTCAATGTTGCGCGCCGCACCGAAGAAGCGCTTCGGCCTCTGCAGTGCGTTGGCGTCAACACCGCCAGTCAGAACCTTGCCGGAGCTCGGCACCACCGTGTTGTAGGCACGGCCGAGACGGGTGATCGAGTCGAGGAGGATGACGACATCCTTCTTATGCTCGACGAGGCGCTTGGCCTTCTCGATCACCATTTCAGCAACCTGGACGTGGCGCGACGCGGGCTCGTCGAAGGTCGAGGAGATCACCTCGCCCTGGACCGAGCGCTGCATGTCGGTGACCTCTTCCGGCCGCTCGTCGATGAGCAGAACGATCAGGAAAACTTCCGGATTGTTGTCGGTGATCGCGCGAGCGATGTTCTGCAGCAAAACCGTCTTGCCGGTCCGCGGCGGAGCGACGATCAGCGCGCGCTGACCCTTGCCGAGCGGAGCGACGATGTCGATCACCCGCGCCGACTTGTCCTTGATCGTCGGATCAAGCGTATCGAGGCGAAGCTTCCTGTCAGGGTAAAGGGGCGTCAGATTGTCGAAGTTGACGCGGTGCCGGACCTGGTCGGGATCGTCGAAATTGATGGTCGTAACGCGAGTCAGGGCGAAATAGCGCTCACCCTCCTTGGGCCCACGGATCTCGCCCTCGACGGTATCGCCGGTGCGAAGACCGAAGCGCCGGACGATCGACGGCGCGACATAAATGTCGTCCGGACCAGCGAGATAATTCGCCTCAGGGCTCCTGAGGAAGCCGAAGCCATCGTTCAGCACCTCAATGGTGCCGGCGCCCATGATTTCGACGCCATTCTCAGCCTGAACCTTTAGGATGGAGAACATCAGGTCCTGCTTGCGGAGCGTGGAAGCGCCCTCGACACCCATCTCCTCGGCCATTGCAACGAGTTCAGCGGGCGTCTTTTTCTTCAAGTCTTTCAAATGCATAGATTGATCTTTTCTGGGAATTTCGGAGGGATTTCTGGCGCGGCCGACCGACAGGAACGCTTCTGGAAAGCGCGGCAGGACGCCGCTTGGAAGGACGCAGCAGCCGGCGAAAAGGAAGAACTGGCCGAACAGCCGTCTTGAGTCGGACGTATGGTTGCGCAGCCGCGCTGTCAATCAGCCTCGTCGATCCGTCGCCGGAAATGCGATTGCCCGAGCAAGCTAAAAGGGCTTGATGACCACCAGGACGACGATCAACGCCGCAGCGATGCCAGGCACTTCGTTCAGCATCCGAAGCGTCCGCCCGGATGTAGACCGCTGCCCCTGCGCGAGCCTCTTTCCATAAGCGCCGAGCCAGCCCTGATAACCTGTCAACAGGATGACGAGCAGCAGCTTCGCGTGAAACCAGCCCATCGTCCAGGCGCCGATATCGAGGGCCAGCATGAGCCCGAGGACCCAGACGATGATCATCGCCGGAGTCAGGATGATCGACCGCACCCGCGCCTCGCGCTCGATCCAGGCGCGGTCTTCCGGCGACCCGACAGGCGCTTCCTGGTGGTAGACGTAGAGCCGCGGCAGCAGGAACAGGCCCGCCATCCAGAAGATCACGAAGGTGATGTGCGCGGCGAGCACCCAGTAATGCGCGGGCCCCAGCCATCCGATCAGCCGATCCACTGTGCCCCCTTCACCAGTCGAGTGAGCTCCTCGACATGCGCGACAGGCGTGTCCTGAAGGATGCCATGCCCGAGGTTGAAGATGTGTGGCCTCGCCGGGAAGGCGTCAAGGATTCGCCGCACTGCCGATTGCAACGGCTCACCGCCGGTGAGCAGCGCCAGCGGATCGAGATTGCCTTGGACTGGCAGGCCGGAGGGTAGCTCACGGTCCGCCCAGACGGAATCAACGGTCTCGTCGAGACCGACGGCGCTAACCCCCGTCTCGCGCGCATACGCGGCGATCTTCCCGCCGGCGCCCTTGGGGAAGCCAATAACGGGCAACTCCGGGAAGCGTGATCGAAGCTTCCCGGCCAGCCGCGCGGTCGGCGCGATCACCCAGCGTTCGAATTCGGAAGGCGCAAGGCTTCCTGACCAGCTGTCGAACAGCTGCACGGCGTCGGCCCCAGCCTCGACCTGACCGCACAGATAATCGAAGGTCACCGCCTCGATCCTCTCGACGATCGCAGCAAATGCCTGGGGGTCGCCATAGGCCAACCGCCGCGCTTCGGCCTGCTCGCGGCTGCCCTGGCCGGCGACCATGTAGGTCGCGACCGTCCAAGGCGCTCCAGCGAACCCAATCAGCGCCTTTTCGGACGACAGCCGCTCCCGAACCTTCCGCACGGTCTCATAGATGGGCTCGAGCCGCGCCGGGTATTCCGTCAGCTGCTCGAGCTTTGCAACGGCGAGCGGCGGCGTCAGGCGCGGGCCCTCACCGGCAACGAAGGTCAGGTTCTGCCCCAGAGCGAAGGGCACGATCAGGATGTCGGAAAACAGGATCGCGGCGTCGAACTCAGGGAAACGCTCGATCGGTTGCAGGGTCACCTCGGCCGCCGCGTCGCTGTCATAGACGAGGTCCAGGAAGCTGCCCTTCTCCTCACGCAGCTGGCGATATTCGGGAAGATAGCGTCCCGCTTGCCGCATCAACCACATCGGCGGAGGGTCTCGACGCTCACCGCGCAGAACGGCAAGCAAGGGCTTGGCAAAGCCGGGACGCGACGGATCGTCAGGCTCGAAGGCCACGCTCTTCTCTTTCTCTTATTATATTTAGAAGAAGTTTGATGTTGTTATTGGGCGGGGGACAGTGGGGTTTAGGCAGCGGTCCCGCATTTGCCAACAAGCAGCCCAAGATGCCTCCCTCTGCATCCTCGCGAGTCGGCCTGATTCGCACCCGGGATTCACAGGCTGGGGACGGGATTCATCCCCGTGGATAAAGAGATGAACAAGCCCTCGTTGCCTGTCGGCTTTCCCTTGCGTTGAGCATGCCCCCACGACCGGGCTAGGGTTCCAGGCCATCT
>NZ_JAFAVR010000276.1 GCF_019242355.1 Sphingomonas sp. | reverse complement strand
TCGCAAGGTCAGCCGAACTGGCAACATGATCCGCGTCCGTCGCCTCGAGCGCAGCAAGCGGCATCTGATCGGCCTCCGCATCTAACGGATGCTGGACGATCGCGGTGCCCCCGACGGATTTTATCGCATGCAGGCCGGACGCGCCGTCGTTGAGCATGCCCGTGAGGACAACGCCGACCGCGCGCGGGCCATAGGACAAGGCGGCGGAGCGGAAGAGCGGATCGATCGCCGGGCGGACCATGTTCTCGCGGGGCCCCTCGCCCAGCCGAATCGTCCCATCGATCAGAAGCAGGTGCCGGTCGGGTGCGGCGACATAGATATGACCCTGTTCGATCGGCTGCCCATCGACGGCCTCGCTGACCGGAATGGCGCTCGCCGACGCGAGAACACCGGCGAGATAGCCCGCCGACTGCGACGGAACGTGAGTCGCGACGAAGACGCTTGCGCTCAGGTCCTCGGGGAGTTCGCTGACGATGCGTCTAAGAACGGGCCCGCTGCCGGCGGACCCGCCGATGGCGATGATGTCTCTCTTCGCCATTGGCTTCCTCAGGCGATCGATTGCCCCATAAGCGCAACAAGGCGGATGCGATTATTGTTCCGGACGCCCGCTCCGCCGGTCGGGGAAGACAGGCTGCCTCAACAGTCTCAGGGAGCGAAAAATGGCCGTCTCGGTCTGCTCGCAAGCGAGACGGCTCAGCTCGACGGTTCGGGCGGAATGGACGATCGCCGCGATGCTTCGACGCGTACTCATCGGAGTGACGTGATCTACTTGTCGGCCTCCCGCCATAATCTAGGTCAGATTCGTCCTGTTGCAGTCAGCGCTTAGCCGCGTGTGCGTGGGATCGACATTGCCGAATGCAACAGCTGTCGGAACAGGATTTCGCTTGGGGTTGTTTGGCGACCGGAACTCAGGAGGGATTGCTGTGGACTACAAGAAAATGGGCATGGCCCTTGGGGTATTCAGTGTCGGCCTTGGCCTCTTCGAACTGATTGGCGCGCGCCGCGCCGCGAGGACGCTCGGCGTCGAAGGTGGCGCCTCCGAAGGCGTCATTCGAATCTTTGGCGCACGCGAGTTGGTCGCTGGAGCCATGCTGTTGCGCGGGCCCGCGGTCTCCACCAACGTCTGGAACCGGGTGATCGGCGACGTGGCCGATCTCGGAACGCTGCTGGTTGCTGCTCCACGCACGTCGCGGCCCCGCGCAGTCGCTGGAGCCCTCGCTTTCGTGGCCGGCGCGACGGCTCTGGATGTCCTGGTCGCTCGCGGGCTGGACCAGCAATCCGGCCGCACCTGGCCCGCCGGAGAGGCGTCGCCAGCATAGGATCTGGGCGGCGGCGCGTCGCCTTTTCGACCCCTGCCCGCCGACCGATCGCGAAAGCACGCAGGCGCGCGTCAACCGGCTGTTGTCCGCCGTTCCCAAAAATGCCAATCCTGATCCATGTTATTTGGGATGCGGAACAACAGATGCAGTTGTCCCGCGTCCCGATCGGTTTTGCCGGAGTCTGAATGCGCCGCGTTCCACTCGGTTTGATCACGTTTCTGCTACCGGCCGGCATTGCCGCGGTCCTGCTTGGCGGCTGCGATCGCCATTCTTCGCAACCGGCGGCGCGATCCTATCCTGAAGCGGGCGGGAAGGCCGTTCCCGCCGCGGCCGCATCGCCTGCAGACGATGGCAACTGGACGATGCCCGGCAAGGATTATGCATCGACGCGATTCAGCGGATTGACCGAGCTCAATGCCGGAAATGTCGGCAAGCTTCAGGTAGCAATGACCTTTTCGACCGGCACGACGGAGGGTTTCGAGGCCCCACCGCTGGTCGTCAACAACACCATGTACGTCGTTGCGCCCTGGCCGAACGACGTCACTGCGCTCGACCTTACGAAACCCGGAAGCCCCGCCAAGTGGACCTACAAGCCTAACCCTTCGGCCGCTGCCAAGGGCGTCGCCTGCTGCGGTCCGGTTAATCGAGGCGCAGTCTATTCGGACGGCCGGTTGTTTCTGAACCTGCTCGACGGCAACACGGTTGCTGTCGACGCGAATACGGGACGCGAGGTGTGGCGGACCAAGGTCGCCGACATCCAGAAAGGCGAGACGCTGACCATGGCGCCGCTGGTCGCCGAGGGTAAGGTACTGGTCGGTAATTCCGGCGGCGAGATGGGCGTGCGCGGTTGGCTGACCGCGCTCGACGAGGGCAGCGGCAAGCTTGCGTGGCGCGCCTACACCACCGGCCCGGACAAGGATGTGCTGATCGGTCCCGGCTACCAGGCGCCCTACCCACAGGACCGCGGCAAAGACCTGGGCGTGACCAGCTGGGGGCCGGACCAGTGGAAAATCGGCGGCGGCAGCGTCTGGGGTTGGGTCAGCTATGATCCCACGCTGAAGCTCCTCTATTATGGCACGTCGAACCCGGGCCCCTGGAACGCGGCGCAGCGGCCGGGCGATAACAAGTTCACCGCCGGCGTCTTCGCGCGCGACATCGGAACCGGCCAGGCGCGCTGGTATTACCAGAGCACACCTCACGACCTGTTCGATCACGACGACATCAACGAGATCATCTTGGTCGACTGGCCCGCGCCGAACGGA
>NZ_JAFAVR010000265.1 GCF_019242355.1 Sphingomonas sp. | reverse complement strand
CGCGAGGCGTTCCCGGATGCGACGATCATTCGGCCGTCGCTGGTGTTCGGGCCGGAGGACAATCTTACCAACCGCTTCGCCGGCATGGCCCGCCTGCCCTTCCTTCCTGTGATCGCGAGCAAGCGAAACTTCCAGCCGGTCTATGTCCGCGACCTCGCCAAGGCTATCGCGATGGCGGCGCTGAAGCCCGAGACCTACGGCGGCAAGATCTTCGAGATCGGCGGTCCGCAGGTGATGAGCATGGCCGAGCTTCACCAGGCGATCCTGGAGCTGACCGGCCAGACGCCTGAAGTCGTGCACATGCCGGACTTCGCTGCGAGCGCGATTGCGCGGCTCGGCTGGCTGCCGGGAGCGCCACTGACCCGCGATCAATGGCTGATGCTGCAGCGGGACAATGTGCCTGCCGGCGGATCGAGCGGACTCGAGGCATTCGGGATCGAGCCGACCCCGCTTGCGGCCGTCGGCTACGATTGGCTCGGCCGCTTCCAGAAGGGCGGCAAGTTCGCCGGGCGGCGAATTAATTTGACCGCCACCAACTAAGGCTCGACGCCTAGCCCATGCCAATCCTGCTGATCGCCATCATCCTCGGCATCGTCGAGGGCGTCACCGAGTTCCTGCCGGTCTCGTCGACCGGGCATCTGATTCTGGCGAGCACCCTGCTCGGCTACAATGATGCACAGTGGAATGCCTTCAACGTCATCATCCAGCTGGGCGCGATCCTGGCGATCGTCGTGCTCTACTGGCGGACGTTCTGGGCGGTGATCGAGGGGCTGCTCAAGCGCGATCCGGTTGCGATCCGCTTCGTCCGAAACGTACTGATCGGCTTCCTGCCATCGGCGCTTCTCGGCTTCATCCTGCTGAAGCATATCGAAGCGCTGCTCGGGAATGCGACGGTGGTCGCGATTGCTTTCATCGCCGGCGGCATCGCCATCCTGGTCATCGAGAAGCTCGCGAAGCGGTCGGACACCGTGGGAGTCGCCGAGTTGCCGGTGAAAACCGCCATCGGCATCGGCATCGCGCAGTGCCTGGCAATGATTCCGGGCGTCAGCCGGTCGGGTGCGACGATCATGGGCGCGCTCAGCCTTGGCGTCGAACGGCGCACCGCGGCGGAGTTCAGCTTCTTCCTCGCCATCCCGACCATGGTCGGGGCGACGACGCTGGAGCTCGCCAAGCATCATGACGAGATCATGGCGGGCGCGTCCGGAGTCGGCTTCGGCACGATCGCCGTCGGTTTCGTCGTCAGCTTCGTCGTTGCGCTGTTCGTCGTGCGGGCGTTCGTCGCCTACATCTCGAAGCACGGTTTCGCGCCTTTCGCCTGGTACCGGATCATTGCCGGAGCGGCCGCCCTCGCCTGGCTGTCACTTCGTTGATTTATCTGGCGTTCAGCTTCGGCTAAGCTGTTTGCGCTAGAATTCAGCGGCTTGCGAGAGATCCGACCGATGCGTGCCACGATTTCGATCCTGCCGTTGCTCGCCGTAGCCGCACCCGCTTCGGCCCAGGTGGCGCCTCCGCCGCCGGCGATGGTCATTTCGCCGGCTGCCGCCGACAAGGTTGCGAACGCGCTCGACGCGGTCACCGACGCCCTGCTTGACGTGAAGGTGGGCAAGCTTGAGGCCGCGATCGACGGGCGCCCGGCGACAGCGGCCGAGCGACAGATGACCGTGCGCGACATGGCGAGCGCCAAGGACCCGAATTTCGAGCGCAACCTCCACCGCACGATCGCCCAGGCGCGGCCGATCGTCCGCCAGGGCATCCAGTCTGTCGACGAGGCCGTCCCCCAGGTCATGCAGGGGATCCAGCAGGCCAGCCGCGCGATCGAGCGGGCAACGGCGAATATGCCCGATCCGACCTATCCTCGGCGCTAGACGCTCGCCGCCCACACGCTAAAGCTGCCCGCCCATGTGGCAGCTCTTCCAGTTCCCGTTGTGCCCCTTCTCCCGCAAGGTTCGCCTCGTCCTCGCCGAAAAAGGCGTCGGCCACGAGCTGGTGCGCGAGAACCCCTGGGAAAAGCGCGACGAGTTCATGGACCTCAATCCCGCCGGCGAGACGCCGGTCCTGGTCGAGCCCGACCAGGGCATCACCCTCATAGGCTCGCAGCCGATCGTCGAATATTTCGACGAGACCGTCGACCGCATGCCGATGATCCATGGCAATGCCGGGATGCGCGCCGAAATCCGGCGGATGACCGAATGGTTCGACCTCAAGCTCTATCGCGAGGCGGTCGAGCCCCTGATGCACGAGCGGATGAGGAAGCGCCTGGTGACCCGCGAGAGCCCGGACACCAAGGTCCTGCGCGAAGCGATGCGGGTCGCGGGCGAGCACATCGACTATCTCGACTATCTGCTCGACCACCGGAGATGGCTGGCCGGTCCGGGCCTGAGCCTCGCCGACTTCACTGCGGCGGCGCATCTGAGCGTGGTCGACTATCTGGGCGCCCTCGACTGGCGCGGACACAAGCAAACCAAGGACTGGTACGCCGTGATGAAATCGCGGCCGGGGTTCAGGCCTCTGCTCGGCGAACGAATGGAAGTGATCGTGCCGCCGTCACACTATGATAAGGTGGACTTCTGAACCAGTCAGGACTGCCCGTTTGGAAGACCTTATCGCGCTAGCTTTCTTGGAAGCGATCTACGATCGGATCGAGGATCGCTACGGCGTGGCCGCGGCTTGGCTAACGACCGCCGCGCTCGCCGTCGCGGTCATTTCCATTCTTGTCTGGGTACTAGTCCGCGTGCTTGGCTGATCCAGCCGAGACAAGTCAGTAAACTCTCTTTTTCGGCTTGATGTACTCGATGTCGCTGGTGAGCGTGTAGCTGTGCACCGGGCGGTAATCGATCTTGATGCCGCCGGCCGGAGCCTTGCCGCCCCAGCCGTCGAACCAGGCGATGGTGTGCTTCATCCAGTTCGTGTCGTCGCGCTCGGGATAATCTTCCTGCATGTGCGCGCCGCGGCTTTCCTTGCGGTTGGCGGCGCAGTGCATGGTGACCACGGCTTGGGCGAGCAGGTTGTCGAGCTCGAGCGTCTCGACGAGGTCGCTGTTCCAGATGAGGCTGCGGTCGGAGACCTTCACGTCCTGCATCCGGCCGTAGATGCCGTCGATCTTCTCGACGCCCTCGGCCAGCGTCTTGTCGGTGCGGAACACAGCGCAGTCCGACTGCATGGTGCGCTGCATGTTGAGGCGGATGTCGGCGGTTGGGCTCTTGCCGTCGGCGTTGCGGAAGTGATCCAGCCGGGCCAGCGCGAGGTCGGCCGAGTCCTTGGGAAGCTCGTCCTGCAACGCATTGGCCTTGAGCGTCTCGCCGAGCCGCATGCCCGTCGCACGGCCGAATACCACGAGATCGATCAGGCTGTTGGAGCCGAGGCGGTTGGCGCCGTGGACCGAAACGCAGGCCGCCTCGCCGACCGCGAACAGGCCCGGGACGACCGTGTCCGGCTTGCCGTCCTTCAGGGTGACGACCTCGCCATGATAGTTGGTCGGGATGCCGCCCATGTTGTAGTGGACGGTCGGCACGACCGGGATTGGCTGGCGCGTCAGGTCGACGCCCGCGAAGATCATCGCCGTCTCGGTGATGCCGGGCAGGCGCTCGGCCAGGATCTTCGGGTCGATATGGTCGAGGTGGAGGAAGATGTGGTCCTTGTGCTCGCCGACCCCGCGGCCCTCGCGGATCTCCATCGCCATCGAGCGTGAGACGACATCGCGGCTGGCGAGATCCTTCGCCGACGGGGCGTAGCGCTCCATGAACCGCTCGCCGCTGGCATTGGTCAGGTAGCCGCCCTCGCCGCGCGCGCCCTCGGTGATGAGGACTCCGGCACCATAGATGCCGGTCGGGTGGAACTGCACGAATTCCATGTCCTGCAGCGGCAGGCCAGCGCGAAGCACCATCGCATTGCCGTCGCCGGTGCAAGTGTGTGCCGAGGTCGCCGAGAAATAGACGCGGCCGTATCCGCCGGTCGCGAGCACGACGGCCTGGGCGCGGAAGCGGTGGATCGAGCCGTCGTCCAGGCACAAGGCAATGACGCCTCGGCAGGCGCCGTTCTCCATGATCAGGTCGATCGCGAAATATTCGACGAAGAAATCCGCGTCATACTTCAGGCTCTGCTGGTAGAGCGTGTGAAGCATGGCGTGGCCGGTTCGGTCGGCAGCGGCGCAGGTGCGCTGCGCGGTCGGCCCCTCGCCCATGTTCTGGGTCATTCCGCCGAACGCGCGCTGGTAGATCTTGCCTTCGGGAGTACGGCTGAACGGAAGGCCGGCGTGCTCGAGCTCGATGACGGCGGCGGGCGCCTCGCGGGTCAGATACTCGATCGCGTCCTGGTCGCCGAGCCAGTCGGAGCCCTTGACGGTGTCGTACATGTGCCAGGTCCAGTGGTCCGGGCCCATGTTGCCGAGACTGGCCGCGATGCCGCCCTGCGCGGCCACCGTGTGGCTGCGCGTCGGGAAGACCTTGGTCACGCAGGCGGTCTTGAGGCCGGCATTGGCCGCCCCCATGGTCGCGCGAAGCCCTGCGCCTCCCGCGCCGACGACCACCACATCATAGGTGTGGTCCATGATAGGGTAAGTCGTGCTCAAGCGCCGCCTCCGAATGCGATGCGAGCAAGCGCGAACAGCGCCAGCGCGCCTCCGCCGACGCTCAGGAACAGCAGCAGGGTGTTGAGGGCGAAGCGATTGCCCTCCTCATGGACATAATCGTCGACGACGACCTTCATCCCTTCGAGCGCGTGGCGGAAGCCGATAATGATGAGCAGCGCCATCGGCACGGCCGCGCTCGGCAGCCGCAGCCACTCGACCAGGGTGCGCTGGTCGAGCGCCGGAAGGAGCAGCAACGAGACGATCAACCACAGGCCGAGCAGCAGCAACGCGATGCTCGTCACCCGCTCGCTCAGCCAATGCTCACCGCCCGCATGGGCCGAACCAGTGCCGCGAACCTTGCCGAGCGGCGTGGCGCTGTCGCCCAAGCTCATTGTCCGAAACTCCTCATGCCCGCGTTCCAAACAGAAGCCACGCCCAGAGGGCGGCTGTCAGCAGCAGCGAACCGACGATCGTAGCGATCGCGAGCGTCTTGTTGGTCTGAAGCTCAAAGGCCGAGCCCGTGTCCATGATGAGGTGGCGGATGCCCGACAGCAGGTGCTGGAAGAACGACCAGGTCAGGCCAATCAGCACGATGACGCCAATCGGGTGCGTCGCGACCTTGGTGAAGGTGGCGAAGCCGCTCGGATCGCCGGCGATCGCAACAAGCCACCAGGTGAGCAGCCCGAGCCCGGCGAAGGTCAGCGCCATGCCGGTCGCTCGATGGAGGATGGAGACGGCCATGTGCGGTCCCCATCGCCAGATCGTCAGGTGCGGCGAGAGCGGTCTCGCCGGGGGTCTGGATGGATTGGCAGCCATGGACAGCCCGCTTTCGTTGATTGAGCTTGCGTTGCGCGCCGAGGGTCGCGCCGATGCGGCCCGCTTAGGGCGGCGACCACCGCGAGGCAAGATTCGCAACGCCAGCCCGATCGTCTAACCCGGTCTTAACCATTGTCGGGCAAGAGCAGTCCCTGAGACAAGGCTATTGGAAGGGCGATCGATGGGTGCGGACACTGGACAGCTGCAGCGGCTGACCGACGAGCAGGTGAGCGCCCGGCTTGCGGCCTATAATGCAGGCGGATCGCTCGAGCGCGACATCGAGCTGTACAAGGAGTGCGCTCTGCCCTCCGTGGTGTCCGAAATCCAGGCTCAGTTCGGGCCGGAGCGCGCGGACCGATACGCGAAAATCTATTCCGGCAAGGTCGATGCGGCTTGGGTCCAATCGATCGCGGAATATGGCCGTCAGATCTTCAGCGATCACACGTCGGTCCCCAAATATATCGCGGAGCGGATCGAGATCGCGGACCGCGTGTTCGCCGCCTTGAGCAACGAATACCGAAGCGACGCACAAAAGCTCGCGAGCTTCATTTCGGCATATTACCGACTGGACGTCATCGAGACCGACATCATCCTCGCGCAGGTTTCGCTCCTGGAAGTCATTGACGCCGCCAACGAGCGCGGCCGCGAGAGTGAGCAGTTCGAGCGCCGTGTGTCGGAGCTGGTGCGCGCCAGCACGGAGCAATCGAAGGTCCTCAGCGACCGCACCCGGGCGACCGCCTCGTCGGCGCGCGGCATGCTCGGCAAGACCAGCGAAGTCGCCGCCGCCGCGGAGCAGTCCGCCGTCGCCATGCGCGAAGCCGCCCAGACGGCGGCCGGTCTGATCCGCGCCATCGAGGACGCGCGATCCGAGGTCGAAGTGGCCGCGGGCGTCGCGACCCGCGCCGGCGACCAGGCGAGCCAGGCCGTGAAGGTCAGCCAGATGCTGTCCGAGCACGTCGAGGCGATCGAATCGATCCTCAGCCTGATCCGCGACATCGCAGGCCAGACCAATCTCCTCGCGCTCAACGCCACCATCGAGGCGGCGCGGGCCGGCGACGCCGGCCGCGGCTTCGCGGTCGTCGCCCAGGAAGTGAAGAGTCTCGCCTCCCAGACCGCCCGCGCGACCGACGACATCACCGCCAAGATCACCGCCATCCAGCAGGCGACCCGTCAGACGGTCGACGCCAACGGGTCGATTCAGGGCACCGTCGAGGAAGTGCAATTCTCCGCCGACCGCATCCGCGAGGCGATGGAGCTGCAGGCGCAGACCGTCACCATGATCACCGCTGCCGTTGACGAGACCGCGCTGGCCGCCGATTCGATGAGCTCGACCATCGCCGCGATCCGCAGCGACACCGAGAGCGTCGCCAAGGACATCGACGAGGTCGAACAGGGCTTCGGCCGCTTCAGCGATCAGATTTCCAACTTCAAGTCGAGCGCCAAGGCCTTCGTTCACGGGCTGGCGGCCTAAGGGGGATCCTGGTCGTTCCGGCGAAGGCGGGAACCTAGACGACGTGGCCCGCTTGCGCGGGGATGACGATTGGGTGTTAGGCACCCTTCATGAACATCCTGATCACCGGCGCGAGCCGCGGCATTGGCGCGGCCGCTTATGCGCTCCTCAAGTCCCGCGGCCACGACGTCGTTGGCCATTCCACCCGCGGCGGCAGCGAGCTGATCGGTGGCGACCTCGAAGATTCCGAAGCCCCTTCCCTCATCTGGGATGCCGCAATCGACCGCCTCGACGGCAAGATCGACGTGCTCGTCAATAATGCCGGCATTTACGAGACCGCCGACGAAACCGCATCCGACGAGGATTGGCAGCGCGCCTGGGCGCGGACGATGACCATCAACCTGCAGTCGGCCGCCGATCTCTGCCGGCTCGCCATTCGTCATTTTCGCGAGACCGGTGGGGGCCGTATCGTCAACATCTCCAGCCGCGCGGCCTATCGCGGCGACAGTCCGCAGCACTGGCATTACGCGGCGTCGAAGGCTGGCATGATCGGAATGACCAAGTCGATCGCACGCGGCTATGCGTCGGAGGGCATCCTCGCCTTCGCTGTGACGCCCGGCTTCACGGTGTCGGAGATGACGGCCGACTATCTTGAAGGTCGGGGCGGCGCGAAAATCCTCGCCGAGATCCCGCTCGGGCGAGTCGCCAGCACCGACGAAGTGGCGGAAGTGATCCGCTGGGCAGCAACCGAAGCGCCGCCGTCGGCGACCGGCGCGGTGATCGACGTCAACGGAGCGAGCTATGTTCGCTGAAACCCTCGCCGCGCTGATCCTCGCCGCACAACAGATCGTAATTCCGTTCGGCCACCCGAAGGTGAACGAGCAGCCGCGTGCGCCAATCGAGACGTCCGGCCCGTTATGGGCGGCGGCGTGCCAGGGCTCGAGTGACCGCAACAGGGCCGCGCCGCCGGTCCGCATCCACGCCAATTCCTATCTCGTCGGAACTTGCGGCCTGTCGTCGATGCTCATCGTCGGCGACCAGGGCGACGTGCTGATCGACGGTGGCGAGGCCGGGGACGCGGACCTTATCTCCGCCAACATCCGCGAGCTCGGCTATTCGCCGTCGGACATTCGCTACATCCTGCACAGCGACACGGATGCCGGCCATCTCGGCGGGATTGCCAAACTGCAGCGGATGAGTGGAGCGACCATCGTCGCCTCCCCGGGCGGCGCCGCGCTCCTTCGCAGGGGTTCCGGCGACGAGATTCCGTTGGCCGAAGCTGGCCGCATTGTCAGGGACGGCGACGAAGTTCGGCTCGGTAACATCCTGCTGACCGCGATCGCCTCGCCGTCCGGCGGCTTGAGCTGGCGCTGGGTGAGCTGCGAGACCGGCATCTGCCGGACGATCGTCTACGCGGCGAGCCGGGTGCCGGGCGACAGTGCCACAGCGGCGAGTATCGCCGCCGGTCCGTGCGAAATCCTCGTCACCGCGATGCCTGCCGCAAGCGAAATGGTGAAACGCCTGGTGGTCGGCCAGCCCTTGTTCGACCAAGGCGCGTGCAAGGCCTACGCGACGCAAGAATCCGCGCCTCAATGAGCTGGCGCGCGACCATCCCCTGTAGCCGCGCTCAGGGCGAGGCCATCGCGGGCGCCGACCATCTCTTCGCCGAGAGCGGCAGCCCTCCGGTGCTGGTTGCCGACGAGCCGGACCCCGCGCAGCCCGACGACTGGTTGATCCACGCCTATTTCGACCTGCCGCCGTCGGACCATGATCTGGGTGCGCTACGCGCCCTGGGCAGGGGTGAGCCCAGGCTGGAGGAGCTTGGCGAAGCCGACTGGATCACGATGAGCCAGGAGGGCCTGCAGCCGATCGGCGCCGGCCGCTTCTACGTCCATACGCCGATGTATCGCGGACAGCCTCCCGGCACGATACCGTTCGAGATCGATGCGAGCCTGGCGTTCGGGACCGGCCAGCATGCGACCACGGCCGGTTGCCTCGAGGCGCTCGATGCTCTGGAGCGATCGGGCGCAAGCTTCGCCAATGTCGCGGACGTCGGCACCGGGACCGGGCTTCTTGCCTTCGCGGCGCTGGCGCTGTGGCCGCGGGCGAAGTGCATTGCGACCGACATCGACGCCGTCGCTATCGATGTCGCGCGCGACAATGCGGCGATCAACGGCGTCAGGGTCGGTCATGGGCCTGGCGAGCTGCTGCTTGGCATCGCCGACGGCATGGACTCGCCGCTGCTCGCCGCCCGAGCGCCGTTCGACCTGCTCATCGCCAACATCCTCGCCGGCCCGCTGATCGAGCTCGCGCCGAATTTCGCCAAGGCAATCGCGCCCGGCGGGAGGATCGTGCTCGCAGGGCTGCTGGACAATCAGGCAAGTGCCGTCGCCACTGCGTACGAAGCGCTCGGTTTCACTCTCAGCGCGACTGGTTCTAGCGAATGGCCGGTGCTCGTCGGGGCGGCCCCGGACTAGACACTTGTCGCCGCCACACACCGCTGCGAGAGGAAAGCGATGAAGCTGCCATTCCTGCTCGCCGCGGTCGCGCTCGTCGGCGCCCCCGCACTTTCCGCCCCGATTACTCGCCATGCCTCCGCCCACGTTAAGGCGCCGCCCAAGACCCCCGCGAAAGTCACCGACGAGAGCGAGAGCGACAGGGCCAAGCGCTTTTTCTTCAAGCCCAGCGAAGTGCGAGCGGGCGGCACGGTCACCGTCGGTGGTCAGCCGATCGCCTATGACTCGGTCGCCGGCACGCTCGTCGTTCATGCCAAGGAATGGGAAGACACCGATACCGCCGAAGCAGACGCGGATTTTGCGTCCGACAAGGACAAGGGCAAGTCGGGGCCCAAGCCCGAAGCGTCGATGTTCTACACGGCCTACTTCAAGCAGGGCGTGCCCGCCGCCGCCCGGCCGATCACCTTCCTGTTCAATGGCGGCCCGGGCTCGTCGAGCATCTGGATTCACATGGGTGCGTTCGGGCCGGTCCGCGTCGTCACCGCCGACGCCCGCCACAACAGCCCGGCGCCTTATTCGACCGTCAACAACGACCAGAGCCTACTCGACGCGTCGGACCTCGTCTTCATCGACGCGCCCGGAACCGGCTTCTCGCGCATCGCCGGCAAGGACAAGGACAAGGCCTTCTATGGCGTCGACCAGGACATCCACGCCTTCACCGACTTCATCACCCAGTTCCTGACCAAGTACGACCGCTGGAACTCGCCCAAATATCTGTTCGGCGAAAGCTACGGGACGATGCGCGCGGCGGGCCTGTCGCTGGCGCTGCAGCAGGCTGACGTCGACCTCAACGGCGTGATGCTGCTGTCGGACATCCTCAACTGGGACTTCATGCCCGACGACCCGCAGCTCAACCCCGGCATCGACACGCCTTATGTCGTGGCGCTGCCGACCTATGCCGCGACCGCTTGGTATTTCGACAAGTCGCCCAGCCGACCGGCAGACCTCAACGCCTACCTAGCCCAGGTCGAACAGTTCGCGACCGGCGACTATTCGGCGGCTTTGCTCAAAGGCAACGACCTGCCGGAGGCGGAGCGGCAGCGGATCGCGCGGCAGCTTTCGGCCTACACCGGCCTTTCGGTTGCCTACCTGCTGAAGTCGAACCTGCGCATCGAATATGGCGCGTTCCAAAAGGAACTAATGGCGGAGCGCGGCCTGACGACCGGCACGCTCGACACCCGCTTCCTCGGCGACACGCTCGACCCGCTGAGCAAGGTCGCGACCTACGACCCGCAGAGCGCGGCGCTCGGCGCGGCCTATGTCGCGGCGTGGCAGTCCTATGCCCGCGACCGGCTCAATTACCGGCCGGACATCCAGTTCAAGTCCGGCATCCCGATCTATTCCAAGTGGGATTACAAGCATCAGCCGCCGGGCGCCGACAAGCCGCTGATCATGCTGCCCAACGTGCTCCCCGACCTTGCCGAGGCGATGAAGACCAACCCGACGCTCAAGGTGATGGTCAACGGCGGTTATTTCGACGTCTCGACGCCCTATTTCGAAGGCAAGGAGGAGCTACGCCACCTCCCCGTCCCTCCGTCGCTGCTCGGCAATATCGAGTATCATTACTATCAGTCCGGCCACATGGTGTACGTCCACCAACCGACGCTGGCGGAGTTGCATGCCAACGTCGCCGACTTCATCCGGCGGACAAGCGGGGCACGGTAGGGCGGACGCTTAAAGTCACTAAGGCCGGACAGCGGCGCTTTTTGTGTGACTTTAGGAACGGACGGCGGGAGTGACGACAAGCGTGGAAGAGCGGCGCGTTCATAGCTGCGACACAGTCTCACAAAATCACGGCCTGTAGGACAGCGTAATGTCCGCTTTCGACCCAAAGCAGACATTAGGCGGTCAGGGGCAAGGCTCGTAGCTGACGCGATATCCATCATGGGAGAGCTTCGAAATGAGACTGCCATAGGCGCGGTTAACTTGAGCAGACGTTAGGCCGTCCACGCTGATGTAAAAAGCGTCGTGCCTCGGAATGACTTCGCCCCCCGCTTGGTTCAGCGCTGGGAATACGACCTGATTGGTTGCCCATATGGCAGTGGTCCATCTCGTCGCTTTCATAACGGTCGTCAGATGTCCCTGGGCATCTTCAGCAGTTCCCGTCGAGGCTCGATACCCCAGTTGATTTACGGTGTTGGAAATGTCGTTGAAGAACGCAGCTTCCGGAACAGCACAGATCTGAAATTCACGGTGGGCGCGCGAGACCAGCGAACAAGCGGCCAGAAACGATAAGCAGGGGATAGCTACAAGGGGCTGCCAGCGTTTCACGGCCAATCGTCTAACGTAGCCTCGCGCAGCGTCGCAATCTCTGGCGTGCTCGGATGTTTTCGCCGACGCCCCAGTGGCTGCTTTCCGCCCAAAGCGGACATTAGCCTCTAGGCTCCCGCAACAATCGCCGCCCAATCCTCCTCGCTCACGACGCGGACGCCCAACTCCTCCGCCTTCTTGAGCTTCGACCCGGCTCCCGGGCCTGCCACCACTAGGTCCGTCTTTGCGCTGACCGATCCGGCCGCGCGGGCCCCGAGCCGCTCGGCCTGTGCCTTGGCTTCGTCGCGGCTCATGGTTTCGAGGGTGCCGGTGAAGACGATGGTCTTGCCGGTCCATTCGGTCGCTCTCGCGTCGCTGACATAGGGCTGCGGCGCGACTTCGGAGAGGAGGTTGTCGAGCACCTCGCGGTTGTGCGGCTCGTGGAAGAAATCGACCAGCGCCCCGGCGACGACCGGGCCGACGCCCTGGACGCCCGACAGTTCCGCCTCGCCGCCCTCCGACAGCGCGGCGCGCCGCAGCTCCTCGATGGTGCCGAAGCATTTGAGCAGGTCGCGGGCGGTGACGATGCCGACGTGGCGGATGCCGAGGCCGAACAGCAGGCGCGGGCCGTCCGGGCGGCGCTTGGCCTCGATCGCGGCGAGGAGCGCATCGACGGATTTGTCCTTCCATCCCTCGCGGCCGATCAGGTCCTGCCGGTGGCCTCGGAGCCGGAAGATGTCGGCGGGTGAGTAAAGCCAGCCAAGCTCGATGAACTCCGCGATCGACTTCTCGCCCAACCCCTCGATGTCGAGCGCGCCGCGCGACACGAAGTGCCGCAGCCGCTCGAAGCGCTGGGCAGGGCAGATGAGACCGCCGGTGCAGCGGACGTCGACCTCGCCCTCCTCGGCCACGGCTTCCGACTGGCATTCGGGACAGTGGTCGGGAAAAATGTAAGGCTCGCGCTTCTCGTCCCGGGTCAGGTTCTCGACGACCTGCGGGATGACGTCGCCGGCGCGCTGGATCCGGACCCTGTCTCCGATGCGCAGGCCCAGCCGCGCGATCTCGTCGCGGTTGTGGAGCGTGACGTTGGCAACGATGACCCCGCCGACGCCGACCGGCTTTAGCCGGCCGACCGGCGTCAGCTTGCCGGTCCGGCCGACCTGAATGTCGATCGCCTCGAGCGTCGTCTCGGCCTTCTCGGCGGGGAACTTATAGGCGGTTGCCCATCGCGGCGCTCGGCCGACTTGCCCGAGCCGCTCCTGCCAGTTGAGCCTTGCGACTTTGAACACCACACCGTCGATGTCATACGGCAGGTCGGCGCGCCGCTGCTCGATCAGGCGGTAGTGCGCAATGGCGGCGTCGAGGGTATCACACCGCACGAGCAGGTCGCTGACCGGGAAACCCAGCCGCTCGATCGCTCGCATGGCCAGCGACTGCGCCGCGCCGAGCGAGGCGCTGGTCTCACCCCAGCCGTGCGCGAGGAAACGAAGCGGCCTCGCGGCGGTGATGGCCGGATCCTTCTGGCGCAACGATCCCGCAGCCGCGTTGCGCGGGTTTGCGAAGACCTTGCCGCCGTATGCTTCCTGCCGCTCGTTCAGCGCCTCGAAGTCGGATTTCGCCATATAGACTTCACCGCGCACCTCCAGGGTGTCCGGGGCATCCTTCAGCGAGTGGGGGATGTCGCGGATCGTCCGCACGTTTGGCGTCACATCCTCGCCGACGGCGCCGTCACCCCTGGTTGCGCCGAGCACGAGCTGGCCGCGCTCGTACCGCAACGAGCAGCTCAGCCCGTCGATCTTCGGCTCCGCGGTGAGAGCGATGGATTCGTCGGATGGAAGGCTAAGGAAACGGCGCACGCGCGTGACGAACTCGCCCAGCTCCTCGTCCGAGAACACATTGTCCAAGCTGAGCATCGGCTTCGCGTGGGAGACCTTGGCGAGCGTCGACGTCGGCGCCGCACCCAGCCGCTTCGACGGCGAATCCGCGCGCACCAATTGCGGGAAGCGCTCCTCCAGCTCGCGGTTCTCGCGGACCAGCGCATCATATTCCGCGTCGGAAATCTCCGGCGCGTCCTGGTCGTGGTACAGCCGGTCGTGCCTCGCGATCTCCCGCGCCAGCCGCATCAGGCGGTTGGCGGCGTCGGCCTCGGTCAGCTCAGTGGGCACCGCCGAACAATTCCTCGAGCAGGTTGACGAAGCTCGTCCAGCTGCGCTCGGCCGCCAGCGCGTTGTAGGCGACGCCGTCGATCTGGAGCGAGCTTGCATGCGGGTTGGTGAAGCCATGCCCGACGTGGCCATAGGCTTGGATCTGCCAGTCACAGCCGGAGTCGGTCAGCTCCTTGCCGAGGGCCACCACTGCGTCGGGCGGCACCATCGGATCGTCCCAGCCGTGGAAAGCGACGACCTTCGCCTTGATCTTTTCGGGCGGCAGGCCGGGCGGGTCGAACAGGCCGTGGAAGCTGACTGCCGCGGCGATGTCGGCGCCGCTGCGCGCGAGGTCGAGCGCGCACTGCCCGCCGAAGCAATAACCGGCGACGACGACTTGGTCGGACTTTACCTCTTCGATCCCCCGAGCAACTTCGAGCACGGATTGCATCCGCCGCCTCAGCGCCGCTCGGTCGGCGCGAATCCGGGTTAGCTCGCCGAACATCGTGTCGCGCGGCGCCCCGTGGAACTGCTTGCCGAACAGGTCGGCGACCAGGGCGTTATAGCCGAGCTCGACCAGTTGCTTGCCGAACCCGATCTCGAGGTCGCTCACGCCCATCACGGTCGGGACGAGGATGACGGTGGGCCGGACCTCGTGATCGCGCCGCCCGACGAACACGCTTTCCAGCGCCTCGCCTTCGAACTCGTGCGCGATCCGGCGTTCCTTGCTCATGCAGCCTCCAGTAGTTTCGCGGCCTGCGCTCTGGCCTCTTCGGTGATCGATGCGCCGGAGAGCATGCGCGCAATCTCTTCCCGGCGTTCCTCCCCGCTCAACTTGCGGACGCTGGTTCGAGTGCCGCCGTCGCCGTGCGATTTCTCGATGCGATAGTGATGCGACGCGCGCGCCGCCACCTGCGGCGAATGAGTGACGACGAGGACCTGCGAGCGCTCGGCGAGGCGGGCGAGGCGCTCCCCGATTGCGCTTGCGACCGCGCCGCCGACGCCGCGATCGACCTCGTCGAAGATCATGGTCGCGGCGGATCCGGCTTCGGCGAGCGCGACCTTGAGCGCCAGGATGAAGCGCGACATCTCGCCGCCCGACGCGATGCGGGTCAGCGGCCCGAACGGAGCGCCCGGGTTGGTCGAGATTTCAAACTCGACGCGGTCGGCGCCGGCGGGGCCGGCATCGGCAGGAGCGATGGTCGTTCGAAAGCGGGCGGCGTCGAGCTTCAGCGGGACGAGCTCCCGAGCGACCGCTTCGTCGAGGCGCCCTGCCGCTGCCCGCCGCTGCTCGGTCAGCTGTTCCGCCGCGGTCGCGTAGACCTGACGCGCGGCGGCGAGGTCGCGCTCCAGCGCAGCGATCCTCTCACCGCCAGCCTCGATGTCCGCGAGCTGCGCGCGCATTGTCTCGCCAAGTCCGGCAAGCGCGTCGGGTTCGACGCGGTGCTTGCGAGCGAGGGCGCGGATGTCGAACAGCCGGGCTTCGACCTGTTCCAGCCGAGCGGGGTCGAAGGCGAGCGCATCCGCGGCGCGCGCGATCCTGTCTTCCGCGTCGGCCGCCTCGATCACCGCCCGGTCCAGGGCCGCGAGCGCATCGGCCAGCAGCGGATGATCGGCCGCGCCCCGCTCGATCCGCCGCGCCGCCTGGCGAAGCTGCGCAAGCGCTCCGTCAGACCCGCCGAGCAACTCGTCGAGACCCGCAAGCGACTCCCCAGCCTTGAGCCCCGCCTGCATCGCCAACCGATCCTCGGCGAGCCGGGTCTCCTCGCCCGTCTCGGGCGCCAGCCGGGCGATCTCGCCGGACGCGAATTCGAGATAGTCGCGGTCGCGTTCGGCGGCCTCCGCTTCGGAACGGGCCTGGGTGAGATCGGCTTCAATCCGCGCCACCTCGGCCCAAGCGGCCGCCACCGGCACCGTGTCCATCTTGCCGAAGGCGTCGAGCAGCGCACGGTGTCCCCGGGGGTTGAGCAAGCCGCGATCGTCCTGCTGTCCATGAACCTCGATCGCCAGCGCTCCGATGTCGCGAAGCAGTCCGGCCGGCACGGCAGCCCCGGCGGCAAAGGCGCGGCTTGCACCATCCGCCTTGAGCGTCCGGCGCAGGATGAGCGGCTCGTCTGGCTCAGCCTCGATCCCCTGCTCTCCAAGCCGATGGCGGACCGGATGCCAGGGCGGCAGGTCGATCTCGGCAGAGACCGCGGCGCCGTCTGTCCCCGACCGCACCAGCCCGCTGTCGGCCCGCGACCCCAGCGCCAGGCCCAGCGCATCGAGGAGGATCGACTTGCCCGCCCCGGTCTCCCCGGTCAGGACGCCCAGGCCCGGCTCGAAATCGATGTCGAGCCGTTCGACGAGCACGATATTTTGGATGGCGAGCTGCCTCAGCATGACTTGAGGCGGCCCCCGGCGCAGGTTCAGCTTTGCGGCGGCGCCGGCATTGCCGCCGGGGTAGGCGCCTGTGCCGGTGTCTGCACGGGCGTCGGCGCAATTGCCTGCCGCGCGCCCCGCGGAGTCTTGCGCGCGATCAGCATGTAGGCCTGCTTGTACCAATAGGTGCCGTTGTAGTTGCGTCCGAGCACCGCGGCCGCCTTGTCCGCCTCGTCCGGGATGCCGAGCGCAAGATAGCATTCAACCAGTCGCTCCAGGGCTTCGGGCGCGTGGCTGGTGGTCTGGTACTGATCCACGACCTTGCGGAACCGGAGGCTCGCGGCCAGCCATTCGCCCGAGCGCTCGTAGAAGCGTCCGACCTCCATCTCCTTGCCGGCGAGATGGTCCTGGATGAGGTCGAGCTTCAGCCGCGCATCGGATGCGTAGCGAGTGTCCGGATAGAGGCGGATGAGCTCGTTGAACGCGTTCAGCGCCTGTGCCGTCGTCGCCTGGTCGCGGTTCACATCCTCGATCTGCTGGTAGTAGCTCATTGCGACCAGATAATGAGCGTAGGGCGCCTCGGAATTGCCCGGGTGGATGGTCAGGAAGCGCTGCGCGGAGCTGATCGAATCCGAGTATTTCTCCGCGAGATAATAATTGAACGCGCTCATGACCTGCGCCCGGCGAGCCCAGACCGAATAGGGATGCTGCCGCTCGACCTCATCGAACAGCTTGGCGGCCATCAGGTAGTCGCCCTTGTCCATCATGCCCTTGGCGGCGGCGTAGAGCGTGTTGACGTCGCGCGCGACGTAAGCAGTGTCGCCGCCGTGCTTGCCGCCATGGGCGCAGGCAGCGAGCGGCAGGACGAGGGCGCAGCCGACGAGGAGGGCGACGGAACGGGTAAGCTTAGGCATCGAAAGTCCTCTTAGCGTGCGGTCAAAGGCTGGCCAAGCGCGGCATGCGAAGCGGCGCCTGAATGGCGACTGACGGCCGGCCGGCAAGCGCGGTCAGGCGGTCTGCGCCGCCGCGGCGCCCTTTTCATCCTTGTCGTCGGTGCGCACGAAACTGTCCGGATTCACCTTCAGCCAGACCAGCACCGGCGCCGAGATGTAGATCGACGAATAGGTGCCGATCAGAACCCCGAGGAAGATGGCGATCGCAAGCCCGAAGATCACCTGCGGCCCGATCAGCATCAGGACACCGAGCGCGATAAGCACCGTCAGCGATGTCACCACCGTCCTCGCCAGAGTCTCGTTCAGCGAGAGGTTGAGCAGCGGCAGGATCGCCATCTTGCGATACTTGCGCAGATCTTCGCGGATTCGGTCGTAGATGACGACGGTGTCGTTCAGCGAATAGCCGATGATCGTCAGCAGCGCCGCGACCACGTTGAGGTCCACCTGGAGCCGCGTGAAGGCGAAGAAGCCGAGAGTCATCGAAACGTCGTGGGCGAGCGTCAGCAGGGCGCCGACGCCGAATTGCCACTCGAAGCGGAACCAGATGTAGATCGCGATCCCCAGCATGGCGAGACCAATCGCCATCGCTCCGTCGCTCGCAAGCTCCTCGCTGACCTTCCCGGACACCGACTCGCCGGCATCGACCCGGGCGCCGGGATATTGCTGCGGGATGGTCGTGCGCAGCTTGCTGACGAGGCTGTTCGACGCGCTATCGGGACCCGGTGGCTTGGGCAGGCGGATCTGGAAGGTGCGGCCGTTGCCGAGCGTGGTGACGTTGGCCTCGCAACCGCAAATCCCGTCGACGCGGCTTCTGATGTCGCCAATGGGAACCGGCTGGGCGAATTCCGCGCGCACGACCTCGCCGCCGACGAAATCGATGCCGAGGTTGAGGCCGCGATAGGCGGTGAAGACGATCGAGACGGTGGTCGCGATCAGCGACAGCACAAGCGCGATGTTGCGATAGCGCATGAAGTCGATGTTGGTGTTGTCGGGAACGAGCTTCAGGAGCTTCATGCCAGGAGCCTCAGATGTGCAGCGCTAAATGTGCAGCGCTTTGGGGCGCGTGCGGCGCACCCACAAAGCCACCAGCATGCGCGTGAAGTAAACGGCGGTGAACACCGAAGTGACGACGCCGATCAGGAGGACGATCGCGAAGCCACGCACCGGTCCGGAGCCGAAATAGGCCATGATCGCGGCCGAGATCACGTGCGTGACGTTGGCGTCGAAGATCGCCCGGAAGGCCTCGCGATAGCCGGTCTCGATCGCGTCGAGCAGCCGTCGGCCCCGCCGGATCTCCTCGCGAATGCGCTCGTTGATCAGGACATTGGCGTCGACCGCGGCGCCGATGGTCAGGATGAAGCCGGCGATGCCTGGTAACGTCAGGGTCGCGTTGAACAACGCCATCACCGCGAGGATGAGGAATCCGTTCACGACCAGTGCGGCCGTCGCATAGACCCCGAACCGGCCATAGGTGACCAGCATGAAGACAATCACGCACAGGGTACCGATGATGCTGGCGATCACGCCCTTCTGAATCGAATCCTGCCCGAGCTCGGCGGAGACGGTTCGCTCCTCGATCACGTTGAGTTTCACCGGAAGCCGGCCCGAGGCCAGCGAGACCGCAAGGTCGTTCGCGCTCTGGACCGTGAAATTCCCGGAGATCTGAGCGCGGCCGCCAAGGATCGGCTCATTGATATTGGGCGCCGACAGCACCTTGTCGTCGAGGATGATGGCAAACGGCTTGCCGACATTCTCCTGCGTCACGCGGCCGAAGCGCTTGGCGCCGGCCGTGTTGAAGGTCAATTCGATGTCCGGCCGGTTGTCCTGGTCGTAGCCCTGGGTGGCCTTCACGATCTGGTCGCCCGAGACCATCACCCGCCGCTGGACCGCAATCAGCCCGCTCGCGTCGGCCATCGGCAGCACCTGGCTTCCCGGCGGCGCCCGGCCCTGCTGGACGTCGGTCGGGTTGGGGTTGGTGTCGACCAGCTTGAACTCGAGCCGGGCGGTCTGGCCGATCAGCGCCTTGAGCTGCTCGGGATTCTCGACGCCCGGCACTTCGACCAGGATCCGGTTGCCGCCTTCGGTGACGACCGTGATCTCCTTGGTTCCACCAGGATCGATCCGGCGGCGGACGACGTCCCGCGCCTCTCCCATCGCATCCTTGAGCGCCTTTGCGGTTCCGGCGGGCGTCGGGGTCAGCACGATGCGGCTCGAATCGACCACCTGCACGTCCCAGTCGCGCTGGCCGGTCAGCGCGAGCGGCTGGCTGAGCTTGCGCATCCGGTCGACCGCCGCGTCGACCTGCGTCGGATCGCGTACCAGGAACGACAGGTTGCCGCCGCTCGTGGAGATGTCGCCGATGTCGATCTGTGGGTCGTGGCGAAGCTCGGTCGAGACTTCGTCTTCCTTCGCCTGAAGCCGGTGCTTGAGCGCGTCCGTCTGGTCGGCTTCGAGCAGCAGATGGCTTCCGCCCGCGAGGTCGAGGCCAAGGTTGATCCGGGACTGGGGCAGCCACGCCGGCCAGCGCGACGCCAGCGTCGTTCCGGTGATGAGGCTCGGGATCGACCACAGAACGCCGAGCGCCACGACGAACGAAACGAGCCAGACTTTCCACTTCGGGAATTCGAGCATCGCGGACCTCAGTCGTTCGCCGGCTTGCCGGTCGGCAGCACCTGGGCGATGGTCGATTTGATGACGCGGACCTTCACGCCGCTTGCGATCTCGACTTCCGCGTCCTCGTCACTGACCTTGGTCACTCGGCCACGGATGCCGCCGGCGGTGACAACTTCATCGCCTTTCTTCACCGCTGCGATCGTCTCGCGGTGCGCCTTCATCTGGACTTGCTGCGGACGGAACATGAACCAGTAGATGATGAGCCCGATGAACAGGAACGGCACCGTCTGGAACATTAGCGCGGCAAGGCCCGACGGTTGCCCATCCGCGGGCGCGGCCTGGATCATCGTCATCAACAGTGGCGGGCTGGACATGGGACGGCGCAGACTTTCCATGAAAAGACACTCGCGGCAATCGCGCCGTCCTCCTGACGGCATGATCGTGCGATGGTCGGGGCGACTGGATTCGAACCAGCGACCTCCACACCCCCAGTGTGATCCGCTACCAGGCTGCGCTACGCCCCGACTTGGCAGCGGCATCTAGGCAGCGCTACCCGACAAGGCAAGGATGCAGCGTAGGTTACGGGGGACCGGCGTGGCTCGGAGGCGGCGGAAAGACAAAGCGGGCAAGTGGGTTGGCCGGTTGCTCGCGGGCCTGCTGGCGGTGCCTGCGGCCTATCTGGTGGCCGCGCTTGCCGGCTCACTCCTGCCGGTCAACGCCGGCTGGAGCGAGACCGGGTCCGGAACCACGATCTACCTCGCCGACAACGGCATCCACACGGACATCGTCATGCCCGTCGCCGCCGACGGGCTTGGCTGGTCCGCGTTCGTTCCGGCGAGCGACGAGGCGGCGCCGTTGCCGTCAGCCCGCTGGATCGCATTCGGAGCCGGCGAGCAACACGTATACCTCGACACGCCGACATGGTGGGACATCACGCCGCGCACGATCTGGTCAGCGCTGAAAGGCGGCCCGCGTGTCATGCACGTTGCATATCTCGACAGCCCCGGCTTCGCATCGCGGCAGATCCGATTGCGGCCGGAGGAATACCGGCGGCTATGGGCCTCTGTCCGGGCCGAGTTCGCGCTCGATCGCAACGGCCGCCCGCAAAGGCTCGCCCATCCCGGTTACGGCTGCTGCGACGCGTTCTATGAGGGCGTCGGCAAGGCGAGCGCGGTCCGCACCTGCAACAGCTGGGTAGCGGACCGGCTGCGCCTGGCCGGGATCAAGACGAGCGCCTGGCCGCCCTTCTCGCCAGGGCTGCTGTGGCGCTATCGTACGGTCGGCGCCTGACCTATTTCTTGGGTTTGGCGGATGCCTTCGCCTGCGCGTCGATCTCCGCCTTGGTGGTTGCGAGCACCAGGCCCTTGTCGTTCTTGGCGAAGCTCGAGATCGGGATCGAGGCGCGGGCGGTGCCGGTGCTGACGACCGCATCCTTGCCGCTCACCGATTCGACCGTTCCGATCCGCCCGCCTTTCGCATCGTAGACGGTCAGGCCTTTCTTGACGTCGGCCGCGGTCGCGGCAGTTGCAGCACCGGCGCTGGTCGTCGTCGTCGAGGTCGACGTCGCGGTTGCCGAGGGCCCGACCGGCGTTCCCGCCGGATCGGTTGGCGTGGTGGTAGTGCTCTGGGTCGTCGTCGTCTGGGTCTGCGCCGGAGTGGCGGGCGTCCCCGGGACAGCCGTCGTCGAGCTGTCCGTGGTGGTCGTCTGGGTCTGGGTCGGCGTTTGCGTCGTCGTCGTTGTCTGCTGACTTGCAGGCTGTGTCTGGGCGCCCGCGGCGGTCGCCATTAACGTTGCGATGGTAAACGCAATTAATTGATTTTGCATGACTTTCTCCACTGCTGATTGAAGCTCGTGAAAAGCCAACGACAGGCGCGCGCCGCAGATGCAGCGGAGTCGGTCAACCGTGTGCGCGACCGGACAAATGCCCCAAAACGGGACATCGAAGAGCTAGAGCACGTAGCGCGACAGGTCGGCGTTGCGCGCGATGCTCGACAGCTGCGTATCCACAAACGCGGCATCGACGCGAAGAGTTTCGCCCGATCTGTCCTCGGCCTGGAAGCTGATGTCCTCGAGCAGCTTTTCCATCACCGTCTGGAGCCGGCGGGCGCCGATATTCTCGACCGCTTCGTTCACCTCGGCCGCGATCCGGGCAAGCGCGGCGATGCCGTCCTCGGCAAACTCGACCCGGACGCCCTCCGTGCCCAGGAGCGCCTGGTACTGCTCGGTCAGGCTCGCCCGGGTCGCGGAGAGGATTCGCACGAAATCCTCCTGTGTCAGAGCCTTCAGCTCGACACGAATCGGCAGCCGGCCCTGAAGCTCGGGAAGCAGGTCCGCAGGCTTGGCGATGTGGAAGGCGCCCGACGCGATGAACAGGATGTGGTCAGTCTTGAGCGGCCCGTACTTCGTCGCGACCGTCGTTCCTTCGATCAGCGGCAGGAGGTCGCGCTGGACTCCCTCGCGGCTGACCGAGCCACCCCGAACGTCGCTGACCGCGATCTTGTCGATCTCGTCGAGGAAGACGATGCCGTTGGCCTCTGCATCGGCAAGGGCCGCCCGGTTGATGTCGTCGGGATCCAGCCTCTTGTCGGCCTCTTCATCGGTCAGGCGGGCGAAAGCGTCCGGAACCTTGAGCTTGCGCCGCGTGCGGGGCGCCTGGCCCATCGCCTTGCCCATGATCGACTTCAGGTCGAACACCTGCGCTCCCATGCCGGGAATCTCGAACGGAGTCGACGGCGCCTCGTCGACCTCGATCTCGACCTCGGCCTGATCGAGGCTGCCATCGGTGAACCGTTGGCGAAAGCTCTGGCGGGTCGCCTCGCTTGAGCCCTTGCCGGTCAGTGCGTCGAGCAGCTTGTCCATCGCCGCCTCTTCGGCCGCAGTCCGAACCTTGGCCCGCCGCCGCTCGCGCTCCAGTCGCACCGCTTCCTCGACGAGGTCGCGGGCGATCTGCTCGACGTCGCGGCCGACGTAGCCAACCTCGGTGAA
>NZ_JAFAVR010000240.1 GCF_019242355.1 Sphingomonas sp. | reverse complement strand
AAAGGCACCCGCGCTCGATGCCGCGCCCCTGGTGATGACGTTGATGACGCCGTTGACGGCATTGGCGCCCCAGAGCGTTGCGCCGGGTCCGCTGATGACCTCGATCCGCTCGATGTCGTCGGGAAGAAGGTCGGGAAGGTCCCAGTACACACCGGAGAACAAGGGCGTGTAGACGGTGCGCCCGTCGATGAGCACCAGCAGCTTGTTCGAATAGCTCTGCGACGACGGCAGCCCGCTGAATCCGCGCGCGGTGACGACCCAGTTTGACGGGCTCGATTGATAGACCTGGAGGTTGGGCGCGAGCCGGAGGATCTCCGGGATCGTCACGGCTCCCGAGCGGACGATCTGGTCGTGGTCGATGACATAGAGCGCCGCCGGCACCGAGCTCAGCGGCTCGTCCCGCTTGGACGCTGAGCGAACCTGGATCTGCGCGAGCTGCTCGATCGAGAGGTCGTTCAGGTCTTCCCCCGACGCCGGTTGCGGCAGGGCATCGGCGAAGGGCGGCGCCGCGAGCAGGATGCCGACGGCGATTCCAGTCGCTGCCAGGCGCCTGCGAAACCGCCGCATCTCGACCCCTCCCGACGACAAGCAACCGAAAACTCCGGCCGGAGAAGAGCCTCCTATGCCCCAAGCGCGGGTATCCGCAACGCCTACGGAACAAAGCCCGTGGTCATTTCCGCCCGAAGAGCCGCTCGATGTCCCCGTGCGCCAGCTTCACCCAGGTCGGCCGGCCGTGGTTGCATTGACCCGAGCGGGGCGTGACTTCCATCTCGCGAAGGAGTGCGTTCATTTCGGCGACTGAGAGAATACGTCCGGCGCGGACCGAGCCGTGGCAGGCAATCGTCGCCGCGACATGGTCGAGGCGATCGCGGAGGCTGAGCGGCCCGCCGAGCTCGGCGATTTCACCAGCAAGGTCAGCGGCGAGCGCCTTCACGTCGGTCTTGCCAAGGGCCGCCGGAATCGAGCGGACCAGCATCGACGTTGGCCCAAATCGCTCGATCTCGAAGCCCATCCCGGCAAGCTCTGCAGCCGCGCCTTCCAGCCGGTCGCAATCAGGTTCGTCCAGTTCGACTACTTCCGGAATCAGCAGCGCCTGGCCGGCTATCGAGCCGCCCTCGCGCGCGGAGCGCATGCGTTCGAGGACGAGCCGCTCGTGGGCGGCGTGCTGGTCGACGATGACGAGACCATCCTCCGCCTCGGCGACGATATAGGTTGCCGCGACCTGCCCGCGAGCGACGCCGAGCGGGTAGCGCCGAACCGGCGCAACGGCAGGCTCGGCGCGGGCGGCAGGCGCGTGTTCGAAGAGATGCTGGGCTTCGGCGACACCCCCACTCGTCACTCCCGCGAAGGCGGGAGCCCAGTTTTCTTGTTGGGCTGGGTCCTCGCCTGCGCGGGGATGACGAACAAGGTTCTGGTCGTGCATCGCGCTACTCGTCCACATCACCGGCGCAGCCGATTGCTCGCGTGCGGCGCTGCGCTGGCTCTCGGCGTCGAGCGCTCGCCTCAGGCCGCCGATGATGAGCCCGCGCACCGCGGATGGATCGCGGAAACGCACCTCGGTCTTGGCCGGGTGGACGTTCACATCGACCTCGTCGAGCGGCGCGTCTAGGAATAGTGCCGCGATCGGGTGGCGGTCACGAGCGATGAGGTCACGATAGGCGCCTCGGAGCGCACCGACGAGCAGCCGGTCCCTCACGGGTCGCGAATTGACGAAGAGGAATTGCTGGTCGGCCAGCCCTCGATTGAACGTCGGCAGGCTCACGACGCCCGTCAGACGCAACCCCTCGCGCTCGCAGTCGATGCCCACCCCGTGCCGCTCTAGCTCGTGCGCGAGCAGCTCGGCCACCCGCGCTGGCGCCTCGGCGGGCCGGAGCGTGAGAATTCGCCGGCCGTCATGGTCCAAGGTGAAACCAACATCGCTCCGCGCCATCGCGAGGCGCTTCACCGCGTCGAGGCAGGCGGCATATTCCGCCCGGGCACTGCGCAGGAACTTGCGGCGTGCCGGCACCCGCGCGAACAGCTCCTCGACGAGGATGCGCGTCCCGGGGGGGAGCGCCGCCGGCCCCTCGCCCGCCGGCTTCCCGTTGTCGACGATCCGCGACCAGCCATCGGCGCCCCGCACGCGGCTCTCCACGGTCAGCCGCGCGACGCTGGCGATCGACGGCAAGGCCTCGCCGCGAAAGCCAAGCGTCGAGACATTCTCGATCGCCCCATTGTCCCATAAAGCCTCGGGCAGCTTCGAGGTGGCATGGCGCTCGAGCGCCAGCGCCATCTCGGCCGGCGCCATGCCGCAGCCATTGTCGACGACCTCGATCCGACCGATGCCGCCAGCGGCGAGCGCGACGGCGATGCGGCTCGCCCCGGCGTCGATCGCATTTTCGACCAGTTCCTTGAGCGCGCTCGCCGGCCGCTCGACCACCTCGCCGGCGGCGATGCGGTTGACGAGATGCTCGGGGAGGCGGCGGATTGACATCGCGCCCGGTTCTAGCCCATCGGGCCGCATCCCGCGAGACTTGTCGGCGGCGCACGCGCGGAACGTGTCGCCGCAATGGAACCGTTTGGTAACCAAACATCTTAACTGTTTGGTGGACGCCAAGCGCGAGGACACCCTATAGAAAGGATCGGCGTGCGAAGGCGGGATTCGGCGCCATGCCGTATCCATGAAAGCGAGAGCATCTCAATGACCTTTCTGCGTTTTTTCAAGCTCCCCTCCCACGACATGGCGATCGACCTCGGCACTGCGAACACGGTTGTGTACGTGCGCGGCCGCGGCGTCGTCCTCAACGAGCCGTCGGTGGTCGCGATCGAGACGCTGAACGGCGTCAAACGGGTCAAGGCGGTCGGCGACGACGCCAAGATGATGATGGGCAAGACGCCCGACCAGATCGAGGCGATCCG
>NZ_JAFAVR010000147.1 GCF_019242355.1 Sphingomonas sp. | reverse complement strand
CCGAAAGCGACGCAGCGCTACATCCGCCGTTCGCTCGATGTCGCATACGGTCGCCGCGATCCGATCGATTGCTGGGCTCGCGACGAGGCGGAGGGCGCGTCGATCCGTGGCCAGGCCCGGCTCTACAAGCAGCTCGACCATCTGCGCCTGCAGGTGCCCGACGACAGCGGCCTCGACATGATCGAGCCGTTCATCGGCATGCTGACGACGATTTCGGCGTTCGACCTCGGCCAGGACCGGCTTCCCAACTTCGCCGCCTACCGCTTCCTTTACGAGCGGTTGATCGGTGCTTCGGCGCGGCCGTGGCTGCCGTCGGCCTTTTGCGCCGCGGCTGCCTTGCCGCATCTTCACCCGGACCGCCGCCGGGTCCTGCTCCAGTCGATCAGCGAGAGCGCGGCGACCGCTCCGGGCTGGTCGAACCGCGAGCCGGTCTTCTGGCCGGAGTGGGTCGAGAAGGTGGACCTGCAGGCCGCGGCCTAGCCGCCGAGTAGCGCGAAGAAACGGCACGGTGCCCGGCCGACGGTGGCCGGAGGCGTATCGATCGACGTCACGGATCCACTCCGTGACTGCTCGGATGGTGACTAGCCTTCGATCTTCACGGACGGGAACAGCCTAGCCAGCTCCCGAAGGCTTTCCCTGGCGCTCCGATGATGCACGAACACGACCCCGGCGGCCTCATAGGCCGCGCGGTGGGTCACGCGGTCGTCGACCAGGACGTCGCCAGCCTTCATGTGCCGGTGCTTGTCGCGCGCCATGCAGGTCACGATCGGCACGCCCGGGAAATGCTGGGCGGCCCAGGCGACCTTCTGCGGCGCTGCCCAGGAGCCGAAGGGGAGGCCGGTGAGGATCGTCGGCTTCAAATACTCGACCGCGTCGAACAGCGTCCGGGCGTCCGGCATTTCGGGCAGGTTCGCATAGAAGCCCTTCGCCTTCGCCAGGCGACGCCAGAATTCGCGGCTGCCGTGCGCTGCCTGGAAGTCGGACGGGCCGGCCCCGAGCAGGCGTTTCGCGCCAGCGTCGAAATCCGCAAGCACGCCGTCGGCGTCGAGGAACAGGCGTGGCGAGCCGGGCTCCGACGACATTAGAAGCGGGCCGGCTCGAGATCGATCTCGATCGGCTTGTCGATCGCCGTCCAGCCGAGGTCGCGGAGCACCTGATTGCTCTCGACAGGCTTGCGGCGCGGTCCGAGCGACCAGGTCATGTGGTAGGTCGATCCGTCCGGCCGGTCCGTTGAGCCGTCGAGCGACACGACGAGGCATTCAAGGCTGTCGCCGTCGTCGGCGCGGCCTACGACCTGGGTCGGGGCCCGCGGGGGAAGCGGGGTGCTTGCGCTTGCTCCGACCCGCAGCGTGACGTGGTCAGCAACGACATTCGCGTAACGGGGCGGGAAGCGGCGAAGCAAAAGCTCGCGGTCGCTTGCGGCGAGCCTCCAGCCGGTGACGCTCATCCGTTCCTCTTGTTCAGCCGTTCCACCAGCTCCCGGGCGAAGTCGCTGAGCGTGTCGTCGCGCGCCCCCATGATGACGATCCGGTCGCCGGCCCCCGCCTCGGCGACGAGCGCATCCCCGATGGCCGCGCGTTCGGGCATGTAGCGGGCGTCGGCGCCGCGCGCGCGCACTGCCGCGGCCAGCCAGTCCGAACCGCGGCTCTTGTCGACGGTGCCGCCGAAATAGGCGGGGTCGGGAAGGAACAGGCGATCGGCTGCACCAAGGCCGCGGGCGAAGCTGTCGGCAAGCTCGTCGCCCATCTTGGCGAGTGGCCCAAAGCCATGCGGCTGGAACATGACGAGCAGCCGCCCGGGATGCGCGCGGAGGGTTGCCAGGCTGGCGTCGATCTTGTCCGGATTGTGGGCGAAGTCGTCGATCACCGTGACGTCGGCCCCGGCACCGACGGTTTCCAGCCGCCGCTTCGTGCCTTCGAACCTCGCCAGCGCCTGCACCGCATCCTCCACCCGCACCCCGATTGCCCGGGCGGCTGCGATCGCGGCGAGGGCGTTCGACGCATTGTGGCGACCCGGCACGGCCAGCCGCGCCTCGTGCCGCCCGCCGTCGGCCTCGACGACGAACGCCGCGCCGTCCGCCAGCAGCCGCAGGTCCTTCCCCATAACCTCCGCGGCGGGGGCGTCGAAGCCGTAGCCGACGACCTTGCCGGCCGTCAGCCTTTCCGCCAGCGCCCGAGTCTCGGGATCGTCGAGGTTCAGGACCGCCTTGCGCGCCGCGCCGAGGAAGCCGGCGAACAGGCCGCGAAGCTCGTCCATCTCCTTGTGGTCGAGGCTGATGTTGGTCAGCACCGCGACTTCGGGTCCGTAGAGCGCGATCGAGCCGTCGCTCTCGTCGACCTCGCTCACGAACAGCTCCGGATCACCGACCAGGGCGCTTGCGAATGGCGCGGACGGAGTGACGAAGTTCTTCATCACTGCGCCGTTCATCACTGTCGGCTGGCGGTGGGCGGCGTGGAGGATCCAGCCGATCATCCCCGTCACGGTCGATTTGCCGCTGGTGCCCCCGACAGCGATGCTGCGCTGGGCGGAATTGAGCAGCTGGGCGAGGAATTGAGGCCGGGTCACATGGTCAAGCCCGAGTTCCCGCGCGCGAACGACGTCGGGCACCGTTGCCTCGACCGCTGCGGAGGTGACGAGGGTCATCCCCGGCCGGAGTCCCGACCCGTCCTGCGGGAACAGCTGGATGCCGAGCGAGCGCAGATAGTCGAACTTGTGCGGAGTCCGGCCGGCATCGAGAGAGCGGTCGGAGCCGGCAACCCGGCCGCCACTCGCACGGACGATGCTCGCCAGCGGCAGCATTCCGCTGCCGCCGATGCCGCTGAAAAAGACGGGGGTATCGATCATTCGCGCGGCCCTATTGAAGCCCGCGGCGATTGGCCAGCGGCATGGGGCCGGACCTTGCGTGCGCTTGGCGGCCGCCGTGGCGACTGATAACCACGCCGGCAATGGATAGGACGGCGACCGACCGATCGAGCCCTCGCGACCTGATCCTCGGGATCGTCAACAACTACGGCTTCTATCAGGTCAGCCGCTTCATCCTGACGCTTCGGCAATCGGGGTTCCAGGGCCGGCTGTGTCTGTTCGCCGGACCGGCGACGAGCCGCGCGACGGTGCGCAGGATGCGCGCGCACGGGGTCGAGGTCATTCGCTACCGCGAGAGCTTCCCGTTCATCGAGTCACCCCATCCGGACAGCCGCCGATCGCTGCCGAAGCGCATCCACATCTACAACTACCGGCATTTCCTTTATCACGACTATCTGCTGAAGAACGGCGGCCGGTTCCGCAACGTGCTCCTTGCCGACGTGAAGGACGTCGTCTTCCAGCGCGATCCGTTCGACTTCCCGATCGGTGACCGGCTCTACGTTGCGATGGAAAGCCCGCGCAACCCGATCGGCCGGTGCGAGAGCACGCCCGACTGGATTGTCGCCGGCTTTGGAACGGCGAGGCTCGAGCAGCTCCGGGACAAGCCCATGAGCTGCGCCGGGACGACGATCGGACCCGTGGCCGAGGTCGAGCGCTACCTTCGAGCGCTGCTTGGCCAGATCGACATCATGCGCGATGCCTATGCCTGTGCCGACCAGGCCGCGCATAATTTGCTCCTGCATTCGGGCGGGCTCGATCCGGTCCAGCGTGTCGAGAATTTCGAAGGACCGATCCTGACGGTCGGGACGGAGCCCGGCTATCAGCTCAACGAGCGGTCTGAGCTGGTCAATCGCGACGGGTCGGTCATCAACATCATCCACCAATATGACCGCCATCCCGAGCTGGTCGCGCTGTTCGAGGCGAAGGTCCGCCCGGTCGCGTGGAAGCGGCTCCTCGCGAAGCTCTCGTTCGACGCATCCAGCGGCATCCGCCGGAGATGGCGCTCCGCCGCCGCTCGCGCTCGGCATGCGGAACAGCGCCCATTGCGGATTGCGCGCCAGGCAATTTAAGCAGCGGGGATGCGGATTGCCGTCGTCGCCCCAAGCTGTCCCCTCAAGCGCGAAGCCGCCGACGCGGTGCAGCGCATCGTCGCGGCGCGCGATGACTGCGAGCTGGCGATCCATCCGCAATGCTTCCTGTCGGAGGGGCATTTCGCGGGACCGGACGAGGCGCGGCTCGCGGCGCTGCGCGAGGTGATGGTCGACCCCGCGGTGGACGCCGTCTGGTTCGCGCGTGGAGGCTATGGGTCCAATCGGATCGCCGAAGCGACGCTTGCCGAGCTTTCGGCCGGTGCACGCGCCAAGACATATATGGGCTATAGCGATGCAGGCTTCCTGATGGCGGGCCTGCACAAGGCAGGAGCGGCGGTCGCCTGGGGGCCGATGCCGCAGGACGTCTTGCGCAATGGCGGCGAGGGGGCGGTCACGCGTGCGCTGGACTGGCTGGTGCGCAAGGATGCGGCCGCGCTGGAACCCGATCTCAGCGGGCCGGCGATGGCGTTCAACCTGACGGTGCTGTCGAACCTGCTCGGGACGCCGCTGGAGCCCGACTTCGCCGGCGCCGAACTTCTGCTCGAGGATGTCGGCGAGCATCTCTACCGCATCGACCGGACCATGTTCCATGTGACCGCGAGCGAGGCTGTCCAGAAGGTGCGGCAAATCCGTCTCGGGCGGGTCGCCGACATCCTTCCCAATGACGTCGAGTTCGGGTCCGACGGGGTGGCAATCGTCGCCGACTGGTGCCGCCGGTCGGGCATCCCTTTCGGCGGCCAGGCGGACATCGGGCACGACGCCGCGAACAAGGTCGTGCCCTTTCCATCCGCCTCGGCATGATTCCCCTCTCGCAACGGCATTGCAAAGCGTGCGGAGTTGCGCTCTACGAAGGACAGAACAACAGGAGGGCCTGATGGCACAAGCGACTGGTCGTAAAGCGGGGGGCGGGCTGGCTCGTCCTGTCACACCTTCGGCGGACCTTGCGGAGATCTGCGGGAAGGACCCGCTTCCGCGCAGCCAGGTGGTTTCGAAGGTGTGGGATCACATTCGCAAGAACAACCTGCAAAATCCTCAGAACAAGCGGGAAATCGTTGCCGACGACAAGCTGAAGAAGGTCTTCGGTGGCAAGGACCGGGTCAGCATGTTCGAGATGAACAAGCACCTGTCGAACCATCTGAAGTAGAACTTCGGGGTCTTCGAATTTGTGAAGGGGCTCGCTTCGGCGGGCCCCTTTTTCATTGCCGACGCAGCGCGACTCGCTTCGGCCGCAGGGCTCAGCCGCGCCAGAGCCCGTCCAGGCGCTCCTCGGTCACCGGATAGCCCGCATCGGCGGGAATGGTGATGAACCGCGTTCCCTCACGCTCCTCGACCCAGGGCGTGATGGGCCGGACCGGGTAAGCCGCCGCGTCGGCGCGGATGGCGTCGAAGCTGCCATGCTGGGCAAGCCGCTCCAGCGTCCGCCGGGTCGGGAAGATCAGTCGGGCCTGCCCGAGCCTCTCGCGCTCGAGGACTTCGGCGGCCGTAACCCACGCGGCGCTTGCGCATTCGCCGGCGATCACTTCCGGCTGCCACTCGCCGGGCGGGCAGCGGGCCACGAAGAACATGGTATCGAAGCGGCGCACCGCATGAAACTTCGGGACCCACCTGGCGAACGGCACGAGAGCGCCGGGATCGAGCGCGAGGCCGCTCCCCTCCAGCAACTCGGCGAACGGGCGGCCCTCGACGAGCGCCGACTGCAGCATGCGGCCTCGGTCCGGACCCGAAGATGGCGACAGGCCGGCCGCTACCGCCGTCTCCTCGATCGTTTCGCGGATCGCTGCAACCGCAGCGGCGCTTGCCCCCGACGAAGCCGCCACCACCTCGTCGGCGGCATCGATTCGCCCGCCCGGGAAGACGAGGGCACCGGCAGCGAAGGCCATGCCCTCGCTGCGCTCGACCATCAGAAGCTCGGGCGCGCCATTGGTACGATCGCGAACGACGATCAGCGTCGCCGCGGGAATGGCGTCTGGAACGGCGTCTCCGGCCACGCCGGCGGCCTACATGCCGCTGACGTTCTGCTCCTCGGCATCGGTCGGGTTGGCGGTATTGTCGGCCGGCGCGGCCGCATTCTCGTCGCGGGCCTTGTTCACGACCGGCGCCGGCGCATTCGCCGCGTCGTTGGCGGCATTGTCGGCAAGCGCGTTCAGCTCGTCTGCGTTCGGCTGGTTCATCACTGCATTGTCGACTTGGTCCTGATTGTTGTTGTTGCACGCGGAAAGAGCCAGGGCCGCAGCTCCGGCGAGGACGAAAGTCAATCTTTTCATGGTGTTCGGGTTCCCCTGGAGGTGATCCATACGCGACTTTACCAATAGTCCGGCGCGCCCCGCAATGGCTTGCGGGTTGAGAATCGAGGCCAAAATCACTATCTGCGAGGCGTCGGGGCAACCCGGCTATGTCGGTAGACTGTCAGGTGGAATAGGCATTTCGGACCCGGGGGGCAGTACCCCGGCGCCTCCACCACCAGCCGCCGGCCTAGGACTGCATGAGAGGTTCCGGGCGGCTGCTGATGGGGGCGAAATAGGATCGACGAGTGCAATAAAGGCCCGACTGCCGATCGGATTGGTCCACCGCGACGGGCCATTCACACAAGTGCCAACGATAACGAGGCGCTCGCGATTGCCGCGTAACTGACGTCCTAACGGACTGACGTTACAAAGCTTAAGCGCGGTTGGACCCCACCGGGCAACAGAAGGGGATTCCAGCGGCCGCCAGGGGGGCCGGGCAACAGAACCCCCTGGACCCCTTGACCGCGCAAGACGGGCGAAAGCCTGGGCTTCCTCCTAACCTAGTTGAGCGCGGCATCGTGTCTGCACTCCTATCGCCGCCCTGGGCGGGCTGAACAGGGAGATGCACGTGCCCGATTCCACCCGCCGCGAGGCGATGACTGTTGCGGCGTTCGGCGCAGCCGCGGCTGCAGTATCCGCTTCGCCCGCTTCGGCCCAAGGCCAGCCGATGGCGCGCGGCGGGATGCAGGACCCGCGCTCCAAGCACCCCAAGCCACCCTTTCCCGCTCAGTCACAGCCCTGGCCCGGCCTCGCGGGCCGCATGCAGCCGCGACCCGATCATGGCGAGACCAGCTATGTCGGCTCGGGGCGCCTGCGCGGCCGCAAGGCGCTGATCACCGGCGGTGATTCCGGAATGGGCCGTGCCGCCGCAATCGCCTACGCTCGCGAAGGCGCGGACGTCGCCATTAATTACCTGCCGCAGGAGGAGCCCGACGCTCGCGAGGTCGTGCAGTTGATCCGCGCCGCCGGCCGCCGCGCGGTGCCGATCCCCGGCGACCTTCGCGACGAGGCCTTCTGCCAGCACCTGGTGGCCGAGACGGTTCGCCAGCTCGGCGGCCTCGACATCCTCGTCAGCAATGCCGGACGGCAGCAGTCGAAGTCGTCGATCATGGACGTCACCACCGCCGACTTCGATGCGACGATGAAAACCAACATCTACGCGCCGTTCTGGATCATCAAGGCGGCGCTTCCGCACCTCGCGCCCGGCTCGGCGATCATCGCGACGACTTCGGAGCAGGCCTACGATCCGTCGCCCGACCTTTACGATTATGCGCAGACCAAGGCGGCGACGATGAATTTCGTGAAGTCGCTCGCCAAGCAGTTCGGCTCCAGGGGCATCCGCGTCAACGGCGTTGCGCCCGGGCCGATCTGGACGGCATTGCAGGTTTCGGGCGGCGCGCCCGAAGGCAAGGTCGTGACGTTCGGCGCGACCACTCCGCTCGGCCGACCGGGGCAACCCGCCGAGCTTGCCGGGATCTATGTCCGGCTCGCGGAAGACGACGGCAGCTACACGACCGGGAACGTGTACGGCGCCGGTGGCGGGCAGGGCCAGCCATGAGCCGCGCTCTCCTTCTCCACGGCGCTTCGCTGTTGCTGGCTTCGGCGGCGGAGGCCCAGACGCCGATCCCGCCCGCGCCAAAGGATTTCGCGACGATGGCGGTGCAGTCCGACACCTATGAGGTCACGGCCGCTCAGGATGCGCTGACCCAGGCGACCGACCCCCGCGTCCGGTCGTTCGCACAGCGGATGATCGCGGACCACAGCCGGGACCGAGCGGCGGTGAAGCAGGCCGCTGCGGCGTCCGGGCTGAAGCCGCCGCCCGACGCGATGGACACCGACCAGGCGCGGCTGCTTTCGGCCATCCAGAGCCTGCGCGGACCCGATTTCGACCGGGTCTACGTCAAACAGCAGGTGCTCGCCCATGTCGAGGCGGCGACGGTGGCCGGGAGCTTCGCCGGCAGCGGTGCGGACCCGAGCCTCAGGCGGTCGGCGCAGACAAGCTTGCCGATGATCCAGGGCCATTTGCAGATGGCGCAGCAGCTTCTGGCAGCGCTCGGCGGTGACCAGTGAAGCCGCGGTTCAGCCGCGCCGGCGGAGCTCGTCCCTTATCTCCGCCAGCAGCTCCACTTCGGTCGGTCCGGCGATATCGTCCTTGCGGCGCATCAGCTTGCTTGCCCAGCGAACCATCAGGAAGATGATGAAGGCAAGGATCAGGAAGTTGATGACCACGGTCACGAACTCGCCCCAGCCGAGCACCGGCGCGCCTGCCGCCTTCAGCGCCGCATAGTCCTTGAGGCTGCCGCGATATCCGGCCGGCACTGGCCCGAGCAGTGAGAAATAGCTCGAAAAGTCGAGCCCGCCGAAGATCGCGCCGACGACCGGCATGATGATGTCCTCGGTCAGGCTGGTCGTGATCTTCGCGAACGCCGCCCCGATGATGACCGCGACGGCGAGGTCGAGCACATTGCCCTTGGCGATGAACGCCCGGAATTCCCTCAGCATGGATGGTTCCTTCACGCTTGAGTCGACGGAACATCCGTAGCGGCGACACCGCGGAATGGGAATGAAATCGGGCGGGACGAGGCGCGCGCTCCACAACGTCAGCCCGACCCCGGATTGGCGGAACGCGGCCGCCTTAGCCGTAAACCTAGAGATCCGCGGACAGTACGAGCCTCAACCCGTCCCGGTGGAATTGGCGAGTGACAACGCCGCCGAAGTGCGATTCCAGATTGCGGGTCATGACCTTGGTGCCGAAGCCGTCCACAATCGGCTGGGCGACGACTGGCCCACCGGACTCTGTCCATCGGAATATCAGCCGTGTCCCGCTCACCGACCAATCTACCCGCACCGAGCCGGTCCCGTTGGATAGCGCGCCGTACTTGATGGCGTTCGTCGCGAGCTCATGGACAGCCATGGAGAGCGCGAGACCCTGTTCCGCGTCCAGGCGGACTTCTTCGCCCTCGATCTCACACCGCATGTTGCAGATTGGCCGAAGGGATGTCTCAACCAGTTCCTTGAGCGAAACGGTGCCCGCCGTCGACCTCAACAGCAGATCCTGAGCCTCGCTCAGCGATTGCAGTCTCGATGCATAGTCGGACAATCCCGGCGCGTCGGCCAGCGTCTGCATCGCAACAGCCTGAACCACGGACAGGATGTTCTTGACGCGGTGAGCGGACTCCCGCGCGATCAACTCCTGTTTCACCTCGAGCAGGTGCTGAACGGTGATGTCGCGAGAAATGGAGAGGAAGTGGGCGTCGCGACGATCGCTTGCGGGAACGAGCGTGACGGTCACATCCCAGAATTTGTCGGTACCCTTCGCGGTCTTGCAAGGACCGACAAAGTGGCCGGTCCGCCCCTGTCGCGCCGCCTCGAGCGCGGCTTCGGCATCAGACCGGCTCTCGCCTTCCCAGAATCCGATCCATGGACAGCCGCGCAGTGACTCAAAGTCATCGACTTCCATGACGGCACGACCGCCTCCGTTCATGAAGACCAGCTCGCCGGACGGACTGAGAACCTTGATGCAGTCGTTGCTGGCGTTCAGGACACTCTCGAGGAAAGCGTTGAGCTCGATGCTCTCGGCGAGCGCTTTCGTTGATTCGTCAAGGCGCGCCTCGGCGATCGAAAGCGCGGACTCCAGGGTCGCGCCGTCGCCGCTCTCGGCGGCCCGGGCGTTGGTTGCCAACTCAGTATAGCCGGTTTCCCCGTCATCCGTATCCCGCGTGCGCATGTCGCATCCTTATGAAATGCAGGCTTTAATTGGCAAGGTCATTCGACCCGGACGCCGGACGTAGCAGCGGCGACGAGCCGAGCCGCCTACGCATCGGCCCGGACTCACCCACCGCTGTCTTACTACTCTAGAACAGCCCATTGAAGGCCAACGGCCGTATCGCTAATTATGCGATCCACGCGACGCTTAACAGGGGACACGACCATGACCGCACTTCGCCGCCTTGGGCTTTTCGCTCCGCTTCTTGCGGTCGGGGTCTCGGCCTGCGGGATCAATGCCGTTCCGACCGAGGAGGAAAAGGTCAACGCCGCCTGGGGCAACCTCCAGGCCGATTACCAGCGGCGCGCCGACCTCATCCCGAACCTGGTCGCGACGGTGCAGGGCTATGCCAAGCAGGAGAAGACCGTGCTGATCGAGGTCACGCAGGCTCGCGCCAGCGCGACCCAGGTCAAGCTTTCCGGCGACGACCTCAGCGACCCGGCCAAGGTCCAGGCGTTCGAGAACGCCCAGGCGCGGCTGTCGAACGCGATCATCCCGCTGCAGCGGCTGCAGGAGAATTATCCGGACCTCAAGTCCAACGCCAACTTCCTCGCGCTTCAGGACCAGCTGGAGGGCACGGAGAACCGGATCGAGGCGTCGCGGCGCGACTATAACGGCGCGGTGCAGGAATATAACACGACCGTCCGCACCTTCCCGAACGCGATTGGCGCGAAGATCTTCTATGGCGCCAAGCCCAAGGTTCCGTTCGAGGCGGCGACCGGCGCCCAGAACGCGCCGACCGTGAATTTCGGCAACAACAGCTGAGGTGAGGCACACTCTCGCCGCGCTGCTGCTGGCGCTGCTCGCGCTGGCAGCGCCCGCTTCCGCGCAGACGTTCCCGCAGAACAACGGGTCGCCCGTGGTCGACCAGGCGGGGATCCTGTCGTCCGCGCAGATCGTCGACCTGACGTCGAAGGCGCAGGCGCTCTATGCGCAGTCGGGACGGGCGTTCGCGGTGGCGACGATCAAAAGCCTAGAGGGCCACGACCCGAACGAATATGCCTATCGGCTGCTCCGATACTGGAAGCTCGGCAGCGCCAAGACCAACGACGGCGTTCTGCTCCTCGTAGCGCCCACAGAGCACAAGGTGGCGATTTCGACCGGGTACGGCGCCGGCGAGTACATGACCGACGCCATGTCGGGCATCATCATCCGCGAGAACATCCTGCCGCATTTCAAGCAGAGCCCGCCCGACTATGGCGGCGGAATCGAGGAGGGCGCCGACGCGATCATCAAGCAGATGTCGCTTCCGCCCGACCAGGCGCAGAAAAACGTTACCGTGGCACAGCAAAGGGAGGCCCACCGCCAGCATTCGGGCGGGAGTTGGGCGCCGGTGGTCTTCTGGCTGATGATCTTCGGCTTCGTGATGCTGTCGCACCTGCGCGGCCCGAGGGGCCAGCGATACCGTAGCGGCCGCGGCGGCATCAGCCCGTGGGTGATGCTGTGGGGCCTCAACGCGCTCGACCGCGGCCCGCGCCGAGGAGGCTGGGGCGGCGGCTCCTCGTGGGGTGGCGGCGG
>NZ_JAFAVR010000079.1 GCF_019242355.1 Sphingomonas sp. | reverse complement strand
AGGCGCTCGCCAAGGCGGATCCCGCCGCCGGCGAAAAGGTCTTCGCGAAGTGCGCGGCCTGTCACTCGATCAACCAGGGCGGTGCCAACGGCATCGGCCCGAACCTCTACGCCACGGTCGGCGAGCAGATCGGCAAGGGCAAGGCGGGCTTCGCGTTCTCCGATGCGCTGTCGAGCAAGGGCGGCACCTGGACGTTCGACAACCTCAATACCTGGCTGACCAACCCTAAGGCCTTTGCGCCCGGCACCAAGATGACCTTCGCCGGCCTGTCGAACCCGCAGGACCGCGCCAACGTCATCGCCTTCCTGAACCAGCATGGCGATGCACCGCTGCCGCTCCCCGCCGCGCCTGCCGCGGGAGCGTCCGATACGGCCCAGAAAGACGCGGCGACAGCCGGCACCGGCCCGAACAACGGACCGCAGAAGGCGCAGAAGGAACCGGTGCTCAAGACGGGTGCAGCGACCGAGAGCAACCCGAAGAATTCGGGCGGCGAGGCGAGCCCCGCGGGCAAGGCGCCGCTCGGCACCAAGGGCAACTCCGTCAAGTAAGCTTTCAGCTGCCGTCGGTATCGGTCGTGTCGCCGGGCTGGTCCCGCTCGGCGTAGAAGCGCTGCACGTGCTCCCAGGCTTCCTCCGCGTCCTCGGCCCAGTAAATCAGTTCGAGGTCCTCGCGGGCGATCACCCCTTCGTCGGCCAAGCCCTGGAAATTGACCATCCGGGTCCAGAAGTCGCGGCCGAACAGAAGGATCGGCAACGGCCGCACCTTGCCGGTCTGGATCAGCGTCAGAAGCTCGAACATTTCGTCGAACGTGCCGTAGCCGCCGGGGAACACCGCGACCGCTCGGGCGCGGATCAGGAAGTGCATCTTGCGCAGCGCGAAATAGTGAAACTGGAAACTGAGCTCGGGAGTGACATAGGGGTTCGGCAGCTGCTCGTGCGGAAGCACGATGTTGAGGCCGATCGATTCAGCGCCCTCGTCCGCCGCGCCGCGATTGGCCGCCTCCATGATCGAGGGGCCGCCGCCCGAGCAGACGACGAAATGCCGGTTTCCGGCCTCGTCGACCGGCGTCCGGCTCGCGAGCCGCGCGAGCTGGCGCGCGGCGTCATAATATCGCGCCTTGGCCTTGAGCCGCTCGGCGACAGCCCTTTGCTCGTTCGTCGTCGCCGATGCGACCAGTGTCTCCGCGAGCTCCGGCGACGGAATCCTCGCCGACCCGTAGAACACCAGTGTCGAGGCGATGTTCGCTTCCTCGAGCAGCAGCTCGGGCTTCAGCAGCTCCAGCTGGAAGCGCACCGGCCTCAAGTCCTCGCGGAGCAGGAAGTCGGTGTCCTGGAACGCCAGACGATAGGCGGCGCTCTCGGTCTGGGGGCTCGACGGGACGTGGCTCGCCGCACGGGCGTCGCGGCGGGACGTTGGGAAGATTCGCTCGGGCGGAATGAAGTTAGTCATCCCCGCCGAGTAGCGCCGAACTGTTACAGGGTCACGACGCCGTCGCCGCGGCGATCAGGTAATTGAGCCGAACGTCGTCGCTGAGGTGAAGGCCGCGAGACGGCGACCAGGCAATCCCCTCGACATCGATGCAGGTCAGGCCGGCGTCCGCGAGCAGCAGCTTCATCCGATCGGGGGCGATGAACTTCTCGAAGTCGTGGGTCCCGCGCGGAATCCGGCCGATCCCCTCGGCGATCGTGATCATCATCAGCTTCGACCAGCCAGTGGCGTTCGGGGTCGACATCACCAGAAGCCCGGCGGGGGCGAGCCGCTTCGCCAGTGCCGCTACGAAGGCCGCGGGGTCGGCGACATGCTCGATCACCTCCATGCAGGTTATGAGATCGAACCGGCCGTCCAGCTGCTGCACATCGCCGGCGCGATAATCGATTTGCAGCCCACCTGCGGCCGCGTGGTTCCGGGCCACCGCGATCACCTCCGGCGCGGCATCGATCGCCGTGACCTTCGCGCCCAACCGCGCCAGCGGCTCGGCGAGCAGCCCCGCCCCGCAACCAACATCGAGCGCCGTCTTGCCCGCCAGCGGCCGACGGTCGCACTCGTCGCACTGCCAGTGCCGGTCGACCTGGTCGCGGACGTATTTCAGCCGCACCGGATTGAGCTTGTGGAGCATCGCCGACGCGCCGTCCGGGTCCCACCAGTCGGCAGCGAGCTTGCCGAACTGCGCGACCTCTTCCGGCACGATGCTCGATGTCTCGCGGGTCAGGCCCTCGCTTGTGCTTGTCTGCGCCATGACCGCCCCCTAACAGGACGCCGCTTTCAACCCAAGGACGCGCCCGCCCAACATGCCCCGCATCGTCATGAAATTCGGCGGCACGTCGATGGCGGGAATCGAGCGCATCCGCAGCGTCGCCGACCGCGTGCGGCGCGAAGCTGAGGCGGGCAGCCAGGTGCTGGTGGTCGTGTCCGCGATGGCGGGCGAGACGGATCGCCTGGTCCAGCTCTGCCGCGAGGCGGCACCGCTCCACAACGCTAGCGAATATGATGTCGTCGTCGCCAGCGGGGAGCAGGTGACGTCCGGCCTTCTCGCCATGACCTTGCAGGCGATGGGTCTCAACGCCCGCAGCTTCATGGGCTGGCAGCTCGTCCACGCGTCCGGAGTCCATGGCAACGCCCGCGTCGATGCGATCGAAGCCGCGCTGCTCGACGAAGCGCTCAGCGCCGGCACGGTCGCTGTGATCCCGGGCTTCCAGGGCGTCTCCGCCGAAGGCCGGCTGGCGACGCTCGGCCGCGGCGGCTCCGACACGTCAGCGGTCGCAATCGCCGCCGGGGTCAAGGCCGACCGCTGCGACATCTATACCGACGTCGACGGAGTCTACACGACCGACCCGCGCATCGTGCCCCGCGCCCGCAAGCTCAGTCAGGTCACGTTCGAGGAGATGCTGGAGCTTGCCGGCGTCGGCGCCAAGGTGCTTCAGGTGCGCTCGGTGGGCCTTGCCATGCGCGAGAAATTGCCGCTCCGCGTTTTGTCGGCGTTCGAGGACAAGCCCGGTACCGACATCGTCGCCGA
>NZ_JAFAVR010000275.1 GCF_019242355.1 Sphingomonas sp. | reverse complement strand
CGGCAGCTTCACGGGAACGGTCTGGATCACGACCGGGACGGCGATCAGGAAGATGATCAGGAGCACCAGCATGACGTCCACGAGGGGCGTCGTGTTGATGTCGGACATCGGGACGTCTTCGTCGCCCGAGCCCTGTCCAACGCTCATTGCCATAGACTGTGTACTTTCCCTTCTCGGCCTCGAGGGAGGCCGGCGGGCCGGACCAGCCGGCCCGCTGTCCCTTTACTCAGCGCTCGTCGGGGTCGCCTGTGCGCCCGTCGCGGTGCGGCCAGTGCGGAGCGGCTCGCTTCCGGGCTGCGTCGGAGCGCTCGCCGACTTGGTCTGGGCCGTGCCCTTGACCGCCGGGCCGGTCGTCCCGCCCATGCGCGGCTTCACCGAGCCGTCCGACATCATGTAGCCGTGCAGGTCGTTCGTGAACGCTGCGAGGTCCTCCATGATCGTCTTGTTGCGACGGATCAGCCAGTTGTAGGCGAGCACCGCCGGAACTGCGACGACGAGGCCGAGCGCGGTCATGATCAGCGCTTCACCGACCGGGCCGGCGACCGTCGTGATCGATGCGTCGCCCGACGAACCGATCTTGATGAGGGCGCGATAGATGCCGACGACGGTTCCGAACAGACCGATGAACGGAGCAGTCGAGCCGACAGTCGCGAGGAAGGCCAAGCCTTCGCCGAGACGCGAGCCGATCGCGCCCTGGCTGCGCGCCAGGCTGTTCGCCATCCAGTCGTGCTGGTCGACCGGGTCGGTCAGCTTGCCGTGCTGCTCCTGAGCGAGAAGCGCGTCGTCGACGATCGAACGATAGGCGCTACGCGATTCAAGCTTGCCAGAAGCGTCGCGAAGATTCGGCGAGTTCCAGAAGCTCGCCCGGACCTTGCGCCCCTGGGCGATGATCTTCTGCTGCTGCATCAACTTGGTGAAGAGGATGTAGAAGGAGAAGACGGACATGCAGGCGAGGATGATGAACACGCTCCAGCTGATGACACCGCCCTGGTGAAGGGCGTTCATGATGCCGAAGTCGTTATTGTTGGTGGTGGCTGGAGCTGCTTGCATCTGTATTTCCTTTTGAAAACCGGTCTTGCATCTGCCTGATCACTGTTCGGAGATGACCCACCTGATCGAACGGGTATAGGTACTCGAAATCGGGTTTCCGCTGGCATCCTGCGCAGGACTGAAGCGCGCCCGGGCTGTCACGATCCGGCAAGTTGCGGTCTGAAGCGTGGATGTCGCGCCGGACGGACTGCAGCCGGTGACGCGACCGTTCGGCCCAATCGTCAGGTTGACCGTGACCGTCCCCTGCTCGTTGTTGTCCAACGCGCTCGGCGGATAGTCCGACTCACCATTGATCAGTCCCTGCAAGTCGCCGCTGAGGCTCCTCGCCTGGGTCTGCCTCGGAGGAGGCGGAGCCGGCGGCGCGGGCGGCGCCTGGCTGATCACCGGCATCGGCGGCGCAGGCGGCGGCGGGTTCGGCGACTGCACGACCGCGATGGTCGGCGGCGGCGGTGTGTTCACCTGGACCAGCGGCGGCGGCACCATCGGCGGCGGCGGCACCTTGGGCATGTCCTTCGGCGGTGGCGGCGGCTGCTCGGGTGGCGGCGGCTGCTCTTCGACGTTGAAGGTCTTCAGGTCGGAAGCGGTCTTTTTCAGGACGTTGTAGGCGAGCCCGGTGATGATCGCGTAGCCAATGATGAACTGTATGACCACGACGAAGATGATCGCCACTGTCCGATTGCCGCTGATGTCTTTGCGTTGGGCGTAGGACATTGAGCCACAATTCTCCTCGATCTGCCGTGGGGACCACGGCCGGACCGGGCGACGAACGAGCCCGATCCACTTGACTGGACGTCCGATGTGCTAAGATATCATCGGCACGAAAGCGGGCATCCTCTATCCAAGCGTCAAAGACGGCGCAACGGATTTTGTTCCACTTGCGCAAAGCTGAATCCGCACATTCGGCAGTGCGAACTCTCAGTCCTCGGGCCACGCTCCGGCGAATGAGGCAACCTCGACCCCGACCCCCGCGGCGTCCGGATAGACGTCCGCCTTCGACAGCCGGACCCGCAGCGCGCGAACCCCGCGAGCGGCCGCAATCCTTTGGAAAATCGCGTGAGCGAGCGTTTCCTGCAGGTTGTAGCGCCGGCTCGCCGCAAGCTCGTGGACTTGCGAGCGGACGTGATCGTAATCCCACGCTTGGGCGGGATCGTCGCACTCGGGAAGCGCCGCGTCCTCAAGCCAGACTTCGACTGTCACCAGCAGCCGCTGGCGCGATCCGATCTCGAAATCGTGAAAGCCGATCTCGGCCATGACCTCGAGGGATTCGAGGAGGATTCGCGCCGAGCGAATCTTCAGCCGCTCGGGCACCAGTCCCGCAAGAATGGACTCGCTGCTCATCACCGCTCCAGGAACTGAACGTCACGGCCGAGGCCAAGGAAGCGCTGGCCGGAATCGAGCACGAGGACCTGCCCGGTCACGCAGCGCGCGGCAATGAGATAGCGTAGCGCATCGACGATGTCGTCCGGCTCGATGCCGCGGCCGAGCGGGTTCGCACTGTGCATCGCCTCGAAATTCTCCTCGCTCTGGCCCGGAGACCGCAGCACCAGCGCCGGAGCGATCCCGTTGACCCGGATTCCTCGCGGCGCAAGTGCGCGAGCGGCAAGCTCGGTCAGGCCGCCCAGCGCCTGCTTGGACAGCGTGTAGCTCAGGAAATCCGGGTTGGGGCTGGCGAGCTTTGCGTCGAGCATGTTGACGACCAGCGCGTCGCCATCTGGGGTTTCCCCGACAAAGCGCTCGATCAGCAGCGCCGGAGCCCGCACGTTCACCGCCATGTGCGCATCGAGCTCCGCCGGCTCGAATCCGCCGAAGCCGTCGAAGGCGAAGCGGGCCGCGTTGTTTACCAGAAGCCTGATGGGCGGCAGGCCGGCCGCCGCGGTGAAAATGCGATTGGCACAGTCCGCCTCAGCAAGGTCGGCAACCGCCTTCACGGCGCCGCCCGGCACTGTATCCGCTTCCCGGTGAACATGCGCGACGACTGCCCAGCCGTCCGCAAGCAACGCCGACGCGATCGCCGCGCCGATGCGCTTGCCGGCGCCGGTTACAATCGCGGTTCGGCTGGCCAGGTCGGTCATTTCGGCCACTCCTGCCTTGAGCGCGGGCGCTAAGCAATCCAATGGCGGTCGCATGCCGGAAAGCAACCCGCCGATCGCGCTTCGCGGCCTCGCTATCGCCGAGCTCGAGGCGCTTGCTCGCGAACGGCGCCTGCCCCCCGTCGAGCGATGGGACCCGCCGTTCTGCGGTCATTCCGGAATGCGGATCGCGCGGGACGGCACGTGGTATCACGACGGGGCGCCGATCCGCCGGCCGGCGATGGTTCGGCTGTTCTCGACCGTGCTGAGGCGCGAAGCCGATGGACGGCACATGCTCGTAACCCCCATCGAGAAGCTCGAGATCGACGTCGACGCGACCGCCTTTCGAGCAATCGAAATGACTCGCGAAGGCGAGGGCGAAAGCCAGCGCATCGCGCTGGGCCTCGACAGCGGGGACCTCTTGGTTCTCGGCAGCGACCACCCGCTGGCGGTCGTCGAAACGCCGGCCGGCCCTTCACCGCGGGTCGCCGTCCGCCACAGTCTGGAAGCGGAACTCGCCCGGTCCGTCTATTACGAGCTTGCCGAGCTTGCACTGGCCGATGGCCGCGAGCCTCCGGGCATCTGGAGCGAGGGCATGTTCTTCCCCCTGGACTCCGCCGCGTGAAACTTGCCGACCGGTTGCGATCGGCTCTGGCTTCGGCGCCAGGGCTGCCGGCCCTGGCCGGCGACTTGCCGGAGCTCCGGGGAGGCGCGACGATTGCAGCCGCCGTCCTGGTCGCGATCACCGAGCGCCCCGAGCCCGGTGTCCTGCTGACGGTGCGTCATGAGGGATTGCGGACCCATGCCGGCCAGATCGCCTTTGCCGGCGGCCGCATCGACCCCGGCGAGGACGCCGCGACCGCGGCATTGCGGGAAGCTCGCGAGGAGCTCGGGATCGTTCCGGCGAGCGTCGACGTGGCCGGTACCATCGAGGACTATCGGACCGTCACCGGTTACTCGATCACTCCAGTCGTCGCGGTCGTCCCGCCCGACCAGCCGCTCACGCTGCACGAGCCGGAAGTCTCGGATTGCTTCGAGCCTCCGCTCTCCTTCGTCTTGGATCCCGTCAACCATCTTCGGCGAAGCGCCCTTTTGCACGGGCGCGAGCGCCACTATTACGAGATCCCATGGCAGGGGCGGAGGATCTGGGGAGCGACCGCCGCGATCATCGTCAACCTGTCGCGACGGCTGCAGTGGAGCTGAGGCTCGACGCGGCGAAGTGGCGCCGGCTGCGCGGAGCGGCGCGCGTTCTGGATGCGCTCGGCGCCGGCGAGGGCCTGACCCGCTATGTCGGCGGCGCGGTTCGCGACGAGCTCCTTGGCATCAGCGTCAGCGACGTCGACCTCGCGACCCGCATCCGGCCGGACGAGGTGATCCGGCGCCTCGAGGCCGCACGGATCAAGGCGGTCCCGACGGGCATCGAGCATGGCACCATCACGGCCGTCAGTGACGGCCACCCGTTCGAGGTGACCACCCTGCGCCAGGATGTCTCGACCGACGGCCGCCGCGCGACGGTGGCCTTCACCGACGACTGGGAGGCCGACGCCGCGCGTCGCGACTTCACGATCAACGCTCTCTTCGCCGACCCGGTGAGCGGCGAGATCGTCGATTATTTTGCCGGGCTCGGCGATCTTCGCCACCGTCGCGTGCGCTTCATCGGCGAGCCGTTGCAGCGCATCGCCGAGGACCATCTGCGCATCCTGCGCTTCTTCCGGTTTCACGCGCGCTTCGGCGCGGGAGCACCCGATGCTGCCGGGCTCGATGCCTGCACCGCGCGGGCCAACGATCTCATGGCCCTTTCGCGCGAACGGATCGCAGATGAGTTGCTCAAGCTGCTTGCCCTGCCCGCGCCGGCGACGACGGTGTCGATCATGCTCGACCGGAGGATTCTGCGGCCGGTCCTGCCGGAGATCGTAGCCGAGAGCCTGTCCCGGCTCGACATGGTGGTCGACAGCGAGCGGACGGCGGGATACGGGCCCGACGCGCTTCGTCGGCTGAGCGCACTCCTGCCCAGGGACGCCGCCGTCGCCGAGCAGGTCGCCGCTCGCCTCAAGCTATCCAAGAAAGCGCGCAAGCGGCTCGCCTGCGCCGCGAACGATGCGCTTGGCCGTTCTGCCGAAGCCCTCGCCTATCGGTACGGTCTCGACTGCGCTGTCGACCGGCTGTTGCTCGCGGGACGGACGGAGGATGCGGCCGGTCTGGGCAAATGGCACAAGCCCGTCCTTCCGATTGGAGGCGGTGCGCTCATCGCCCGTGGGCTTACGGAGGGTCCAATCGTCGCTCGAACACTGAAGCGCATTGAGAATCGCTGGATCGAGACCGGCTTTCCGTCCGGCGAGGTGTTCGACGCCCTTGTGGATGAGGCGTTACGGTCCGCCTAGTCGACGCCTTAGTCTGTTAGCGAGCGTGCTGAGTTCTCGTCTCATAGTCCGAGAAGCCGCGAATGAGCGGGATGATCTGCCACAGCGCCGACAGGCCGACGAGCACATATACGATGCGCGACAAGGTCGACATCTGGCCGAACAGGGCCGCAACCAGGTCGAAGTTGAGAAGTCCGACAAGGCCCCAGTTCAAACCGCCCACAATCAGCAGCAGCAGGGTGACGAAGTTGATGGCGCGCATGTTTGTTGCTCCTGCGGGCCAGTCGGCCCTGCAAGAGGCACCGACGGCATCTTGCGCTGGAGCTAAGGAAGCCGCCGGTGACGAACCATACGGACTTTCTCCTGTAGGCTACAGGCCAGCCTCGACCGCTATTCGGATTGCCTCCGCACTCGTCCCAACGCCCAGCCGCTCAAGCAGCAGCGCGCGGTGCATCTTCACGGTCTTCTCGGCGATGGCGAGATTGAACGCGATTTGCTTGTTGAGCAGGCCGGTGGCCATGCCTTCGAGCACCTCGCGCTGGCGCGGCGGCAGCATCGACACGAGAGACCGCGCCCTCGCCTGCCGAACGTGCAGGGCCGTTTCATCGCCCCGCCCTAGATCCACCTGTGACCCCATGAAGAAGGCGAGCCCACCCTCGTCGTCGAACATCGGCGCGATCATCACGCCGTTGCGGAAGGCCGAGCCGTCGCGGCGGAAATTCAGGATGTCGACGAGAATCGACCGCTGCTCGGCGACTGCGCGGCCGATCTGGTCGCTGATCCACGGCTCCGGTCGGTCCCCGGCGAGGAAGCGGCAGTTGCGGCCGATCACCTCGGCTTCCGGATAGCCCGTCAGCGCGCAGAAGGCGGCATTCGCCACCTCGATTGGATTGTCGATGCGACGCGGGTTCGTGATCACCATCGCAATGGGGCTGGCATGGACGGATTCAATGGCCTGGGTGACCGCTGACGGCATCAATGGGGCTCGGACGGCTCGATGTCGTGGAAATGACGATAGTCGATAGTGCGCGCGCCGTCGCTCGCAAGTCCGAGGATGTCAACGAAGCGAGTCTGCCAGCGGATGTCGCCAGGCGTATAGGCCCAGCGCCCGTGCATGGTCTGGCCGGTGCGGTCGTCGACACCTGCCAGAACGACGATGAGTTCCGAATTCGGCGGCGCCTCGCCACCGGGCACCCAATCGGCGATCGGGCTGTCGGCGTCGATCGGGTGCATGATCACCCACGTTAGCGAGAACACGGGATTCTGGTCCCTGACCAGCTTCAAGTCCTTGAAGCGGCGCATCGTGCTCCCGCCGACCGTCTCGTCGCGGAGTACGGACACGGTCGCCCGGGCTTCGAACACCAGGTTGTGACGAAGATTTGCGGCGCGGAACATCAGGGTCGGCACTCCGTCAACATCGGCGACGACCGCGACCCTCGAGAACAGGATCCTTGCGGTCGGTCGCGAGAAGCGGGCGAAGGCAATTCCCGTGACGATGGCGAAGAACATGACGCCGAGCGTGATTTCGGCGACGACGAGCACGTTGGCATACACCGAGCGCGGGTACATATTGCCGTAGCCAATCGTCGCGATCGTATCGATGCTGAAGAAGAAAGCGCGCCAGAAGACTGGCGCATTGACCGGCTTCTCGCCCCAGTTGATCCCCGTCGGGTCGAACGAATAGGCCCAGGCGAACAGCAGGTTGAGCGACAGAAACAGCGCGAAGAAGGTCGCCGTGACGTGCGGCCAGCTCATCCTCAGCATGCCGTGGTAGATATCGAGGATGGTCCAGCGCGACCGGCCGATAGCCCGGACGTTGAGCGCGCGGTCGGTGCGCATTGCCCGGCCGAGCGGGGGGTGAGCGGTCTGGCTTCGGCGGCGGCGGAGCATCGGCGAGCTTGTAGCGTGCGCCGGAGCGCGCGTGAACTCGCCGTTTTAGAGCGACATGCCGGTCGAGGTTGCGAGGCCCTGCGCAAAGAGCGGCGCGCCGATCGCGATCGCCTCGGCCGCGGGAACGTCATCCGGCTCGCATCCGATTTCGGCATAACGCGCGAACAGCTGCTCGAAATGCTGGTCCATCGTCCGCGCCGAGCTGTTCTGGACCGCTCGCGCGCGCTGAAGCTCACGCCCCTTCGCGGCGAAGCCCGTGATTGCGTCGGCGAGCGAGCGTTCGCTACCGGACTTGTAGATCGCTCCTCCACCGGGGACGAGCTGGTCGACCGCGGCGCCCCGGTCAGGAACGATCAGAGGAACGCCGCTCGCTCGCGCCTCAGCCGCGACCATGCAGAATGTCTCGGCCTCGCAGCCATGGACCAGCGCATCGGCGCTCGCTAGCAACGTCGCAAGCTCCGAGCGGTCGCGGATGGGAGGCAACACCATCGCATGCGGGGACTGGTCCGCGAGAATTTCCAGGCGTCGGCGGCGCGGCCCGTCTCCGACAAGGACGAGGCCGACCGCGCCCGTTCGACCCGATCTCGCGGCCGCGCGCAGAACCATCTCCCAGCGCTTTTCCGCCGCGAACCGGCCGATCCCCATTAACAGCAGTGCCGACGGATCGAGACCCAGGCTGGCAAGCAGGTCGCGCCGTAATTCGGGCGATCGGCGGATTGGCGAAAAAACGCCGCGTTCCACGCCCATGGCAATGGTTTCGACCTTGCCAAGGCCCTGGTTGCGGAGGCGCCCGCTCAGCTGGTCGTTCGCGCAGACGACCATGTCGAACATGCGGTCGAGGCCGCGGAGGTGGTTCCAGAACCAGCCGAACCAACGGTCGATAGTCGGGATCGGCGCAATTCCGCCAAGCAGCCGATAGGCATAGGCCGACAGCGGATCGGCATGCATGACCAGCGACCGGCTCGCGGCCCCGTCCCAACGTCCGACCATGGTCGCGCTGGACCATGGCGATGACGCTTCGACATGATCCGGGCGCCATTCGTCCAGCGCCCGGTGAAGAGCCTTGTCATCGTCGAAGTAGCGATAGCGGCGGTCGACTGGCAGGGCCGGCGCCGGGATGGTCGCGAGATAGCCGCCAGGAGCTCGCTGCACGACACTATGGTCCGGGCCCGGGGCAAGCACGATCATCTCATGCCCGAACCGCGCCGCGGCCCGCAGCTTCGCTTCAATATAAGTGCGCACTCCCCCGCCCTGCGGAGAATAAAAGGCGCAGACGTCAACGATCCGCATCGGGACGGGAAGCCGGGAACGGCCTGGCACATCAAGTGAAATTTTGGTCATTCGTGGTGCCCGCCCTAGCGCTTGCGGCCATTGCCGGCCAAATCGTCGCAGCATGACTGTACGTCCCGCCCTGCTCGTGTCCATCCACGACGTGTCGCCTCGTTTCGAGGGTGAGATCGACCGGTTGCTCGATCGTCTGCACCCGCATGTCGGCGACCGGCTGGCAATGCTGGTCGTCCCCAATCACTGGGGAAACGCCCCGATCATCGCAGGCTCACCCTTCGCAACCCGCCTGCGCCAATGGGCCGAGCGCGGCATCGAGATGTTCCTGCACGGCTACTATCACCGGGACGAGGCCGCGCATGCGGACCTCGCCAACCGGATGCGGGCAAAGCTTATGACCGCGGGCGAAGGCGAGTTCCTGGGCCTTACGCGAAGCCAGGCGATCGACCGCATCGGGGCTGGCCGAAAGCTCGTTACCGAGGTCATCGGCCGCGACATTGACGGGTTCGTTGCTCCGGCGTGGCTCTACGGCCGAGGTGCTCTCGATGCGCTGGAAGCCTGTGCGATCCCGCTAGCCGAGGATCACTGGCGCGTCTGGTCGCCGACCGAGCGGCGCGAGCTCGCGCGCAGCCCCGTCATCACCTGGGCGAGCCGGACCCGGGCGCGTCTTTCCTCTTCACTGGTCGCGGCGGCGGCGCTCCGCCACTTGCGGACGCCGGTCCTGCGCGTCGGCGTTCATCCGCCCGATTGCCGGCATGGCGCGCTCGTGAAGAGCATCGATGCCACGCTCGCGACTGCTGCCCGGCGCCGGCGGGTCGCGTCTTATGGCGAATTACTCACGGCCTGAAGCGGCGGTCAGCGGCGGCGCGACTTCCAGTAATCGAGCGCTGCGTCGGCCTCGAGCGGTTTCGCGAAATAATAGCCTTGACCGGACGCACAACCGAGCGTCGCCAAGGTCGTCGCAAGCTCGACGGTTTCGATGCCTTCTGCCGTGGTCGACATGCCGAGCGCTTCGGCAAGGCTCAGCACCGCGCGAACAATCGCGACCGCGTCGGGGTCGACCATCATCCCGGAGACGAAGCTCTTGTCGATCTTGAGAACGTCAATGGGCAGGCGCTGCAAATAGGCGAGGCTCGAGTAGCCGGTGCCGAAATCGTCCATCGCGACGGTCGCGTCGAGCGCCTTCAGCGCGTGGAACACCCGCGTTGCTCGCGCCGGATCCTGGACGATCGAGCTTTCGGTCAGCTCCAGGGTCAGGCGATCACCGGTCAGGCCGCTCGCCTTGAGAGAACTCGACACCATGTCGGCGATATTGTCCCGCGCGACCTGGATCGCGGACAGGTTGACGCCGACGTAGAGCGGCAGCGTTTCGCCCACCGCCCGATCCCAGTGCGCAAGCGTCTGCGCCGCCTTGTCCATCGCCCAGCGGCCGAGGTGGAGGATCAGCCCCGATTCCTCAGCAACGGGAATGAACTCGGTTGGCGTGATCTCGCCCCGATCCGCGTGGGTCCAGCGGGCAAGCGCCTCGAATCCTGCAACCTGGCCCGACCTCAAGTCGATGAGCGGCTGGTAAAAAAGCTTGAGCTCATCCTTGTCGAGCGCCCGCCGGAGCTCGGTTTCGATCGAGAATCGCCGTCGCGCCTCGGTCGACTGTTTTGGCTCATAGACCTGCGGACGGCCCTCCAGCTTGGCCTGCTTCACCGCCAGCTGGGCGTTGCGGAAGAGCTCCTCTGCATCATGCCCGGCGTTCATCAGCGCGACGCCGATCGCGCACTCGACGCGGATCTCGAGGTCGGAAATCTTGAACGGTGTCGACACGATTTGCTGGATGCGCTCGGCCGCCTTGACCGCGTCCGCGACGCCGCGGCGAAGCGATACCAGCACCCCGAATTCATTGCCCCCGGTCCGCGCCAGCACATCGCCCGCCCGGAGCGCCAGGATCAGGCGTCGGGCAAAAGTGATCAGCAACTCGTCGCCGGCAAGGCTCCCCATCGACTCGTTGATCCGGCTAAAGCGCAGCATGTCGACCACGAGCACCGCGTGCCGGGAGTCACGCACCACGTCCTTTCCAGCCTGCTCGATAGCCTCGGTGAAGGCCAGCCGGTTAGGCAGCCCGGTCAGGCTGTCGCGAAGCATTTCGGCGCGGAGGGTGCGCTCGGCCTGGACTTCGACCGTGCGGTCGACAACCGACAACAGGCAACGCGGCGCAGCGGCCTCGTCCTCGCGCGGCAGCGGCGCGAGCTTCACGCGAAGATAGCGGGCCGATAGCCCCTCCCCGTCGCGGAAGTCGAGCTCTCCGACCGTATCGGTTCCGTCGAAGAAATTCTGGATAAGCTCGGCGATCGGGCCGCCGCGCAGGCATTCGGCTTCGTTCCAGTCCGGCGCCGTGCAGGTCGACAGTCGGACGGTATCGAAAAAGCGCTTGTTATGCGCGGCGACGCTGAGCCGCCCGGTCAAGGCGCGCTCGATGACGGCTGCGGCGATCGGCAAGGCATCCAGCAAGCCGGTATCGCCCGCAATCGCGAGATGCGGTTTCGCGCTGGGACGATCCGTTCGCCGGTGCCTGGGAGCACCGGGCCGCCGGTTGGCTGCAGCCTGCATGAGCCGGCTATGACGCGCAGGAGTTAATTTTTCCCTCTGCAAGCCGGGGTAATGGCTTAGCCGAAACGGTTATTCCTCGGGAAACCGATGGGCGGCATCCGTCCTGCGGCGCCCCGCGCGGCGCGCCACGGAGTCAGGTCCGTTTCGGTCCGGATGCGCCCGCTCTCACCGCCCAACGGCCAGCTAAGGCCTCCCGCCAGCGCGAAGGCGACGGCATCCGCAAGCCCGCCGTCGCGATAGCGCTGCAGCGTGACGCCTTGGCCGCGGGCGAGCTCGGGAAGCTCGGCCAGCGGGAACACGATCATCTTGCGGTTCTCCCCGACAACCGCAACCGCATCGGCGTCGGCGGGGACCGGCTTGACGATCGCCACTCGCGCCCCAGCACGCAGATTGACCAGCTGCTTGCCCTTGCGGGTCTCGGCGATCATTGCCTCGCCGCTCGCGACAAAGCCCTTGCCGTCCGACGAGGCGATCAGCAGCTTCGTCTCGCCCCGCGCGATCAACAGCTCCACGATGTCCACTTCGGCATCGAGATCGATGAACAGCCGCACCGGCTCCCCAAAGCCGCGCGCGCTCGGCAGCTTGTCACCGGCGAGCGTGTAGACCCGCCCGTTGGACGCGAATAGCGCCAGTCGGTCGGTCGTCTGCGCATGGAAATTGACGAACGGCCCGTCGCCCTCGCGCCATTTGAGATCGCCGACCTGATCCAGCGCCAGGTGGCCCTTCATCGCCCGAATCCAGCCCCGCTGCGACAGGATGACCGTGATCGGCTCGCGCTCGATCATTGACGACCAGTCGATTTCGCGAGTGGCCGCCGCGACCTCGATCCGGGTCCGTCGTTCGTCGCCGAACTCGTCCTTGAGCGCGGCGAGATCCCGTTTCAGGCGGGTGCGCTGCCGGGCCGGGCTGTCGACGAGCTTGACGAGCTCCTCGCGCTCCTTCGCAAGTGCCGTCCGCTCCTTGCCGATCTCCATCTCCTCGAGCCGCCGCAGGGACCGCAGCCGCATGTTGAGGATCGCCTCGGCCTGCCGGTCGGTGAGCGAGAATTCGCTCATCAGCACCGGCTTGGGCTCGTCCTCATAGCGGATGATCGCGATCGCTCGGTCCAGGTTGAGATAGGCGACCAGGAAGCCGTCAAGCAGCTCCAGCCGATCGTCGATCTTGCCGATCCGCACCTGGCTGCGGCGAACCAGCACCTCGAGCTGGAACGCCAACCAGGCGGTCAGCGCCTCCTTGAGGCTCATCACCCCCGGCGTCCGCGTCGCATCGAGCACGTTGAGGTTGAGTGGGAAGCGGATTTCGAGGTCGGTCAGCCGGAACAGGCTTTCGAGCAGAAGCTCCGGTTCGACTGTCCGTGCCCGCGGCTCCAGAATCAGCCGGACCTGCTCATCGCTCTCGTCGCGGACGTCGGCGAGGATCGGCAGCTTCTTGTCGGCGATCAGCTGCGCGATCTGTTCAATCAGCTTCGCCTTCTGGACGCCGTAGGGAATCTCGCTGACCAGCAGATGCCAGCCGCCGCCCTTCTCGCGCTCGACCTCGATCCGCGCTCGCAATCGGAACGACCCACGGCCGCTCACATAAGCGCGGGCGATCACGTCCTCGTCGTCGACCAGCACGCCGCCGGTTGGGAAGTCCGGGCCCTTGACGAACTGCACCAGGGCGCGGTCATCGATCCTTGGATTGTCGATCAGCTGCTCGGCGGCGGCGATCAGCTCGCCAAGGTTGTGAGGCGGGATCGACGTCGCCATCCCGACCGCGATCCCGCTCGCGCCATTGGCCAGCAGGTTCGGGAACAGGCCCGGAAACACCTCCGGCTCCTCTTCCTCGCCATTGTAGGTCGCTCGGAAATCGACCGTGCCCTCGTCGAGGCCGGCCATCAGCTGCATCGCGATCGGCGTCAGCTTGGCCTCGGTGTAGCGGTATGCGGCGGCGTTATCGCCATCGATGTTGCCGAAGTTGCCCTGTCCGTCGACGAGCGGATAGCGAAGCGCGAAATCCTGGGCGAGGCGGACCATGGCATCATAGACCGACTGGTCGCCGTGTGGGTGATACTTGCCGATCACGTCGCCGACGACGCGCGCCGATTTCTTGTAAGCGCCGGCCGGATCGAGCCTGAGCAGCCGCATTGCCCACAGCAGCCGTCTGTGGACCGGCTTCAGCCCGTCACGCACATCGGGCAGAGAACGTGCCGTGATCGTCGACAGGGCATAGACCAGGTACCGCTCCGAAAGTGCGGCATCGAAGGGCGTATCAATCGTCGTCGAAGGAAGGTCGTCAGGCTGCATGGTCAGGGCTTAGCAAGCCGCGGGCTCCCACGTCACGTGGGCAATCGCACCCCGTCGGTCGCGGACGGCCAATTCGCCGCAAGCTTCGCCTCCGCATCGTCGATCTTCGCAGTCAGCCATTCGCGGAACCGCTTCACCTTCGGCACCGAGCGTCGCTCACTGGGATAGACCAGCCAGTACGCCCAGTTGCGCGTCGATACTCGGTCGGGGAACGGCACCACCAGCCGGCCGTCGGCGAGATCGCCCTTCCACAGCAGCGGAGTCAGCAGCGCGAAGCCCTGCCCCGCCATCGCCGCATGGCCTTCGTCCGCCTGGTTCTCCAGGCGCACGCCGGGGCGGCGAACCACCGAATCGTCGACCGGCACGCCATTGTCGCAGAACCATTGCTGCCACCAGTCGTCGGCCGGGCTGATCATCTGAAGCTGAGGGACGTCCGCGGGCACCAGCTTGCGGCCAAGCCTGCGCTCGGCGGCCGCCGCGCAATCGGGGCTGGCCATCGGCGTGAAACTGCTGAGGAACAGGCGATGCTTGTCCATCCCGTCCCACTCGCCGCTGCCGGCACGGATGGCGACGTCGATCTCGCCGGACCTCAGGTCGACAAGCTCGTTGCTGGTCGTCAGCCGAACCGCGAGATCGGGATGCTCCATCTGGAATGAGCCGAGGCGCCAGGCGAGCCATGTATTGGCGAAGGTGTGAGTGGTGGTGACGGTCAGCAGGGAGTCATCGTCCGCCTTATGGCTCGCGAACGCCGCCTCGATCGCATCGAAGGCCCCCGTCAGCGACGGCAGCAGCCGAGCCCCGAGGGGCGTCAGCCGAACCCTGCCCCGCTCCCGGACGAACAGTGCGGCGCCAAGCCGTTCCTCTAGGCTTTTGACCTGATAGGAGACCGCCGCTTGAGTCATCCCGAGCTCGGCCGCAGCCGCAGTGAAATTCTCGGTTCGGGCAGCTGCTTCGAACACCCTGACGGCGGCAAGTGGCGGAAGCCTGCGCATCGCTGGGTTACATAAGCTGTCTTTATCGATTTTGTCGAGCGTTTGATTGGTGAAACGACCTTCCCCGGCCTACATCGGGATCACCGCCGGCGGCCCCTCGCTCCCCTCCACCGCCGGCGGTCACGACAAGAAAGGACCCCTGCCATGACTTTTGGCCTTAGCCCCCGTCTGTTCATCGAAGACGGCCCCGCCATCCAGTCGGCCTTGCTCCAGGCGCAGCGCTCTACGGCGCGATCGTGGCGCATCCTCGACGCCGATCACCGCTACGCCGCCATCGAGAGCGTGCTGCGGCCGGCCAACGACGGGATCGACGAGCTCCCAATCGCCCTGTGACCTAGGTTCTGGCGAGAAAGTCAGAAGAGAAAGGTTGTCACCATGATCGACGAAATCTTCGACCGGACCTATCAGGCCGGTCGCGCACACCTGAATGAGGCGCTTGCGCTCGGCATGCGGAGGTTTGCCCATGAAATCCGCAACGCGTTCATAGTGCTGAACCGCATCGAGTACGACGCCCCTTGGAGTCAGGCCGCCCGCCGGTCCCGCTCCCGGTGAAGCCGCGCAACCCGCTGCCCTTGAATATCGGGGCAGCGGTTTACCCAACTGAATCAGCCGTTTGTCGAAGCCGCGCTTGCACTCCCCAGGTGCCGCTCTAATCGATCAAGGCTCATCGTTCGGGTCTTCGGGGGTATATTTCGTGATCGTTCACTCGCTCTTCGCGCGCGCCGGCAGCGCCGCCATTGCCATTGCCCTCGTCGCTGGGAGCGCAGTAGCAGCAGTTGCGCCGTCCGCCCCGCCGCGGGCGAACGGCTGGAGCATCCCGCTGACCGACGTCACGCCGGACTCGTCGATCAATTACGGCGTCCTTCCGAACGGCATGAAATATGCGATCATGCACAACGCGACGCCCAAGGGGACGGCGGCCGTTCGCATCCAGTTCGCCTTCGGCTCGATCGGCGAGGCGGAGAACGAGCGCGGACTTGCCCATTTCATTGAGCACATGGCGTTCAATGGCACCACTCATGTGGCGGAAGGCGACATGATCAAGATCCTGGAGCGCCAGGGCCTTGCCTTCGGGCCCGACACCAATGCCGTCACCGACTTCGACACGACCACCTACATGCTCGACCTGCCGGTCACGGACGACCAGCATCTCGACACCGCCTTCTTCCTGTTCCGGGAGCTTGCGAGCGAGGTGAAGTTCGACCCGGCGGCCGTCGACCGCGAGCGTGGCGTCATTCTCGGCGAGGAGCGTTCGCGCGACAATTTCCAGCTTCACCAGGTCGTCGACATGCTCGGCTTCGACGCGCCCCTGACGCCCTATCCCAACCGCCTCCCGATCGGACTCGACTCGGTGCTCAAGACCGCGTCGGCCGACACTATCCGCAATCTCTACCACCGCTATTACCGGCCGGAGAATGCCACCCTCGTGTTCGTCGGTGACGCCGATCCGGCCGCGATCCGGGCGAGGATCGAGAAGACCTTTTCCGACTGGAAGGACGCCGGGCCGGCCGGCAGTCCATTGCCGCGCGGCAAGGTCGACCTCGCTCGCCCGGCCGCCTTCCATACGTTCGTCGATCCGGCCGTTGCGACGATGATCAACTATACGGTCGCACGGCCCTGGCGCGATCCGGCCGACACGCTGGCAGAGCGGCGCCACCAGATCATCCTCGCCGTTGCGGCCGCAACCTTCAACCGCAGGCTCGAGCGGCTGATCAACGTGCCCGGCTCGCCCCTGCTCGGCGCCCGTATGGTGACGTCCGAAGAGCGCGACGCGGCGCTGACAAGCTCCATTGCAATCGCTGCCAAGGACGGCGCCTGGAAGGATGCCGTTGCGGCCGCCGACCAGGAGCTTCGCCGGGGCCTTCAATATGGCTTCACCGCGGCCGAGCTGAAGACCGAGGTCACCGAGCTGAGCGGGTCCCTCCACACCGCTGCGCAGGAGGAGGACACCCGGACCAATCAGTCGCTCGCCAACGCCATCCTGGGGACGATCGGGCGCAATCAGTTCATCACCACGCCAAAGTTCACCTCGGCCGAGTTCGACGGGATTGCCAAGAACCTGACCCCGGCCGACATCAACGCCGCGTTCCATGAGCTTTGGACCGGAAGCGCGCCGCTGGTCCACGTCAGCGCCAAGCAGGATGTCTCGTCGAGCGACCTTGCCGCCGCCTTCACGGCCAGCCGCGCGGTCGCGGTTGCCGCCCCGAAAGACAGTGCCGCCCAGGCCTTTGCCTACGCAAGCTTCGGCAAACCCGGGACGGTCGTCGAGGACAAGCGCATCGTCGACCTCGGCGTGCGCACCGTCCGCTTCGCCAACAACGTGCGGCTCAACATCAAGAAGACTGATTTCGAGGTCGGGAAGGTGCGCTTCGAGGTCCGGCTCGGTAATGGCGTGCTCGACCTGCCTAAGAACAAGCCCGGTCTTGGCGCGATGCTGAGCCTGACTTCGGCCGCCGCGGGGCTCGAGAAGCATTCGACCGACGATCTTCGCCAGCTGCTTGCCGGCAAGGCGATCAACTATGGTGCGAGCGTTCAGGACGACGCCTTCGTCGCTGCCGGCGCAACCACGCCCGGCAGCCTTGCTCTTCAGATGAAGGTCAGCGCCGCCTACCTGCTTCATCCGGGGTTCCGGCCCGAGGCAGCGGGGCAATGGGCGAATGCCCTGCCGGTGATCGAGAAGCAGCTCGATGCCCAGCCCGAGGGGGTCGCCAGCACCCGCCTGCCGATCCTGCTTGCAAGCGGTGACGAGCGCTTTGGCATTCCGGAGACGGCTATCCTTTTGAGACGTACCTTCGCAGAGGGCAAGGCCGCGCTTACGCCAGTGATCGCATCCGCGCCGATCGAAATCACCGTCGTCGGCGACATCGACGAAGCCGCTGCGATCGCCGCCGTTGCCTCCAGCTTCGGCGCCCTTCCGCCGCGCAAGCTCAGCGAACCGGTGCCGGCCACCGACCGCAAGGCCGAGTTCCGCTCGGCCCGGACGCCGATCGTGCTGACCCACGAAGGCCCGCAGGACAAGGCGGTGGTCGAGGCGGTGTGGCCGACGACCGACGACTCGAACTATCGCGAGGTGGTCGGCCTAGCGCTCCTCAAGGACGTGCTCGACCTGATGCTCACCGAGAGCGTTCGCGAGCGG
>NZ_JAFAVR010000269.1 GCF_019242355.1 Sphingomonas sp. | reverse complement strand
TGCGTCGCATCGAGGTGCCGAGCGCGTTGGGCGCTTGGTCCTATGAGCCGACGGACACAAAGCTCGCCCGCGAAACCAAAGCCGGGACAATCCTGCAGCTCTGTCTCTACGCCGATCTGCTGGGCGCCATGCAGGGCCTCGCGCCCGAATACGTGTATGTCGTGGCGCCGTGGTCGGACTTCGAGCCGCAGCAATATCGCTTTGCCGATTACGCGGCTTATTTCCGGAAGGTGCAACGTGCGTTGCGATCCGCAATGACCGCGGCCCCAGCAGATGACACCTATCCCAACCCGATCGAGCATTGCGACATCTGCCGCTGGCGGGAAGCATGCGATCAGCGTCGACACGATGATGATCATCTCTGTCTCGTTGCTGGCATTTCGAAGATCCAAATCAGCGAGTTGAAGGCGCACGGGATTGCGACGCTGCAGAGCTTGAGCGTCATGCCCTTGCCGCTTGCCTGGAAACCTGATCGCGGTTCGGCAGATTCCTATGTCCGCGTCCGCGAGCAGGCGCGGATTGTGGCCGAGGCCCGCGCCGCGGGCGCCGGCAAGTTCGAGCTGCTGCCGATCGAGATTGGCTTCGGCCTCACGTGCCTCCCCGAGCCATCCGAGGGCGATGTATTTCTCGACCTTGAAGGCGATCCCTTCGTCGGCGAGCACGGTCTCGAATATCTCTTCGGCTATCTCGTCAGGGGCGCGGACGGCACGGTCATCTATGAAGGCGACTGGGCGCTCACACGCACCGACGAGAAGCGTGCCTTCGAGAGGTTCGTCGATTTCGTCATGGCGCGGTGGGCACAGTTCCCCGGCTTGCACATCTATCACTATGCGCCTTACGAGCCGGCGGCACTGAAGCGGCTGATGGGTCGCTATGCGACGCGTGAGGAAGAGATCGACCGGATGCTGCGCGCGCGGCTCTTCGTCGATCTCTATCAGATCGTACGGCACGGTCTACGCGCCAGCGTCGAAAGCTATTCGATCAAGCGGCTCGAGCCGTTCTGCGGCTTCGAACGTGGGACGCCGCTCGCTGAGGCGAATTCTGCGCTTGCAACGCTCCAGGCCAACCTCGAGCTCGACGATGAGCCGGCGGTGTCGGAGGAGACCAAAACCACCGTTCGGGCCTATAACGAAGACGACTGCCGTTCCGCGGCGAAGTTGCGCGACTGGCTCGAAGGGCATCGGACCAATCTCATCGCCGACGGCATCGACGTGCCACGTCCGCAGCCGGGCGATGGCGCGCCGAACGAGAAGATCACGGACTGGCTGATCAGGATCAACGCGCTCATTGAGCGATTGACGGCTGATGTTCCGGCCGATGCCGCGCAGCGGGACGCCGAGCAGCAAGCCCGGTGGATCTTGGCCAATGTCGTCGATTGGCACCGCCGGGAAGAGAAGGCGGTGTGGTGGGAATATTTCCGGCTCGCCGCACTTTCGGCCGAAGATCTGCTGGACGAACGCGCTGGTCTCTCCGGTCTTGTCTTTGTCGGCGCTGTTGGCGGCACCGCCAAGGCGCCGATCCATCGCTATCGTTTTCTGCCGCAAGAGACTGAGATTCGTGGTGGCGAGGAAATCTGCAATCTCGGCGGCGCTAAGCTCGGCAAGGTCGAGGCCATCTCCTTCGCCGACGACACCGTCGACATCAAGAAGCGCCAGGACACCGCCAGTGTCCATCCGCAGGCCGTGTTTGCGCATAGCTATGTTGGCGGCCAAGTCATGGCCGAAGCGTTGGCGCGGATCGGCGACTATGTCGCGGATCGGGGCATGCGCGGTGACGGAGCTTACCAGGCGGCGCGCGATCTTCTACTCCGGGAAAGCCCTCGGGTCGGCGACGCACCGCTGCATCGCGCTGGGGAGACGACCGTCGAAGCCGCGGTGCGGCTTTGCGCGCATTTGGCGGGCGGCGTTCTGCCCATTCAAGGCCCGCCAGGTGCCGGCAAGACCTTCACCGGCGCGCGCATGATTTGCGAGCTGGTGCGCCTCGGCAAGAAGGTCGGCATCACGGCCAACAGTCACAAGGTCATTCGCAACCTGATTGACGCAACCATCAAAGCAGCCGACGAATTGGGCGTCGCGGTGCAATGCTGCCAAAAGGCTGACGAGGCCGAAGACCCACATCACCGCCTGTTCTTTGCGAAGAAGAATGAAGATCTGTTTGCGGCTTTGAGCGGCGGCGCAGCCTCCGTGGGCGGCGGTACAGCGTGGTTATGGTCGCGGCCAGACGCGTTCGCGACGGTAGATGTGCTGTTCGTCGACGAGGCCGCGCAGATGGCGCTCGCCAACGTGCTCGCGGTGTCGCAAGCAGCGAAGACCGTGGTGTTAATCGGCGATCCGCAACAGCTCGATCAGCCGATGCAGGGAAGTCACCCCGAGGGCACCGACGTGTCGGCGCTCGACCATATCCTCGGTGGTGCGCGGACGATCGCGGCGGATAAGGGGCTGTTTCTCGAAGAGACTTGGCGGCTTCACCCCGCGATCTGTGCCTACACTTCCGAGCTCTTCTATGACGGCAAGCTCCGCTCGAAGGACGGACTCGAGCAGCAGGTCATCAAGGGTACGAGGCTGGTCAGCGAATCAGGCCTTTACTTTCTCCCGGTCGCGCACAGCGGCAACCAGAATTGCTCTCCCGAGGAGGCGCAGGCGATCGGCGATCTCGTGCGGGCGATCCTCGCCGCCAACCCGACCTGGGTCGATCGCGAAGGGCAAGAGACGCCAATCACGCTCGACGACATCGTCATCATCACGCCCTACAACGCACAGGTCTTCGAGGTTCAGCAGTGCCTACCGGGCGCTCGCGTCGGCACCGTCGACAAATTTCAAGGCCAAGAAGCGCCGATCGCAATCTACTCCACGGCGACTTCGAGCCATGCGGACGCACCGCGTGGGATGGAATTTCTCTACAGCTTGAACCGACTCAACGTTGCGACCTCGCGCGCCAAATGCGTGTCGATCCTCGTCGGCTCGCCGCAGATCTTCGAAGCGGAATGCCGCACGCCGCGGCAGATTCAGTTGGCCAATGCCTTCTGCCGCTATCTCGAAATGGCGAAACAAGCCGGCGCTGGATGATGGCGAAGCAGAAATGAGCAATTTAACCCATACAGAGGAGATCAGCGCAGGATCGCTTTGGCGGCGGTGGGAACCGCACATCCATGCGCCGGGCACGGCGATGAACAACCAATTCACCGGCCCGACGGCGTGGGATGATTACCTCGCTGCGCTTGAGAGGGCCACGCCGCTCATCGAAGCGATCGCCGTTACGGATTACTATATAACGGACGCCTATGAAGAGGTCCTCCGGCACAAGACTGCTGGTCGACTACCGCATGCGAAGCTCGTCTTCCCGAATGTTGAGCTGCGGCTAGATGTGGCGACGGCCAAGGGTGGCTTCGTCAATCTCCACCTCTTCGTCAGCCCGGAAGATCCTAATCATCTCCAAGAGTTGCAGCGTCTCCTGTCCCGTCTGCAGTTCAATGTCATGCAAGACCGCTTCGATTGCACTCGATCGGACCTCGTTCGGCTAGGCAAGAAAGCCGATCCGAACATCAGCGATGATCGCGCGGCGCTCGCCTACGGCGTCAACCAGTTCAAGGTCAATTTCCAGAAACTACGCGAGGTGTTCTCCGAGAGCGGCTGGGCGAAGAAGAACATCTTGATCGCAGTCGCGGGCGGTGCGACCGATGGCACGTCGGGCGTGCGGGAGGCAGCCGATCAGACTATCAGACGTGAGATCGAAGGCTTTGCACACATCATTTTCGCCGGAAGCGCAGCGCAGCGCGAGTTCTGGCTGGGCCAAAGGGACCTGGGACCCGCGGAAATCCGCGCGCGCTATGGTGGTCTCAAGCCCTGTTTGCACGGCAGCGACGCGCATAGGCTGGAAGACGTTGCCACGCCGTTTGGCGACCGATTCTCCTGGATTAAGGGAGGGCTCGAGTTCGATGCCCTTCGCCAGGCGTGCATCGATCCCGAGGGGCGCGCCTATGTTGGCGAGCAGCCGCCTCGGTCAGCGATGCCATCGCAGATCATCTCGCACGTCAGGATCGACGACGCGAACTGGGCGGCCA
>NZ_JAFAVR010000203.1 GCF_019242355.1 Sphingomonas sp. | reverse complement strand
CGCCAACGGCGATCAGCAGCGAGCCCGGTTTCTGCATCCTGGTCTCGATCCAGCGGCTCCAGTTCGCGTTGCGGCGGCGGAGCAAGGCGTCGCGAAGGTCCGACGAAGAGGAGAGCCCGCGATTGAAGGTCCGTGCGATCGCATTGACGTCGCCGCGCCTCCAGGCGCTGAGCATGCCCTGGAATTCGGCCTTGCTGTTGCCCGGCGTTTCGATCGCGCCTTCGAGCAATGCGAGCTGCGCCTTTTCGGGGAGGCTGTCGAAGAAGCCGAGCTGCTCTGCGTTCGTCTCGAGCTCGCCGATCGGCTTGCCCTCGCTCGTGAACTCGCCCTTCAGCACGGGCTCCACGCCCTGACCATTCTGGAGCCCCATGTTGCGGAACTCGGTTCCGATCAGCATGAACGCGACCGCCCAGGTCTTCATCCGGTCGAAAGCGGCGGCGGGCAAGCCGCTTTTCGCGATCGCCGCCTGGAGGGCCGCTCGCTTGGCCGGGGGAACGCGGTCCCCAATCGGCGGCAGGCCCGGCGCCATTGCCATCTTCATCAGCGTCGCCAGCAGCGCCTGCGGGTTCTTCTCGTCGATGATCGTCTCTATGACGAGCTCCTGCGAGCCGCTGACCGCCTCTTCGAGTGCGGGCGTCTGCCATTTATACTTTTCAGGCAGCAGGTGGATCGTTCCGAACAGATAGACCGTCGTGTCGGCGTCCGAGACGCTCCATAGCGCGGGCGCCTGCCGCGCCTCGGCGGCCTGCGGCGCCAGGGCGGCCCCGGTGAGGGTGGCGATCCCGAGGCCCGTCACCAGGCGGCGGGCTATTCTGTTCAACATGCGGTGGCTTCCTCCTGTAGCGACTTGCGCTAGCATGTAGGAAGCCGCGGCTGAACCGCCACTTGCCCGACAGGCAGGCATGAGCCAAAGCCCCGCCCGATGACCAGCGGGCCGCTCAGCTTCCAGGACATGATCCTGACTCTCCACCATTATTGGAGCCGGCACGGCTGCGCGATCCTGCAGCCCTACGACCTCGAGATGGGCGCGGGGACGTTCCACCCGGCGACCGTACTTCGTGCTCTTGGACCGGACCCGTGGAAATGCGCCTATGTCCAGCCATGCCGCCGCCCGACCGACGGCCGCTATGGCGAGAATCCGAACCGGCTGGGCGCCTATTATCAATATCAGGTGATCCTGAAGCCGAGCCCGGCGAACCTTCAGGACCTCTATCTCGGCAGCCTCGCGGAGATCGGCGTCGATCCACTGAAGCACGACATTCGCTTCGTCGAGGACGATTGGGAAAGTCCGACTCTTGGCGCCTGGGGCCTTGGCTGGGAAGTCTGGTGCGACGGGATGGAGGTGACGCAGTTCACCTATTTCCAGCAGGTCGGCGGGTTCGAATGCCGGCCGGTCTCCGGCGAGTTGACCTACGGCCTCGAACGGCTGGCGATGTATATCCAGGGCGTCGACAATGTCTTCGATCTGGCGTTCAACGGGGAGGGCGTCAGTTACGGCGACGTGTTCCGCGAGAACGAGGTCGAAATGTCGACCTACAATTTCGAGGTCGCGAACACCGAGGCTTTGTTTGACAGCTTTCGCAAGGCGGCGGCGGAGTGCGAGCGCTGTCTCGAAGCCAAGCTCCCAATCCCTGCCTATGAGCAGGCGATCAAGGCCAGCCACATCTTCAACACGTTGCAGGCTCGAGGCGTGATCAGCGTTGCCGAGCGCCAGGCTTATATCGGCCGCGTCCGCGATCTCGCGAAGGCCGCGTGCGCGGCATGGCTGGAGCGCAATCCGACCGTGATCGCGGGAGCCGCCTGATGGCCGACTTCCTGCTCGAGATTCTATCGGAGGAAATCCCCGCGCGGATGCAGGCGAGGGCCCGGAACGATCTTGCGCGGCTGTTCGCTCAGCAGGCGAAGGCGGCAGGCCTCGCGACCGGACCGATCGACACGCTGTCGACGCCGAGGCGGCTCATCCTCATCGCCCGCGACGTGGCGGAGGCGACCGAGGCGAGCCGTGAGGAGATCAAGGGCCCGCGCAGCTCGGCGCCGCCGCAGGCGCTAGAAGGCTTCCTGCGGAAGACCGGGCTGACGCGCGACCAACTCTTGGATCGCGACGGCGTGCTGTTCGCGGTGGTTGAGCGGCCAGGGCGCGGGGCGCCGGACGTGCTGGCCGAGGCCATAAAAGCGATCGTGGCCGACTTCCCCTGGCCCAAGTCCATGCGCTGGGGCTCAGGCGCGCTGCGCTGGGTGCGGCCGCTGCAGGGTATCGTCGCACTATTGGGCGAGGAAATCGTGCCGGTCGAGATCGACGGCCTCGCCTCGGGTGCGACCACCGTCGGCCACCGCTTCCATCATCCGGGGCCGATCACGATCGGTGGCGCGCATGATTATGCCGAGAAGTTGCGCGCCTGCCATGTAATCGTCGACCAGGACGAACGCGAGCGGATCGTGCGTGAGGGCGCGGAGACCGCGGCTGCCGGCGCAGGCCTGCAGCTTCTGCCCGACGAGGGGCTGGTGGTCGAGAATGCTGGCCTTACCGAATGGCCGGTGCCGCTGCTCGGCCGGTTCGACCCCGAATACCTCGACGTCCCGCGCG
>NZ_JAFAVR010000149.1 GCF_019242355.1 Sphingomonas sp. | reverse complement strand
TGCTCCACCATTTGTTCGGCGAGGCGGCGGGCGTGCCGGGGGCATGGGGTCATGCGATCGGCGGCATGGGATCGATCACCCAGGCGATGGCGCGCGCCTGCCGCGAGGCCGCCGTCGACATCCTGCTCAATACGCCGGTCGAGGAGGTCATCGTCGACCGCGGCCGGGCCACCGGCGTCGTAGCTGGCGGCAAGGCGTGGCAAGCGAAGACCGTCATCGCCGGCGTCAATCCGCGCCTGCTGTTCGACCGGCTGATCCCGGCGGGCGCGGTCACCGCCGATACCGCCAGCCGGATGCATGCCTGGAAGTGCGAAAGCGCGACCTTCCGCATGAATGTCGCGCTGTCGGAACTGCCCAAGTTCACGGTGCTGCCGAAGAAGGGCAATCATCTCACTGCCGGCATCATCATGGCGCCGAGCCTGGATTACATGCATCGCGCCTGGCTCGACGCCGAGGTGGATGGTTGGGCGAAGAAGCCGATCGTCGAGATGCTGATCCCCTCGACCCTCGACCCGAGCCTTGCGCCGAAGGGCAAGCATGTCGCGAGCCTGTTCTGCCAGCATTTCCGCTACGACCTCGGGCCGGGCAGAAGCTGGGACGACGAGCGGGAAAAGGCGGCGGACGCGATCGTCGCCTTGGTCGACAGCCACGCGCCGGGCTTCAAGGCGTCGGTGCTCGGCCGGCAAATCCATTCGCCGCTCGACCTCGAGCGCCGTTTCGGGCTGATCGGCGGCGATATCTTCCACGGCAAGATGGGCCTCGACCAATTGTTCAGCGCGCGGCCGATGATCGGCGCCGCGGACTACCGGATGCCGCTCAAGGGCCTCTATCTGTGCGGCTCTGGCGCGCACCCCGGCGGCGGAGTGACCGGCGCTCCGGGCCATAATGCGGCGAAGGCCGTGCTGGCCGATCGCCGTCCGTGGAAGCGAGCCGCGTGAAGCCACTGGAGGGCATCAAGGTCCTCGACCTCAGCCGAGTGCTCGCCGGCCCATGGTGCACGCAATTGCTCGCCGACCTCGGCGCCGAAGTGATCAAGGTCGAGCGGCCCGGGAGCGGCGATGACACCCGCCACTGGGGCCCGCCGTGGCACGGCGAGGGCGAGCAAAGAGTCGCGGCCTATTTCCTCAGCGCCAACAGGGGCAAGAAGAGCGCCGCCATCGATTTCGGGACCGAACAGGGCGCGACGCTGGTCCGAAAGCTCGCCGCCAAGGCCGACGTCATCGTCGAGAATTTCAAGGTCGGAGGGCTCGACAAGTTCGGTCTGGACGCCGCCTCCCTCCGCGCTGCCAACCCACGGCTCGTCTACGCCTCGATCACCGGATTCGGGCAGGACGGACCCTACGCCGACCGCGCGGGCTATGATTATATCGTCCAGGGCATGGGCGGGCTGATGAGCATCACCGGCCTGCCCGATGGAGAACCCGGCGGAGGGCCGATGCGAGTCGGGGTCGCGGTCGTCGACCTGTTCACCGGCCTCTACACCTGCGTTTCGATCCTTGCCGCGCTGCTCCGGCGCGAACGGACAGGGGAGGGCGCGCACATCGACATGGCCCTGTTCGACACGCAGCTGGCGATGCTCGCCAACCAGGCGTCGAACGCCTTGGTGTCGGGTAGGGACCCGCCGCGACAAGGGGTCACCCACCCCAACATCGTGCCCTACCAGCCCTTCATGGCGGCGGATCGGCCGATCATCATCGCCGTCGGCAACGACCGCCAGTTCGCGCGCCTTGCCGAGCTTTGCGGCCATTCCGAATGGGCGAGCGACGAGCGGTTCTCCCGCAATGAAGCGCGGGTGGCGAACCGAGCCGAGATCGTGCGGCTGGTCGCCGACTGCATCTGCGCCAGACCCGCCGCCGGGTGGCAGGCCGAGCTCGAAGCTGCCGGCATCCCATCCGGGCCGATCAACACGATCACGCAAGCGCTGTCCGACGTCCAGGCGCAGCACCGGGCAATGGTCCGCACGATCGCCGGCGTGCCGCTGATCGGCTCGCCGGTCCGTCTCGATGGGGATCGGGCCGACAGTGACCTGCCGCCGCCGGGGCTCGGGGAGCATACGCGCGAGGTACTCCGGGACTTGAGCGCCGACGATTATGCCACGCTGAAGCAGTCCGGA
>NZ_JAFAVR010000038.1 GCF_019242355.1 Sphingomonas sp. | reverse complement strand
TAGCTCAGGTGAGAGGACAACCCCCAATTGCTCAGCCGCCTGCGCGAGCTGATTGAACCCTTCCGCACCCGCCGAGACGAGCGGTGTCAGCGCCCCGGCATTCCTTCCCATGAGCTGCATGACATCGGCGGCACGTTGAGCCGGATCGGGCAGTCGGGAGATGGCTGACGATAGGTCGGTGTAGACGGCCTCGGTCGACCGGACGTTGCCGCTGCTATCGCGAACCTTGACGCCGAGACGATCGAAGACGGCGACGAGCGCGCTGTTTCCGTTGGCGGCCTGGCCGATGCTTCGCGTGAGACGCTGCAGGCCCGCGTCCGCTTCCGCGTTGGCGACGCCGTACTGGCTTGCGGCATACCGATATTGCTGCAGGAACTGCGTCGACGTGCCTACTTGCTCGGACACGAATTTGACGTTGCCAGCGAACTCGAGGCCCTTTTTCCCGGCCTCGATTAGGCTTTCACCGAGCAGCGACCCGATCGCCAATTCGCCGAGGCTCTTCAGCCGCTCGAGGGGAGCCTCAAGCTTCTCCAAGCCCTTCCCGAGCGCCGCGAATTTGGCATCCTGCTCATCGAGGTGCTGCTGCGTCGATCGCGTGAACTCCTCGACGGCGCGCTCAGCCGCCGATAGGTTCGACCGTAGGAGTTCGGTGTTGGCCTGGATCGTCAGGAGCAGTTGGCGAGCGTCTTGATCTGCCATCGCGTGCTCCATGGAAGGGGACTGAAATGAAGAGACCGGCGGTTTGTTGGCTTTTCGACGGGCTCGGGATTGCGAGCTGGATTGCAGCCGTGCTCGCCTACGTCAGCGCGAAGCACCTGATGGACTTGAGCGGCAATGCGCTCCAGGCGGGGGTCTTCCCCTCCTGGGCAGCCGTCTATGGGGAGCGGGCCGCGGTGGAATACGTGGCCCCTGTGGTGGGGACCTTGTTTCTCGGCTTTTCAGCTATTGTCGGCCAGCTTGCACGAAGTCGCCCTACTTCGGGCAGTTGATCTGCCGCCACGCCTCAAACGCGTGGAAGAATTCTACTGGCGTCGACGACCAGAATTCCCACGGCCTCCACCCGAGCGCGGCGCCGGCGAGGCCTTGGAGGCGTTTTCGGTCGATGCCTCCTCCTTCGCCGGAGCCGCCTTGGCTTCCCCCGAGCTGGTCAATCCTCCCGTCGCCGCCATGTAGAGCATGAGCGCGAGGCGCGGCTGCACGAGGTAGATGCCGGCTTCCATCAGCATGGGCGTCACGTTCTCAACCTGCGCACCGCGCGCGCTGGTGTTGCCGAGGGCCCTACCCCATGCCCGCATGCACTCCGTGACGATGATCGCGGCCGACGAAAGCGCAAGCGCGCCGCGGTCCGCCTCGCCGGCCAGCTGCATCAGCGATTTGCCGGTGCCGAGCTCGAACGCCTGGATCGCTTCCCAGCTCGGTCGCAGCCCGTATGTGGCGGGGCCGAGCTTAAGCTCGAACTCGCCACGCTCTTCATTCGCGGCCATCAGCTTACTTCAGCGCGTCGACCGTGGGCGCGGCCGCAAGCGCGAGCTGCGCCTTCACCGAAACCTTGTCGTTCTGAGTGAAGGCGGTGCTTTGGATCGAGCCGTACATCAGCGCAGCGAAGACGGTGTCCGCAGGATCAGCGCCGCTCGCGCCGTTGCGGCGGATCTGCACCAGGAACGGCGCAGCCGGCTGCGCCGCGCAGAGCGTCTCGAACTCGGTGTAACCACCGGTGTCCGGCAGCGTCGGCAGAATATCGAGATCGATGTTGGCTTTGCGAAGGCCGTACGCCGACGTGGCGTAGCCGGCGCTCGACTTGCTCGAGGTATCGATCTCCGTCTGCAATCGGTTGATCGTCGCGGTGCCCTGGCCGTTGATCACGGCATAGGTCGGCGTGCCGCTGTTGACGGCGATCCACAGCAGATAGTTGTCGCCCAGGAGGACGGTCGAAGTAGTCATGGTCGTCTCCAACAAAAAGCCCGGCCGAAGCCGGGCAACTCACGCGCAACAGGATGGAATGATCAGGCGGCTTGCGCCCACACGAGGAAGAGGCTCGAACCGACATAAGTCGCGCCGTCCTCAAGCAGCGGGGTGTTCGAATTCAGCAGCTTCGGATTTGAGAACGCCGCGCCCGCTGCGGTCAGCGGTTGATCGTGCAGCGCGGCGCGCACCTGCTCTTGAAAGCCACGCACTGTCAGCTTGGGCACGGACTGCATGCAGGTGTGGACCTGCACCTCGTGACGCTCCAGGCGGCCGACCTTCGACCCGTGCTCGGTGACATGATCCTCGCCGAGAA